>JAGFJK010000376.1 GCA_024102795.1 Pirellulaceae bacterium
CGCCAGACGATGGTTCCGCCGCGCCGCCGAAACTGCCGCGAGTGGAGATTGACTTCGAGGGGATCGACGAGCGGATACGCCGCGTATCGATCGAGCAGGTGGCCGAAAGCCGACCGTTCTGGTCCCCCGATTCCAAGCAGCTCGCGTTCACCGCCACGATTGGCGGCAAGGCGGGAACTTACACGGTGTCGCCGCCGGATGAGCTGACCCCGAAACTGCTCAGCGCCACGACGGGCCAGGCGGCCCGCTGGATCGCCCAGGGCAACCAGATCGTCTGGCTGGCGGCCGGAGTCCCCGGCAGCCTGAACACTCAAGGCCAGACCGCCGCGTGGCCGTTTCGAGTGCGTCAGCAAGTCGAACTGTCCGCGCGGCACGCCGCCGTGTTCGACCTGTGCTGGCGGCAGATGCGCGACAACTATTACGACGAGCTGCTGAACCACCGCAACTGGGACGCCATCCGCCGCAAGTATCGCCCCCTGGCCGAGGGCGCCGCGGACGCCGACACGCTGACCACCGTGATCCAGATGATGCTGGGTGAACTGAACGGTTCGCACCTGGGATTCACGGCCAGCCGGCCGGACGAGCGGGACGGTGGCTGGACGGAGACCACCGCGCACCTGGGCACTCGTTTCGACCCGACCTTCGCGGGCCCCGGGCTGCGGATCGCGCTGGTCTTGCGGGGCGGTCCGGCCGATCAGGAGCAGAGCAGGCTGCGGGCGGGCGAGGTGATCCTGCGGATCAACGACACGCCGGTCGATCCGGCTCTGGACTTGACCAGCGTGCTGAACGGTCCGCTGGAGCGCGACCTGCGGCTGCGCGTCCGCTCGGACGACGGGCAGGAGCGGGACGTGGCGCTGCGGCCGATCAGCTACGGGGCGGCGCGCGAACTGCTGTATGAGCATTGGGTGCGCACCAATCAGGCTCAAGTCGAGCAGGCTTCGGGCGGCCAGTTCGGCTATGTGCACATCCGCGGCATGAATATGCCCAGCTTCTACCGTTTCGAACGCGAATTGTACTCGGTGGCCGCGGGCAAGGCGGGGCTGGTGATCGACGTGCGCGAGAACGGAGGCGGTTCGACCACCGACCATCTGCTGACCGTGCTCACCCAGCCGGTCCACGCCATCACGGTGCCGCGCGGTGGCGGACCCGGTTATCCGCACGACCGGCGAGTGTACGCGACCTGGCATCAGCCGATCGTGGTGCTGTGCAACCAGAACAGCTTCAGCAATGCCGAGATTTTCAGCCACGCCATCCAGACGTTGCGGCGGGGCCAGGTGGTCGGAGTGCCCACGGCCGGCGGCGTGATCAGCACCGGCTCGGCCGCGATCATGGACGCCGGCTTGCTGCGGATGCCGTTCCGCGGCTGGTTCGTGGCGGGCACGGGAGAGGACATGGAGCTGCGGGGGGCGGTGCCCGACCACATCCTTTGGCCGGCGCCGGGCGAGCTGCCGGCGGGCGTGGACCGGCAGTTGACCAAAGCGCTGGAGGTGCTGCGGGCCGACGTCGAGGCGGCCGGCCAGCGCGCTCGGCCGCCGCTGATCAAGGCCAGCCAGCGGTAGGCAGTCATCACGGCAAAGTAGTCATCACGCTATTGTAGTCATCACGCTCCGCGTGATGATCCCTTTCACGGCCGACTTTCCGTCTCGACGGCCGCCTCCATCCGTAGCCGCCGGCCGCTTTCTCGGTGCGGACTTTGTGGTCCGGCCGCGTCCCCGCTGGAAACGGTGTACAGAAGGCTCATCACGCGGAGCGTGATGGCTACTTTGCTCGCCGGCTGCTTTCTCGGTGCGGACTTTGTGGTGCGGCCGCGTCCCCGCTGGAAACGGTGTACAGCAGGCTCTTCACGCGGAGCGTGATGGCTACTTTGCTCGCTCCAATTGATCTTGCAAAAAACGGCCGTCGCCGCTGTAATCCGGCCCCTGGAGTCTTGGGGGACCGAGTGAGGGAAGGCACGATGGAAATGGATTACCAGAAGTTGTTGCAGGATGTGTCGCCGTTGCTGGTGACTTACGGCTTGCGGGCCGCGGGTGTGCTGGGGCTGCTGCTGGTGGCCTGGCTGATCGCGGGCTGGGTCAGCCGCATCCTGGGACACGCCTTGCAACGCGCCCACTTCGACATCACGCTGACCAAGTTCTCGTCCAAGATGGTCCGCTGGCTGGTGCTGGTGATGGCCATACTGGGCTGTCTCAGCATGTTCGGCATCGAGACGACCAGTTTCGCGGCCGTTCTGGGAGCGGCCAGCTTGGCGATGGGCCTGGCCTTGCAGGGCACGTTGTCCAATTTCGCGGCGGGCATGATGCTGCTGGTGTTTCGCCCGTTCAAGGTGGGAGACTGGATTACCACGGCCAACGAGTCGGGGCGAGTGGACGAGATTGAACTGTTCACCACCAGCCTGGATACGGGAGACAACCGCCGAGTGATCCTGCCCAACGGGGCGATCTTCGGTTCGGTGATCGAGAACGCCAGCTACCATCCCGCTCGGCGAGTGGAAGTGGCGGTGGGGGTGGAGTATCGAGCGGACATCGACCGCACGCGCGAGGTGCTGTTGAAGGCGGCCCTGGACGTTCCCGGCAGGCTCGACGACCCCGCGCCGGCCGTGCTGCTGTCGGGTTTGGGCGATTCTTCGGTCCAGTGGCTGGTCCGCGTGTGGTGTCCGACCAGCGATTACTGGGTGGTCCGCGATGCCGCGACTCGCTCGGTCAAACTGGCCCTCGACCGCGCTCGGATCGGGATCCCCTTCCCCACGATGAATCTGCACGTGGAGTCGGGGGCGAGCGAGCGGCTGCGGATTTCGGCCTGAAGCGGATCGCGAGTTTGCCGGCTGCGGAAGACGGCGAAACTGGCGGCGACTTTGCGGGCATTCGGGCAACGAACGCTTGTTCTGGAAGCGGGAATTTCGCCGCGGATTCCGCGACTGCCGATTGCATTCGGCGGCAAATGGACGTAAAGAGAAAGCCTGGCCGGCAACAAACCTCAAACGATGGTGGGCTGGTATGAGCGAGCCGCTCGAATTCGAACAGTTGCAAGTCGGACAGCGCTGGACCAGTCAGGGGCGGACGATCACCGAGACGGACGTGGTGATGTTCGCCGGCATCAGCGGCGACTACAACCCGCTGCACGTGGACCACGAATTCGCTCGCCAAACCCCGTTCGGACGGCCGATTGCCCACGGTCTGCTGGGTCTGTCGCTGGTGGCCGGACTGGGCAGTCACAGCCCCAACGTGGCCACGCAGGCCTTCCTGGGGATCCGCTGCTGGGACTTTCTCAAGCCGGCCTACATCGGCGACACGGTCCACGTGGTGACCGAGGTGATGGCCAAGACGCCCAAGAGCCGCCGCCGCGGGCATGTCGTCTGGAAGCGCGACCTGGTCAACCAGCAGGGCGAGGTGATCCAGTCGGGGATGTTCGAGACGCTGGTGGCCACCGCCCTCGGCAACCGGACCGCTCGCCCGGCCGCCGCCGAGGAGCAGGCGGTCAGCTATCCCACGCATCCGGCCGTCCGCAAGCTGGCGCAGTAAGAACTTGAAGCCCCTCTGGCTCCCTCCCCGGCTTCCGGGGAGGGAGCCAGAAGTGATTTGTGGAGGGGCTGCCGTAGCGGAGTCCACGAAGAGGGGAACTTCGAAAGGCGTCAGGGACGAACCGGTTAGACGCTTTCCCTCGCTAACGCGTCGGGCTACTTCTCGCGCTCCACGCGGCAGCGGTTTTGCAACCCAAGTTGCGCCGTGGAACTACGCCACCATTTGCAAGCGGGCCGCCGCCAGCGTGTTGTGCAGCAACATGGTGACGGTCAGCGGGCCGACGCCGCCGGGGACCGGCGTGATGTGGCTGGCCAGCTCGCGGACCGCGGCAAAATCGACGTCGCCCGCCAGGCCCTCGGGCGTGCGGTTCACTCCCACGTCGACCACGGCGGTGCCGGGGCGAACCATTTCGGCGGTGATGCAGTGCGGCTGGCCGACGGCGGCCACCAGGATGTCCGCGCTGCGCGTGATCTGGGCCAGGTCGCTCGTTCGGCTGTGGCAGACCGTGACCGTGGCGTTGGCCGACTGAGGTCCCAGGGGCGAGTCCTTGGCCAGCAGCAGCAGGGCCAGCGGTTTGCCCACGATATCGCTGCGGCCCACGATCACCACGTGGCGGCCGGCGACCGGCACGCCGCCGCGATGCAGGATTTGCAGCACCCCGTGCGGCGTGCAAGGCAGAAACCTGGGACGACCTTGAGCCAGCCGGCCGACGTTGTCCGGGTGGAACGCATCGACGTCTTTCAGCGGGTGGACGGCGTCCAGGATCCGAGCGGCCTGGATGTGCGGCGGCAGCGGCAACTGGACCAGGATGCCGTGGACGTCGGAGGACCTGTTGAGCCGGGTGATCAGGGCCAGCAGGTCGTCCTGCGGAACGTCCTCCGGCAACCGATGCAGCACGCTCTCCAGGCCGACCTGCTCGCAGGCCTTCCGCTTGCTGCGGACGTACACCTGGCTGGCGGGATTCTGGCCCACCAGGATGGCGGCCAGGCAGGGAGTGACCCCATTGTTCTCGATGAACTCCGCCACCTCGTCGCTCAATTCCGCTCGGATTTCACCGGCGATGGCCGTGCCGTCCAGCAGCGTTGCGGTCACTCGTGATTCTCCTGGCAAGGCCCGTGTGCGGCGTGGCGGGACCGGCGTAGTGGCTGTTACCCAATGCCGCTATACTGACTCAACTTGCCCCGGTCAATACGGGAGCCGATCGAAAGGCGGTGCCGCAGAGCACCTTTCGTCGGGGAGCGAAATCCACGGGAGGCGGAGCTGCGATGAGCGACGAGGTGAAACTGAGTCCGGTCGAGGGGGTCAAGGAAGACAGCCAGTTCCTGCGCGGCGAGATCGGTGCCGAACTGACCGATGGCAACGATCATTTCGGCAAGGGCAGCGTGCAGTTGCTCAAGCATCACGGTACGTACCAGCAGGACAACCGTGACGAGCGTGAGGGGCACGCGGGCGGCAAGAGCGAGAAGTCGTTCATCTTCATGGTCCGGACGCGGATCCCCGGCGGCCGCCTGACCAGCTCGCAGATGCTGGCCGAACTGGACTTGTGCGACGAGCTGGCCAACAGCACGCTGCGGATCACCACTCGGCAGGGTCTCCAGTTGCACGGCGTGCTGAAGGAGAATCTGCGCGAGACGATCCGCCGCATCAACCAGGTGCAGTTGAGCACGCTGGGCGCCTGCGGCGACGTGGAGCGGAACATCATGTGCTGCCCCGGCCCATACCATGGCGGGATGTACGACGAGGCGCAGCGGCTGGCCAGCGCGCTGGCCCACCATCTGGCTCCGCGGACCCGGGCCTACCACGAACTGTGGCTGCAGGACGAGTCGACCGGCCAGCGGCAGTTGGTGGGCGGCGGCAACGGGTCCGAAGAAGAAGAGGTGGAACCGTTGTACGGGCGCACGTATCTGCCGCGCAAGTTCAAGACGGCGATCGGTTTTCCGCACGATAACTGCGTCGACATTTATACCAACGACCTGGGGCTGCTGGCGATCGTCGAGGACGAGCAGATCGTGGGTTACAACGTGCTGGTCGGCGGCGGCCAGGGAGTGACGCCCAGCGCCAAGAAGACGTTTCCCGCGCTGGCCAAGCGGATGGCGTTTGTGCGCCCCGACCAGGTGATTGACGTGGCGACGGCCGTGATTCAGGTACAGCGCGATCACGGCAACCGGGCCGACCGCAAGGTGGCTCGGCTGAAGTACCTGATCCACAACTGGGGCCTGCCTCGGTTCAAGGAGGCGGTCGAGCAGTACTATGGAGGGCCGCTGCCCGACCCGCATCCCGACGACGTGTTCGGCTTCAACGACCACATGGGCTGGGAAGCCCAGGGAGACGGCCGCTGGTTCTATGGATTGAACGTCGAGAACGGCCGCCTGGCCGACACCGACCAGTGGCAGCTCAAGACGGCCGTCCGGCGGATCTGCCGGGAACTGAACCCCGGCATCCGGCTCACCTCGCACCAGAGCATCCTGTTTACGGATCTGGCCGACTCGGCCCGCGAACCCTTGCAGCGGATCCTGGCGGATCACGGCGTGCGCACCAGCGAGCAGACGTCGGCCGTCCGCCGCTGGTCGATGGCCTGCGTGGCCTGGCCGACGTGCGGGCTGGCGATCACCGAGAGCGAGCGGGCGTTGCCGGGGATCATCGATCAACTGGAGCCGGAACTGGCTCGGCTGGGGCTGTCGTCCGAAGTGTTCACGATCCGCATGACCGGCTGCCCGAACGGGTGTGCCCGGCCCTACAACAGCGACATCGGGCTGGTCGGCAAGGCCAAGGAAAAGTACACCGTGTTGTTGGGCGGCCGGTTGCTCGGCAACCGCTTGAACACGATCTACAAGGACCTGGTCAGCCGCGAGGAATTGATCCCGGTGCTGGTTCCTTTGTTCGCCTATTTCAAGGCTGAGCGGCAGCCGAATGAGACGTTCGGAGACTTCTGCCACCGCAAGGGCAACGACGATTTGCAGGCCTGGTCC
Source organism: Pirellulaceae bacterium (assembly GCA_024102795.1). GTDB lineage: Bacteria > Planctomycetota > Planctomycetia > Pirellulales > Pirellulaceae > JAGFJK01. The sequence continues at coordinate 6,488 of JAGFJK010000376.1, forward strand.
GACCGCTACGCCGCTCAGATGACGCCGTAATCTCGGTCCGTCGCCTGTCGCTCCGCGGGACTTCGAAAAGGTAACCCGAAGCGTGAGCGAGGAAGAGCAGCCAACCGATTCTTCCCTGGCGAACGCGCCGGGCTGCTTTCAAATCCAAGGGGTTGCCTTGGCAGCCACCCTGAACCGACCCGACTAGGACGGTGTGCGGGCGGCCAGCAGTTTGATCAGCGCGGCGCGGAGCACGCTGACGCGGATCGGCATCGCCAGCAGCACCCGGCTTTCGCTCCGCTCGGCCGCCTGGATCAGATCCTGCTGGCTCTTGTCCACGAACAGGATGGCCGGGATCTCGCGCGTTCGTTCGGATCGACCGAAGCGGTTGAAGGCGTCCAGCGCCGCGTGGCCCAGCTCGGTCGTGCAGAACACGACGGCGTCGGCCAGTTCCGCGTTATCCTCGAAACGCTGCAGCGCCCGATCCGGATCGGACGTGACCAGCACCCGGTAGCCGCGGCGCTTGAGCTGCTCGCGCAGCGCATCCTGCAGCTCGATCTTCGACTCGACGATCATCACCGTCTTGTTGTCGCCTTCCTGCTCCAGATCGGTCGGATTGGCGGCGGCCGTGGTGCCGCGGGCGGCCGCCACGGTGCCCGCGTCGGCCGGTTCCTCACCTGGCGGGCTGGTTTCGCCGGAGTCTCCCTTTTCGACGCGTTGCAGGGCGTGTTTCACGTCGAGCAGCATTTCGCTGGGCGTGGCGTACCGTTTTTCCGGGTTCAGTTCCATCGCTTTATGAATCAACGTCACCACGTAGGGCGGGACGCCGGAAATCCATTCGGTGACCGGTTTGATTTCCCGGTACCGCCCGGTGCTCAACCGCTTGCTGCGGTCGCGCGTCTCGGACAGCGGCGCGTGCCCGCTGATCATGTGGTACAGCATGCAGCCGGCGAAAAAGATGTCGCTCCGCGGATCGTTCTTCCGCACGCCCGTGATCCGTTCCAGCCCGGCGTAGTCAATACTGCGCGGAGCGCCGGCCCGGTCGCCCTTCTCCTCCGAAAACCCGGCCAGGCCGAAGTCCACCAGCTTGGCCCGCCCGCGGCTGGTCACCAGCACGTTGGACAGCTTCAAGTCGCGATGCGTGACCCCTTTCTCCAGTGCGTATTCCAGGCCGCTGCAGACGTCGGCGATCAGCCGCAGCGACTCGTCCACCTGCAACCCCTTGCGAACGCGGACGAAGTCCCGCAGATTGCGCCCCTCGACAAACTCCATCACCATGAACGGCCGGTTCCGGTCGCTCAGCACTTCATAAATCGGCACGATGTTCGGGTGCCGCAGCTTCTGCACCATTTTGGCTTCGCGCAGGAACTGCTCCGTGGTTTCCTCGTCGTCGCTGTAGCGCTGCCGCAGTACCTTGACCGCGACTACCTTGCCCGTTTCGGTGTGCACGGCCCGATACACGCGGGCGAACGTCCCGGAACCGACCAGGTAAAGCACCTTGTACGAGTCGTAGAAGAACCCCTTCCGCTCGCCCTTGAGCAGCCGTTCGACCTGGAAGTTGGTGAGCAGCTCCTTCCGCACCACCAGCGACACGAAGTCGTCCAGCGCCACGTCGCGCGTCCCGATCTCGCCCCAGACGGATTCGAGCTGCGGGCCTTCAATCAGATTCAGATCGAAGGCCCGCTGGGCGAACTTTTCAGCGGTCATTTCGGCCACGAAACGCACACTCCTGTCGCTACTTGGAGGACCCCCGGCAGGGTCGGTCGGGCAAGCCGGCGCACTATCCCTCAATCCTATGCCACGAGCCCGCTTGAAGCAACGATTCGGCCGCTCTCGGCAGATGCATCCCGGACGGGTCCGGGAAGCGCACCGTCCTGACTGGCCGGTGTCCCGCCACCACCGGGGCGTCACCCGTGGTACTGGTCCCGCCCGCCGGATTAAACTCCTGGACAGGGTTCGCTCGCTGCTCGCTCGCCGGAGCTTGACCGTGACCATCCGCGAAGGACGTTGGGACTGCCCCTCGTGCGGCTGCCAGGCCATTCGAGGTCGCCACAAGATCTGCACTCAGTGCGGGTTCCCTCGACCCGAAGGGATCCGGTTTTACCTGCCGGATGACGAGCCGGAAGTGTTGGACGCGGAGTTGGTCGCGGAGGCTCGGTCCGGAGCCGACTGGGTGTGCGAGTTTTGCGGCGCCAGCAGTCGGGCCGATCTGCTGGTTTGCCGGCAGTGCAGCGCGCCGCGGGGTACGAGTCCCCGGCAAGCGGTCCGGGAGTACGATTTGGAGCAGGTGCCGCGGTCGGCGGATCCGGTCGCGCCGGTTATCGCGAGCAGCGTCACGCGGCCGGTCGCGCGGGCCCCTGGGTCACGTCCTGGCGGGTTCGTCAAGTGGCTGGCCGGGTCCTCGGCGTTGCTGGTTCTGCTGGTCGCCTGGCTCGTCTGGCCCCGCACTCAAACGCTGACCGTTCAGGGCGTCAGTTGGCAGCGGACGATCCAGGTCGAGCGGTTGAGGACGGTCCGCGAACAAGGCTGGTCGGTGCCCCCCGGCGGGCGATTGATTTCGCAACAGCCAGCCCTGCACCATACCGAGCAGGTGCTGGACCACTACGAGACTCGCACGCGGGACGTGACGGAGCGAGTGCAGGTAGGCACCGAGCAGTTTGTCAGCGGCCAGCGCGACCTGGGAAACGGCTACTTTGAAGAGATCACCAGCAGCCGTCCCGTGTACGAATCGCGCACTCGAACCGAGACCTATCGGGAGCCGGTTTACCGGTCGGTCCCGATCATGCGGACACAATACACGTACGACATCGAGCGCTGGATGCCCGACGGGGTGGCTCGCGCCGCCGGGCGGGACCACGAGCCAAGGTGGCCCGAGGTGGCCGCCGGAGAGAAGGTGCGGGCTGGGCCGCGGACCGAGCAGTACGCGGTGCGGCTGAGCGATTCGCGGGGCCGCGAGTACGAACGGGAAGTGCCCTTGGCGCAGTGGCGGGAACTGATTCCCGGCAGCCAGCGGCGAGTGCGGCTGAACGCCTTTGGAAAAATCAAGGCGATCGACTGAGCGTCGCCGGGAACAGAAACTGCCGTATGTCATCCGCCGACCCCGCTTCGACGCCGCCGCCACCGGGCAACTCCGGCCGGCTGCTGCTGCTGGCCGCCGCGGTGCTGTGGAGCACCAGCGGATTCTTCGCCAAGGCACCAATCTTCGACGGCTGGCCGGGCCCCGTGCTGGCGTTCTGGCGAGCGGTCTTTGCCTGCCTGATTCTGCTGCCGATGGTCCGCCGTCCGCGCTGGTCCCCCAAGCTGATTCCGATGGTGCTGTTGTTCACGGCGATGAACTTCACGTTTCTCTCGGCCCTGACGCTGACCGAGGCGGCCAATGCCATCTGGCTGCAGTACACTTCGCCGCTGTGGGTGTTTCTGGTGGGCGTGTTCCTGTTTCGCGAACCGGTCCACGCGCGCGACCGCTGGCTGCTGATCTGCGGCATGTCGGGGGTGGCCTTGATCCTGGCGTTTGAGTTGCAGGGAAGCGATCCGCGGGGGGTGATCTACGGCCTGTTGTCGGGCCTGTTTTTCGCGGGCGTCGTGCTTTCGATCCGGCAACTGCGGGACCAGGAATCGGCCTGGTTGATCGCCTTGAATCACCTGGTCGCCGCCGCCCTGCTGGCTCCGCTGGCGCTGCGCGACGAGCACTGGCCGCAGGGCGCGCAGTGGGCCTACCTGGCGGGATTCGGGATGTTTCAGATGGGCCTGCCCTACGTCCTCTTCGCCCTGGGGCTCAAGACGGTCGCCGGCCATGAGGCGGCGGGCATCTCGCTGCTCGAACCCGTCCTGGTTCCGATCTGGGTCTATGTGGCCTGGCATGGGGCGGACAACTACACGCCGCCCCACTGGTGGACCCTGGTGGGCGGCGGGTTGATTCTGAGCGGATTATATCTCCGCTACCAGGGACTGCGCCGGCCGACCTTTCGGCCCAGGCCGGGCCTGCCCGCGCCCGATGCGCGGCTGCCCAAGGAATAAGCATTTTTACAAGCCCGCCCCAACCCGGCCCGTCCCAGGCCTCTCGCTCGGCGGCTGGCCGGATCCCGAAGCTCCGCCTCGGGTGCATCCCGTGCGGCGATTGGCCGAAGCGTAAGCAAGACAACACCTTTTGCTGAACCCGCCTGGCTGACGCGGCGGGTCACCGGCTTCAGCGACTGGCCCGCGGAGCGACGCTGTTCATCGATCGCCTCGGTTTTTCGCACCGCTTTGGCACATCGTTCGCTCCTGCATTTCCGAGCCGGGTATGACCTCCGTCCTTCGAGCCTGTTTATCGTCCGAGTTGCCAGCGAGCGACCGCAGTGGGGCACAGCATGTCACAACTTTCCAGCGTCACGGCGTACGAAAGTGACGCCAATTTGAAGCAGCAGATTGGGCAATATCTTTCCAGCTTGCAGATGCAGGCCCTGCGGCAGGTGCGAATCGTGGTTCGCAACGGGACAGTGATCCTGCGAGGCGAAGTCCAGTCGTTCTATCAAAAGCAGCTCTTGCTGACCTGCCGCACGCGAGTGCCCGGCGTGCAGGGGCTGGTGGACGAGGTACGCGTGAAGGACGTGGCTCGCGCCGTGCCCGCGTAGGCCTTGAGCTGTTTAGGCCGAAGCGCATGAGGGAGATCAGCTAGTTCAATTAAGCCGCCGACATGGCGGGGCAGAGGGAGTCTTTGGTAGACTTCCGACAGGCGTTTGGCGTCCTACTGACAGGAATGTTGGAATTCGACAGATCCAGACTGCCTGCTTGTCGAAGATGATTCAACCGCGCTAAACTCCATATAGTGTCGTATGGTGACGGCTCCAGCAGTTAGCGGCAGGTTTGGAGAGGTGCAATGAGATACACCGTTGTGATTGAGGAATCGGACGAAGGATTTGCTGTGTCCGTTCCAGGGCTCCCAGGGTGTCACTCCCAAGGTAAAACCGAGGCAGAAGCGGTTGCCAACATTAAGGATGCTATCCGGGAGTATCTGGAGGTTGTCGAAGAACTTGCCCAGTCTGGCGGAAAGAAGCAGCTTGCAGTTGAGGTGTAGCGTGCCGTATACGTAGCATGGGCTTCCAGCCCGTGATTCTGGGACGATTCGTCCCCAAAATGTAGCGACTCGCCGTCAACCTCTGCTTCAATACAG
>JAGFJK010000389.1 GCA_024102795.1 Pirellulaceae bacterium
CGGCCGGCTTGTCGGCATCGGCCGGCTTGTCGGCATCGGCCGGCTTGTCGGCATCGGCCGGCTTGTCGGCATCGGCCGGCTTGTCGGCATCGGCCGGCTTGTCGGCTTCGGCCGGCTTGTCGGCTTCGGCTGGCGTGTCCTGCAGGCTAACCAGGCGTTGTAGCCGCACGAGGGATGATGAATCGTTGGAGCCAGGAGTGTCGCTCGCAGGTTGATCACTCGACGCGGCCGGCGCCTCGGGCTTCTCAGCCGGCGCTTCGGGCTTCTCAGCCGGCGCTTCGGGCTTTTCAACCGGCGCATCGGGCTTTTCAGCCGGCGCATCGGGCTTTTCGGCCGGCGCATCAGGCTTTTCGGCCGGCGCATCGGGCTTCTCAGCCGGCGCGTCGGGCTTCTCAGCCGGCGCGTCGGGCTTCTCGGCCGGCGCATCGGGCCTTTCAGCCGGCGCATCAGGCTTCTCGGCCGGCGCTTCGGGCTTCTCGGCGGCAGGTTGATTCTCGGGAGTGGCCGGCGAGGTGCTCTCGTCAGCCGGCAGCACGAAATCCTGCTTGTTCTCCTCATAGAACTTCTCAATCTCGGCTGCGGTAATCAGCGGCTTGTTGCGTTCGATTTCGACATCGATGAACGGCGTGATCTCGCCCTTCATGTAGCCGAAGGCGATCCGTTGCCGGCGACGGAATCCGGGATCGGGCGAATCGGGCGACGACAGGCGATCCTTGTATTGATCGAAGAATTCCCGCAGTTCCTGCTCGCCCGGTTCGGGCACTTCGCCGGTGAAGTCCGCCACGGCCACGGGCACGATTTGCGTGACGACCATCCGGCGGAGGCGCGTGAAGTAGTCCCAGGCCTGGCCGGGCGTCAGCACCTGGCCGGGTGGGAATCCTAAACCGCTGAAGGCCATCAACTCCATATTCTGGGCGAGCAGCTCCAGCTTGAGCTGTTCGAACATGGCCGTCTGGCTGAGTTCGCCTTCGGTCGCGTCGCGGAGGATTCGGGCCAAATCGCGTTTCTTGGCGTCTGTTTTTTCGGCCGCTTCGGGATCGTGCTGGAAGTCGCTCAGCTCGAACAGGTAATCCAGCACCGCCTGGTCGCTGGCCACCATGCCCATTTGCCCGGCCTTTTCGGACAGCAGCATCCGTTGCAGAATCTCCCGGTCATCCTGCACTCGGCGGATCACCTGCACTTGCGGCGTCTTGCCCTGCTGGGTCGTCTGTTCCACAACGGCTTCGAGGAACTGCATCAGGCGCAGATGCAGTCGCCGCATCCGTTGCAGTTGAGCGTCGCGGACGACGCCGCCGTTCCAGACCAGCACCACGTCCTCACCGGGGGCGGTCCCCGAAGGACCCTGCTGCTGGAAAAAATTCACGACCGAACCACCGACGATGAACACGATCATCATCAGCACGCCAAAAACGGCCAGCAGCACCTTCTGGTACTTGCGAAACAGCGACAGTGGGCTTGACATCGAGTCCGTTCCTCGTTCAGAACCGAAAGGCCGGCGACTTGACAGGCAAGGCGCCGGCGTAGTAATGATTGGCGGTGGTCAGGCCGCGGGCAACCTAGACAAAATGTAAGGCGGGATTGACGTAAATTCAATCCCAATCAAGGTTCGCCGCAAGTACGAGGCTCCCTGGGGAAACGACGGAACGATGGCGAAGAAAGCAGCGGCCGGCAAGGGCAATTCGCTGGTGATCGTGGAATCGCCGGCCAAAGCGCGGACGATTTCCCGATTTCTCGGCCCCGGTTACACCGTGGAGGCCAGCATCGGGCACGTGCGGGACTTGCCCAAGGGCCCGAAGGAACTACCGGAGCAGTACAAGGCCGAACAATGGGCCTATCTGGGGGTTGACGTCGACCACGATTTCCTGCCCGTGTACATCGTTCCGGCTACCAAGAAGCAGCAGGTAGCCAAGCTGAAAAAGGCCCTGCAAGACGCCGACAACCTGTATCTGGCGACCGACGAGGACCGCGAGGGTGAGGCGATCAGTTGGCATCTCCACGAGGTGCTCAAGCCGCGGGTTCCCGTGCACCGGCTGGTGTTTCACGAGATCACCGAGGAAGCCATTCTGGATGCTCTGGCCCATCCGCGCCAGATCGACGACGGCCTGGTCCGGGCCCAGGAAACTCGGCGGATCCTCGACCGGCTGTACGGCTACGAAGTCTCGCCCCTGCTGTGGCGCAAGATTGGACCGAAATTGTCGGCCGGGCGAGTGCAAAGCGTGGCCGTGCGGCTGATCGTCGAGCGCGAACGCGAGCGGCGGGTGTTTGTTTCGGCCAGCTATTGGGACCTGCTGGGCACGTTTGCCACCGAGGCGGGCGAAGCGTTCCAAGCGACCTTGGTGTCGGTCGACGGGCGGCGTCTGCCCAGTGGAAACGACTTCGACCGGGCCACCGGCCGCCTGAAGGACCCCGCCCTGTTATTACTGGACGAGGCGGCCGCCGGGGAGTTGGCCGAGCGGTTGCGGCGGGCCGAATTCCGGATCGCCGACATCGTGGACGAGCCGTATTCGACCAGTCCCGCCGCGCCGTTCACGACCAGCACGCTGCAGCAGGAAGCCAACCGCAAGCTGGGCTTCACCGCCAAGCGCACGATGAGCGTCGCGCAGAGCCTGTACGAGAACGGTTACATCACCTACATGCGAACCGATTCGACCAACCTCGCGCAGGTGGCAGTCGAGGCGGCTCGCGAGCTGGTCCGTTCGGAGTACGGATCGGAATTCCTCCCCGCCCAGCCGCGAACCTACGCCTCGAAGGTTAAAAACGCCCAGGAAGCTCACGAAGCCATCCGCCCGGCGGGGCACCCGTTCCGCCTGCCCGAATCGCTCCGCCGCGAACTCGACAGCGACCAGTTTCGCCTGTTCGAAATGATCTGGAAACGCACGATCGCCAGCCAGATGGCCAATGCCCGCGGGCACCGGATCACGATCACCATCGAAGGCGGCGGGGCCCGTTTCCAGGTCAGCGGCAAGACGATCGAGTTTGCCGGATTCCTGCGGGCATACGTGGAAGGTTCAGATGATCCCCAGGCGGAACTGGCCGACAAGGAGACCCTGCTGCCGGCCGTGCGGCCGGGCCAGCCGGTGGACTGCCGCCAACTGGACGGCAAGATCCACACCACGCAGCCCCCCGCCCGGTTCAGCGAAGCGTCGCTGACCCGCGAACTGGAAAAGATGGGGATCGGCCGCCCCAGCACCTACGCCGCCATCATCGATACGATTCTGGCCCGCGACTACGTGTTCAAGAAGGGCCGCGCGCTGGTGCCGACCTGGGTGGCGTTCTCCGTGGTCCGGCTGCTGGAAGATCACTTGCCCAACCTGGTCGACTACCAGTTCACGGCCCAAATGGAAGACTTTCTGGACGCGATCAGCCGCAATGAAGAGCAGCACGTCGCGTACCTGCGGAAATTCTTCTACGGCAATGGGGCCCCCGGACTGAAGAACCGCGTGGCCGAGAAGATCAAGGAAGTCGATGCGCGGGACATCAGCCGCTTTCCGTTGGGCACGCCCGAGTCGGGCTCGCATCCCGAACCCGTGTTCGTACGGGTCGGCAGGTACGGTCCCTTCCTGGAGCAGGGCGAGCGGCGAGCGGGCATCCCCGACGGCATGGCGCCCGATGAACTGACGCTGGCCAAGGCGCTGGAACTGCTCGAAGCCGGGCAGCGCGAGGAGCAGCCGCTGGGCTTCTGTCCGGACACCAACCGGCCCGTGTTTCTCAAGCAAGGCCGTTTCGGACCGTACGTCCAGATGGGCTCGCCCGACGATGGCGAAAGGCCCCGCAACGCTTCGCTGCTCAAAGGCATGGACCCCAGCGAGGTTGACTTGCCAACCGCTCTGCAACTGCTGAAGCTGCCGCGGATCGTGGGCCAGCATCCCGACCATGGGCAGGCGGTCGAGGCCCACAACGGGCGGTTTGGCCCCTATGTCAAGTGCGGCGCCGAAACCCGCTCGCTGCCCGCCAACCTGTCGCCGCTGGATGTTTCACTGGACGAGGCGGTCGAACTGCTGGCCCAGCCCAAGACCCGCGGCCGGGGACGGGCGGCGCCCAAGGAACCGCTCAAGACCTTCGCCGAATCCCCCGTGACGGGCGAAGCGGTCAAGCTGCTGGACGGACGCTACGGACCGTACGTGACCGACGGCCAAACCAACGCCTCGCTGCCCAAGGGCACCGCCCCGGACGGCCTGTCGTTCGAGGCGGCACTGCAACTGCTGGCGGACCGCGCCGCCGCGTCGCCGTCGAAACGCAAAGCGGCCAAACGGAAAGCCACCACCAAGAAAGCCGGCGGCACGGGAGCGGCGAAAAGCACCGTCGCCAGGAAAAAAACCACCAAGAAGTCGGCCGGCTCGTCCGACGACTGAGCGGTAACCGGTCGCCAAACCGCCAGGCTTCACTCGCCGTCGCCAATTGCCACGGCAAACGCCGTCGCGTGCGAACGGCAGTGCGAGATGCTGATCTGCATCTCGGCAATCTCCAGGTGGCCGCAGATCTCGCGAGCCGCCCCACCCAGCCGGATCCGCGGCTTGCCTCCCGGATCGCTTTGCACTTCGATGTCCAGCCAGCGGATGCCCCGCGCCCAGCCGGTGCCCATCGCCTTCAACACGGCTTCCTTGGCGGCCCAGCGGCCAGCGTAATGCTGAGTGGCCGCCTTGCGCGAGCTGCAGTAGTCGATCTCGTGAGGCGTGTAGACCCGGCTCAGGAACAGCTCCCCGTGCCGCTCGATCATCTGCGCAATCCGCAGACATTCGACGATGTCGGTGCCGATGCCGATGATTCGCATGGAAGTTGTCAGTTGTCAGTTGTCAGTGGACAATTTGAAATCTCCAATTTGCAATTTGCAATTTGCAATTTGCAATCCCCCGCAGGCGCCACCGTGCCACCGCACTCACGCTGCGGGACAGGGTTTCCGGCTCCGCCATCGTTTCGAATGGCGTTTGCTCGCCCTCCTTACAGCGACAGGCCGCAGGCATCTTTGGCTCGCCGCAAGACTTCGGCCGCCTTGCGCCGAGCGCGGGCGGCCCCGTCACCCAGAATCTCCCGGACGCGCTGCGGGTTCGCCGCCAGCTCGTCCCGCCTGGCGCGCGGCTCGGCGAAAAACCGCTCCGCCACCTCCGCCAGGGCTTTCTTCACCTCACCGTAACCGAAACCGCCCCGGCGGTACATGGCGGCCATCTCGCGGCAGGCGTCCGGCGGCGCGAACAGCGAAAACAGTTGATACAGATGATCGCCTTCCGGTTCCTTCGGCTCCTCCATCGGCCGCGAGTCGGTGGTGATCCGCATCACTTTCTTGCGCATGGCCTGCGGCGCTTCGAAAATTTCGATCGTGTTGCCATAACTCTTCGACATCTTCTCGCCATCGGTACCGGGCACCTTGGCTCCCAGTTCCAGCACCTTGGCCTTGGGCAGCGTGAACACTTCGCCGAACTGATGGTTGAAGCTGCCCGCCAGGTCGCGGCACACCTCGATGTGCTGCACCTGGTCCTGCCCCACCGGAACCACGTCGGCGTCGTAGGCCAGGATGTCGGCGGCCATCAGGACCGGATACGTGAACAAGCCGGCATCGGCGGTCAGCCCGCGGGCCTTCTTCTCTTTGTAGGCGTGGCAGCGTTCCAGCAACCCCAGCGGAGTGCCCGTCATCAGCAGCCAGCAGAGCTCCGAGACTTCCGGCACGTCCGACTGGACGAACAGCACGGCGTGGTTGGGATCAAGTCCCAAGGCCAGCAGCTCAACCGCCGCGTCAAACGTGAACCGATGCAACTGCTCGCGGTCCCGCACCGTGGTCAAGGCGTGCAGGTTGGCGATGAAATAGTAGGCCTCGTCCGCGCTCTGCAGGTCGATGTACTGCCGAATCGCTCCGAAGTAATTTCCCCAATGAAAGCGGCCCGTCGGCTGAATTCCAGAAAGCACACGCATTGGCGACTCGCAATCCGTCTGGGTCAAGGCGAAATGGTTGGGCCGGCCTGTGGGCCAGGTTGGTTGGGTTGGTTGAGTTGGCCGGGTTGGCTGGCGGCCGGGGGCGGTGAGGTGTTCAAGGTACCCACCAACTCGGCGACGCGGCCGACCCGCAGCTCGGAGCAAGCCGCCGGCAACTCGTCCAGGATGCGCATCGTCACCATCGGATCATAGTAGTTGGCGGTTCCGATCTGCACGGCACGGGCGCCTGCCACCAGAAACTCCATGCAGTCGTCGATCGTGGCGATGCCGCCGATCCCGACGATCGGCACCTCGACTGCCTGCGCCACCTGGTAGACGCAGCGCAGCGCGATCGGCTTGATCGCCGGCCCACTCAGCCCGCCCAGCACGTTGCCCAGCAGCGGCCGGCGACGGCGCCAGTCGATGGCCATCCCCAGCACCGTGTTGATTAGGCAGACGGCATCCGCGCCGCCGTCGGCGGCCGCCTGAGCGATCTCGGCGATCCGTGTCACGTTGGGCGTCAGCTTGGCCAGGATCGGCAGCCCGCAGGCTTGCCGCACGTCTCCGACCAGCCGCCGGCAGGACAGGGCGTCGGTCCCAAAGTCGATTCCTCCCGACACGTTCGGGCAGGAAATGTTCAGCTCCAGTCCGGCCACTCCCGGCAGCCCATCCAAACGCACGGCCATCGCCACGAACTCGTCCAAAGTGCGTCCCGCAATGCTGACGATCGTCGGCGCGGGCAGAGCGGCCAGGTAAGGCAAATGATGCTGAACAAAGGCCTCGATGCCGTCGTTGTCGAGTCCGATCGAGTTGAGCAGCCCGGCCGACGTTTCGACCGTCCGCCAGGGCCGATTGCCAGGTCGCGGCAACTGCGTGATCGTCTTGGGCAGAATGCCCCCCAAGCGGCTGAGATCCACCAGCCGCTCCATTTCGCGAGCGTAGCCAAACGTCCCGGAGGCCACCAGAATCGGATTGCGCAGCCGCAGCCGGCCCAGCTCGACCGACAGATCGACTGCGGAGTCTGGAGCGGGCGGCGTCGGCGTGGAATCCATGCTCAAGCAGGGGGGGGAAACCGGAGCGAATCCGTCCGCGGGCCGTCAACCTGGCTTCGTCCTGGCTCAGTCCGACCCGCACGTTTCGCTCAATCTAACGGCCCAGCCTCGCAGCGGCAATCACGGCGAGCGCAGAGCGGGACGGGCGCTGGCGTCGGTGTAACCGAAGGACGGGCATTGCCGCTCGCCTAGATCACGCCGCCATGCACCCGCTCGACCACCATGTGATCAGGCTGATCCAGGAACCAGATACGTTCCCATTCCTGCAGCATGGCGCGAAAATCCTCGGACGTAAAGATCAACTGCCGCGTTCGGCGGACAGGATCACCCGAATAGGCGGGAATCAGACATCCCGTGCTTGAGGTCAACACGAACCCCAGCAGCGCCGCATAGATCAGCCGACGCATGGAATTTCCTCCTTGATAGGAACGCCAGCAGCACGCTCCGCCGCTGGCGAAGCCACTTTCTCATCCGTGATCGGTCGTTCGCACCACGCTTCGTCCAGCTCGCCGACTCTCAGCTCAACCAGGCCTAACCTGAAGTGTGCTCCATGGTTCCCGATGCCGGGTCGGTGGGGTCGGCGGGAGCTGGCGACGTGGGCACGGCACCTGCCGGCGGCGCGTGCCGAATGGCCACCGCACTCGCCTCGGCCTCCTGCCGCATCCGCAGTTCCGCGGCCTCCCGCTCCATCTGCTTGACCCGCTCTTCCATCTCTTTACCGGGCTTGAACGTGACGACGAACTTCTCCGGGACGTCCACACGCTGCCCTGTTCGCGGATTGCGCGCCTTGCGAGCAGCCCGCATCTTGACCTCAAACACACCGAAGTTGCGCAGTTCGATGCGTTTTTCATTGACCAAAGTTTCCACGATCGCGTCAAACGTCTTTTGCACGATCTCTTTGGTCTTCAGTTGGGTCAGCCCGATTTCTTCCGAAATCGTCTTCACGATCTCTTTCTTGGTCACAACGCAAGACTCCTGCGCAGTGGGGCGAAATCGCCAACGCCTGGTCGGTCCCACGACCTGCCCGATATCGCTCCAAGTGTAAATGCAGCAAGCACTAGAGTCAAGCTCAATCATGCTTTACGACCCGTCGCCGGCCGCCGCTCGACGGCTCCACCAGCGATTGCCGTCAGCCTCACCAGCCGACTGTCTTTGGCCTTAAACCTTTGCAATTACACGTCTTACGCCGATCGACCCGCGTCCGGTCTCCCGTCTTGCGTCGTAAGTTCTTGTCAAAAAAACAGTTAATGCCCGCCGAATCCGTAACTTGTTCCGTCACCTGACGTCGGAGGGCCGCTTGCCTAGCAGCCTCTATCGACCCTACGACCGCTAAACTCCAAAGAATCAGTACAGTTTTCCAGCCGCCGCTGCTGTTCCAGCCTGACGTGCGCGCGGCTGACTTGCGCGCGGCCGCGCCTTACCCGTCCGCACGGCCACTAGATCCGCATTACCTGCCGCTGCTGCTCGATCTGTTCCAATTGATAGAGCTGCCCTTGCCCGCTGCCTGGGCAGACTTCGCACGTTTCGCGCCAAGCGTCTGGAGTCCGCAGGTTCGAGTCCCAAAAAGGCCAGGTCCGGCACTGGCGAGGCCGGGCGTCGTACACCTGGCACTTGCGGCTCTGACCATCGAAGAACACACAATCGCCGTTGGGAAACTCCCGCAAACTGCGGCGAATCCCCACCTTGCGCACATAGGTCTGCTCAAACTGCTCCACGTCCGCCTGCCCCACCGCCGCCGCCAACCGCTGGATCTCCTCCTGGTTGACCCAAACGTATCCCGGCGCTCCCGTGCAACAATCACCGCACTGCGTGCACTGGAACCGAAGCCCCTCCCGATACCACGGCTGCTCACTCATCCGCCCTGTGCTCCTTCCAAGTCAGAACCCAATTTCCGATAACGTGTTTCCCCAGCGGCAGATACGCCAAGATCGAGGGTTAGCTGCCTGGCATCTGTCGCGACGACCGCTTTAGCCAACCTGAGCGGCCGTCAGTTCCGCCATTGCCTCGACTGCCTGATCCACTTCCCGCTCCGAGGTAAACGCCCCCACACTGAACCGAATCGTGCCCCCATGATGAACCGTTCCCAACGCTTCGTGCATCAGCGGCGCGCACTGGATCCCGGCGCGTACCTGGATCGCGAAGGCACTGTCCAGCAGCCCGGCCAGCTCCCGCGGATCGTACCCCGCAACGGTCACGCTGACGACACCCACCTGACTGGCTGGATCCGCTGGACCATGAATTCGCACGCCGGCGATGGCCCGCAGCCCGTCCAGCAGTCGGGCAGTCAGGCGTTGGTAATGCTCGTGCAGCCGCTCCAAGCCCCGGTCCCGGAGGTACTCCAACCCAGCGGCCAATCCCAGAATGGCGGGCACATTCAAGTTGCCCGACTCGAACTTGTCTGGCTGCGAATCGGGCTGCCGATCCTGGTCGCTGTGCGTGCCGGTACCCCCCTGACGAACGCTCTGTAACACCTGTTCGACACCCGGAGCCATGTAGAGGAACCCCAGGCCGAGCGGTCCGAGCAGCCCTTTGTGGCCGGCGGCCGCCAGCAGATGGGCACCCAGTTGCTGGACGTCGACCGGCATATGCCCCAGGGTTTGCGCGGCGTCGACCAGCAGCAGACAGCCGTGCCGCCGAGCGATCTGGCCAGCCTGTTCAACTGGCTGCAAGGCTCCGGTGACGTTGGAGGCGTGGATCAAAGCGATCAGCCGCGTTTCAGGACGCACCGCCCGCTCGATCGCCGCCGGGTCCACGACGCCCCGCTGATCGCAGGGCACGCGAGTCACCTGCACGCCCTGTTGCTGCTCCAGGAACCGCAGGGGCCGCAGCACGGAATTGTGTTCCACAACCGACGTCACTACATGGTCGCCGGGCCGCAACAGTCCGTGCAGCGCCAGGTTCAGCGCGTCGGTCGCGTTGCAGGTAAACACAATCTGCCGCGGGTCCTCGGCCGCAATCAATTCGGCCAGCAGGCGGCGGCAGCGGGCCACTTCCCGCTCCACTTCCGATGCCTCGCGGTACGCTCCCCGGCCGGCGGGCGCGCCGCAATGCCGCAAGTACCGCTCCACCGCCTGGTACACGGTTTCCGGTTTCGGCCAACTGGTGGCGGCGTTATCGAGATAGATGCGAGTGGGCTGCGACATGCCAGGTGTCCGACCGGGATCAGCCCCCGATCTGGTACATAGCTCGTTGAGGCTTGACGAAGACGGGCGAGTCGATGCCGTGTCCCGGTTTCTTGGCCGCCACGCATTGCCGCACCAGATCGGCCAGTTGCTGGTCGGTTCCGTCGCCGCGCAGAACGGCTCGAGCGTCCCATTCGACGGTCGAGAACAGGCAGTTCCGCACCTGACCCTCCGCCGTCAGCCGCAACCGATTGCAGTCGCCGCAGAACGGCTGGCTGACGGGGTTGATGAACCCGATCCGGCCCATTCCGTCGGCGAACTGATAGTCCACGGCAGGTTGGCTGGGGTCCGGCCGCTCGATCGCCACCAACGGGCCGAAAGCGTCCTCCAGCCGGGCCCGGATCTCCTCTCCGGTCAGCACCTGCTCCTGCTGCCAGTTCCCCTCGGCGTCCAGCGGCATGAACTCGATGAACCGCAGTTCCAACCCCTGCCGGCGAGCGAACTCGCCCAGCGGAACCACTTCGTCCTCGGTGATTCCGCGGATTGCCACCGCGTTCAAGCGGATCTTTTCAAAGCCGGCTCGCTGAGCGGCAAAGATCCCCTGCAAGACCCGCTCCAGCCCATCACGGCGGGCAATCCGGCGAAATGTCTCCTCACGCAATCCGTCCAGGCTGATGTTCAGCCGCCTTAAACCGGCCCGCTGCAACTCGCCGGCCTGCTCCGCCAACAAAATCCCGTTGGTGGTCAGCGCCAGATCCTGGATGCCGCCGACGGCCGACAACCGGCGCACCAGTTCAGGCAAATTGGCTCGTACCAACGGTTCCCCGCCCGTCAGCCGCAGCTTGCTGACTCCCATCCGCGCCACAACCCGTACGAACCGCTCGATCTCCTCGAACGACAGGATCTCGTGCCGCGGCTTGAAGCGGACGTTCTCGTTGGGCATGCAGTAGAAACAGCGAATGTTGCAGCGGTCCGTGACGCTGATCCGCAAGCTGTTGTGCACTCGGCCCAACGCGTCCACCAGCGGCGACTCAGCCTGCTGGAAAGGGGCCTCCGGTCCGCCGGCCCGCGCCGTATTCTCGTCCACCGGCAACCACCCCTGCATGGGCTTGATTCCTTGACTTGCTTTCGCCCGGCGCGGCTCGCCGACCTCCGGCGCTACGGCACCTACGGCTCACCTGGCCGTTCGCCCTCGCCCCCGGGTTCGCCGCGAAACACCGCCGCATCCGCCTCGCCCAGTCCCGGATGGACCCATTGGCTGGTTCCATCGGCCCAGTTCTCGCGTTTCCAGATCGGGACGGTTTCCTTCAAAGTATCGATCAGCCACTGGCCGGCTTCAAACGCATCGCGGCGGTGAGCGGAACTGACGGCCACGGCCACGCTGGCTTCACCCAGCTCCAGATGCCCGATGCGATGCACCAGCGAGCAGCCCACGAGCGGCCAGCGGCGACGCGCTTCATCGGCCAACTCCCGCAGTTTCCCCGCGGCCATCTCGCCATAGCATTCGTAGTCCAGCGAGCTGGTCTGGCGACCGTGGGTTACTGCCCGCGTCGTGCCCAGGAACAGCACGACCGCGCCGGCCAGCGGCGAAGCCACCGACTGCAGCACGTCGTGCGAATCGATCGGCGTGTCAACGATGCGAATCATTCGTCCCTGGACCAACTCGTACTTGCCACCATAGTCGCCTTTCGCTCCGCGAAAGTAGCGTGGACGCATAGTCGCCTTTCGCTCCGCGAAAGTAGCGTGGACGCTCGTTAACGGCAACCACCGGTGGTTCTGTGTCTGCGGTCTTGGCTGAACTTAGGATTCTCGCGACTTTCGCGGAGCGAAAGGCGACTAAAACGGCGACGACACGCCGGGCACGGCGATCGGATAGTTCCCCTGTTCGTCTGGTGCCACCGGCGGCTTGTCGGCCAGGCTCCGCATGTCGTCGACGTTGGCCAGGGACGTTTCGGAGGCCAGCGCCTCGTCCCAACTGATATCCTGGCCGCTGTACGTGGCCATGCGGCCGAAGATCGAGGTCATGGTGCTCAGGGCCCCGAAGTCGCCCTCGTTCGGCCGCTCGCCGCGGCGCAGCGCGGCGAACAGGTCGTAGTGCTCCTCCTGGTGTCCATCCCGGCCGCCGCGGCCATGTTGCCAGACCAGTTCCCCCTTGGTGTCGTAGATCTTCGCCCCGCTGATGTCGCAGGTTCCCGCCGTGCCGTGGGCATGTTCGGAAACACTTTGCCAGGCGCCCGGAATGTGGCGGCACTGGCTATACATCTTGCTGCCGTCGGCGTAGGTGAATTCCACGAAGTGGTGGTCGAAAATCTGGCCCCGGTCCGCGGCATCCACGTCGGCCAGGGGATTGCCGCGCACCTGGCGGCCGCCCATCCCGTTGGCCCGGACGGGGTAGCCGTTCTTGAGCCAGTTGATCACGTCCAGGTTGTGGATGTGCTGTTCGCAGATGTGGTCGCCGCACAGCCAGTTGAAGTAGTACCAGTTGCGCATCTGGTACTCCAGTTCGGTCTGTTTCTCCTCCCGTTTGCGGACCCAGACGCCGGGGTTGTTCCAGTAGACGCGGGTCAGCAGAATCTCGCCAATGGCGCCGTCCTGCAGCCGGGTGATCGTCTCGATATAGGCTTTCTCATGGTGCCGCTGCAGCCCGACGGCCACCGCCAGGTTCTTGCTCTTGGCCTCCTCGTTGGCCGCCAGCACGCGGCGCACGCCCGGAGCGTCGACGGCCACCGGCTTCTCCATGAACACGTGTTTGCCGGCCTTCACCGCCGCTTCGAAATGCAGCGGGCGGAAACCGGGCGGGGTGGCCAGGATCACCAGGTCGATGTCCGATTCCATGACCCCCTTGTAACCGTCCAGGCCGACGAACTGCCGGTCCTTGGGCACGTCCATCAGATTCTTGTGCTGCCCCTCCACGCCGCGGATCGACGCCTGCAGGCGGTCGCCAAACGCATCCGCCATGGCCACCAGCTTCACGTCGCCATTCTGCAGCTTGGCCACCGAGTTCAACGCCTGAACAGCGGCCCCCGTACCACGGCCGCCGCAGCCGACCAGCCCGATCCGGATCGTGTCGCTGCCGAAAGCGTGAGCCGAACGAGCGATCCCCAGCGTCCCCAAGGCCGCTCCGCCGGCCAGCAACATCGAGGACGTCTTGATGAAGTTGCGGCGCGAATCTGTGGTCGCGGCCTGCCGATCGGTCTTTGGTTTACTCATGACGACAACTCCTGTCAGGGTGGCCAGTGCGATCCGCGACTGGCGTCGCGTGCCACGTGTTTGAGAGTTTGCGGGAACCTATAGATTAGCTGGTTCCATCCGGGGATTCAATCTGCGGCCCCCATCCAGCCGGCCGCTGGCGTTGTCACGCAAACCGTACCGGTCGAGCCGGTTGCGTTGTGCCCCCACCCCCTGGAGGCGCCCCCTGCGGGTATGCGTTGCGTAGCGGGACCGAGGGCCGTCCCGGGACGGCTGACGAAAGTCGAGCGGACGCCGAGCGAGAAGTGCACG
>JAGFJK010000399.1 GCA_024102795.1 Pirellulaceae bacterium
CGGCCGGCTGCATTGCCAGGCCGGGAGTTGCAACGGCGGCGAGGCACAGCCAGGTGGCCCACGCCGTCAAACCATTGACCGTCATGGCAAACCCTTCCAGCGCCTCAGGCCCCACTCGCCGCACAGACAGCAAATCGCCAGGCCGAACAACCAGGGTTGGTGCCACAACGGATACACCCAGGGCTCGGTGACCGGTACCTTGCGGTTGGGCAGGCCGCGCACGAACGATTCGAGTTGGTTGCTGGAGATCACTTCGCCGCCCGTCTGCCGCGCAAGTTCGTCCAGCAGCCGGCGATTGGCCTGCAACTGTTGGAATTCTTCCGCGCTCGGCTGGGAAGTCCAGCCCGTTTCGCGGCGGCCGATTTCGCTGCCGTCGGCCGCGGTCGCCACCGCTTCGATGCGATAGCCACCGTCCTGACGCGGCCAGTAGCGTGCCTCGTACACGCCCACTTGGCGCGAGCTGGGCTCGGTCGCCAGCTCGAACGAGTTGCCTTCCGGGTCGGTGCCGCGCAGCGCCACACTGGCGTTGCTCAACGGACGAAACTCGTCGTCCCGCACCAGCACTTCCAGCCGCATCGGCCGGCTCGGATCCGGGTCGCGCCGGGCCTGGACCTCGATTCGCTTCGGCACGTCGCTCACCAGCCAGCGAACCAGTTGCCGCCAGGCCTGCGGCAAGTCCGATTGCGTCAGGTCCTCGCGGTGCATGCCCCAGCGCCAGAGGTCGCCGACCAGCAGCGCGGCCGACTTCCCCTTGCCGAACCGCTGGCTGACCAGGGCAGGGCGGACGTTCTCGTCGCCGGCCGCCGAGACGCTGGCCAGTATCGACGCGCCTGGTTTCATCTCGCCCGGCGGATTGAACACCAGGAACGGCGGCATGGCGTCGAGCCGCTGGCGCTCCGACGGCTCGTTCGCTCGCAGTCGAGTCCAGGTTTGCAGCCAACCTTCGCGCGTCAGGTCCCACTGCCAGGAAACGTCGCTCGGCGCCGAGGTCGCTCGATCCAGATAAACGGGTGACAGTTCGCCCAGCGCCGTCCCCTGGTAGCCGCCCTCGCGAAACGACTCCTGGCCTCCCAGCAGCAGCAGTCCGCCGCCGCGGGCCGCGACAAACTGCCTCAGCAGCAGCAACTGTTCTGCCGAGAAGAACGCCGCTTCCAGGTCGTCCAGGATCACCGCATCATACGCGAACAGCTCGGCGGCCGTGCGCGGAAAGCCGTCCCGCAGTTCGTCGCCGCCCTCGATTCCCAACCGCAGCAGCACCGGCTGGTCGTACCGTTCCTTCTCGTCCTCGTCCTTGCCGTCAAAGCCCTCGAACAACGGATTGCTGGACGTCACCCGTTGGTCGCGGAAGCTGAACTTGGGTTCCTGGCGAGCGATCCGCAGCAGTCCGGACAACTGCACCTCGACGTCCTCCGCCAACGCTCGCCGCAGAAACTTGAACTCCCAGTTCGGGCGTCCGCCCACGTACAGCACGCGGTACGGCGCGCCGCCACGATCCACAACCAGCACGCGATGGTTGTTGGCCAGGGTCGCCTCGACGTTCGTCTGTCCCCGCCCGTACCGGCCGCGCTCGGATTCCAGACAAACATGCAGATGAAAGAAGCTCACTCCCGGCCGCGGCGGACGAAACCGGAAGCGAAACTCGGACGGCTGGCCGTCGGCTGCCGCTTCGAGCGTCTGTTCCGCAACTTGCCCTTGTTGCTCGTCCAGCAACCGCACCACCAGCTCTTGACCCGCCAACCCGTCGCACACCACTTCGCCCGCCACGGTGACCGGGGCCGTCTCGAAGTTGGACTGGGCCACGTTCACGGCCGCTAGCCGCACGTCGCGCAGTTCACTGGTTTGATCGTCAATGACCGGGTACACGGGAAAGCCCAGTTGCGACCAGTCGCGTGCGGAGGCCTCTTGCGACGTGTCGTTGCCGTCCGAAAACAACAGCACTCCCGCCACCGGCCGCTGGCCGAAACGCGAGGCCACCGTGTTCAGCGCCGGTCCCAGGTTGGACGCGGTGCCGTCAAACGGCAGGTCATCCAACGTATCGCGTCGCTGCAACCGCGCGTCGAACGTGTAACCGCGCACGTCGAAGTCCTGCTCCAGCCGAGTTCGCCAGGCGGTCTGGCGGGCCAGCTCGACGTGCAACTGGTCGGCTCGGCTTTGCCGCTGGCCGGGGTTGCTGATCTGCATGCTGCGGCTGTTGTCGACCAGCAGTCCGAACACGTTTGCACCCGGCCGCGGGCGAACACCGCTGAACAACGGCTCGACCAGGCACGCCGCCAGCGCCAGAATCCCCACCAGCTTGAGCAGCGCCGCGGCCATCAGCGCCATGGTCCGCCCCGCCGATGCAGTTGCGGGCCGCAGCCCTCGCAGGTAGCTCCATCCCAGCGCCACCACGGCCACCACGACCAGCGCGGCCGCCACCGTGCCCCATCGCGGAGCGCCCAGCACCACCTGATCCCACATCACTGGCCGCTCCCCAGGCGTTCGTAGTATTTACGGACCTGCTCCGAAAACTGATCGGGCACCGGGTCGCGATCGATCGGAACCGTTTCGTTCCTTTCCGCCGTCCGGCGCAGCAATTCATCCGCCACCTGCTGCCGGAGCTCACGCAGCGGTTCGGCCACCAGCTTGCGCACCAAGGGCCATTGCGGCTCCTTCGAGTGACGCTTGTAGTCCAGGCGGATCTCCAAGGCCCGATCGCGAATCCGCGCGGCCTGTTGGCGCAGGTTCGGGTCGTCGATCATCTGCTCCACGTCCCGCAGTCGATCCGACCAGTCGCGGAAGTCCCCGCCCGTGAGCGGAGCCGACCCCAGACTGTCCGTGGCCCATTGTTCCAGCCCGCCACCACCATCGCGCTGCGGGCCTTGCCGCGGTGTGGTTTGCTGACCCGGTTGTTGCTGACCCGGTTGTTGTTGTCCCGGTTGTTGTTGTCCCGGTTGTTGTTGTCCCGGTTGTTGTTGTCCCGGTTGTTGTTGACCCGGTTGTTGTTGACCCGGTTGTTGTTGACCCGGTTGTTGTTGACCAGGTTGTTGTTGTCCCGGTTGTTGTTGTCCGGGTTGCTGTTGACCGGGTTGTTGTTGTCCGGGGTGTTGGTGACCGGGTTGTTGTTGTCCCGGGTGTTGGTGTCCCGGTTGTTGGTGACCAGGTTGTTGGTGGCCCGGTTGGAGGTGTCCTGGTTGGTGGTGTCCA
This sequence comes from Pirellulaceae bacterium, assembly GCA_024102795.1. Taxonomy (GTDB): domain Bacteria; phylum Planctomycetota; class Planctomycetia; order Pirellulales; family Pirellulaceae; genus JAGFJK01. The sequence goes on from JAGFJK010000399.1 coordinate 3,184, forward strand.
GGCTGGTGCTGCCCTGTGTGGTGTTGCCCTGTTTG
>JAGFJK010000406.1 GCA_024102795.1 Pirellulaceae bacterium
CTGAACGGCTCAGCCGCCAGCCGACGCCGCGCGCGGCCGGCCAGTGCCAGGCGGGCCTCCGCCCGAGGTTCCGCTGGCGCCGGCGGGCAGCAGCGGCAGATCGTCGTGCAGGGAGCCCGCCAGCATAACTTGAAGGATGTCGACGCCCGCATCGAGCGGGATCGGATGACGGTGTTCTGCGGGCCCAGCGGGTCGGGCAAGAGCTCGCTGGCGATGAACACGATCTACGCGGAGGGGCAGCGGCGGTACGTGGAAAGTCTCAGCGCCTACGCCCGGCAGTTCGTCAGCCAGATGCAGAAGCCGGCGGTGGACCACGTCGACGGCCTGTCGCCCGCGATCGCCATCGAGCAGAAAAACCTCGGCCACTCGCCCCGTTCGACCGTCGGCACCGTGACGGAAATCTACGACTACTTTCGCGTACTGCTGGCCCGCCTGGGCACGCCCCACTGCCCGAAATGCGAGTTGCCGGTCGGGACGCAGACGTCGGACGAAATCGTCGACAAGGTGCTCGCCGAACCCGCCGGCACGCGGCTCTACCTGCTGGCGCCGGTCGAGGTGGAAGTGGGGCGGGCCTACGACGCGCTGTGGGACGAACTGCGGGCGGCCGGCTACGCGCGGGTCCGCGTCGACGGCGAAACCTTTTCCCTGGAGAAACCGCCGGCCATCGACCGCCGCCGCAAGCACGACGTGGCCGTGGTGGTGGACCGCGTGATCGTCCGCCGGCAGGATCGGAGTCGCCTTGCCGACAGCGTCGAGAACGCCTTGGCCTTGGGCAAGGGCGTGTTGCAACTGGCCTACGTGGACAGTTCGGTCAGCGAGCCGCGGTGGCGGACCGCCGTGCACAGCCAGCACCTGGTCTGCGATCGTTGCGGCCGCAGTTTCGAACCGCTCACGCCCCACAACTTCTCCTTCAACAGCCAGTTGGGCTGGTGCTCGGCCTGCGAGGGACTCGGAGTCCAGACCGGCGCAAACTCCAACGCGCTGCTCCGCGACGGCAAGCTGACCTTGGCCCAGGGCGCCCTGGCGCTCTGGCCCGACCTGGCCTTGCCCGTTTCGCGGCGGATGCTCGACGCACTGGCTCAGGGCGCGGGGATTCCCGCCGATGTGCCGTTCGACCAGCTCAGCTTCCGCCACCGCCGGCTGCTGCTGCACGGCTGCGGTGAGGACTGGTTCGAGGTGCGCGGCGGCCAGACCAACCGCGTCCTGTTCCGCTTCCAGTTCAAGGGCCTCTACCCGGCTCTGGAGGAGGCGTCACGCCTGTCGCCGTCGCTGCGAGCGCGGCTGGAACAGTTCGTCGACCAGGTGGAGTGCTCGGTCTGTGGCGGCAGCCGCCTGCGGGACGACGCCGCGGCGGTCCGGCTGCTCGGCCTGAACATCGACCAGCTCTGCCGACTGCCGCTGGGACAGTTACAGCAGACGATCGGCGGCTGGCGACTGGACCGGCGGCAGAAGAAGATCGCCGGCGAACTGATCCGCGAGATCACGAACCGGGTGCAGTTCCTGAACGACGTCGGGCTGGAATACCTGACGCTGGCCCGGGGCGCGGCCACGCTGTCCAACGGCGAAGCCCAGCGGATCCGCCTGGCCAGCCAACTGGGCAGCGGTCTATGCGGCGTCCTGTACGTGCTGGATGAGCCGACGATCGGCCTGCACCCTCGCGACAATCAGCGGCTGCTGCGGGCCCTGCATAAGCTCCGCGACCTGGGCAACACGCTGCTGCTGGTGGAACACGACGCCGAAGTGATCCGCGGCAGCGACTACGTCTGCGATTTCGGTCCGGGCGCCGGGCAACTCGGCGGGCAGATCGTGGCCCAGGGCACGCCCGAGCAGCTCGGCCGCCGCCGCCAGTCGTTGACCGGAGCTTACCTGAGCGGCCGGAAGGCGATTTATGTTCCCACCAACCGCCGCCTGGCCGGCGACGCGGCGCAGTGGTTGACGATTCGCGGTGCCCGGCACAACAACCTGCGGGACGCCACCGCGCGCATCCCGCTGGGAACATTGACCGCCGTCACCGGTCCCAGCGGCAGCGGCAAGAGCAGCCTGATTGACGACGTGCTGTTCGCGTCGCTTGCCCGCCTGCTGCACCGCGCCACAACCGTGCCCGGCCAGTGCCAGGCGATCGAGGGAACGGAGTTCATCAACAAGGTGATCCGCGTCGACCAGCAGCCGATCGGTAACGCGCCCAGTTCGAACCCGGCCACGTACACGGGACTGTTCGAGCTGATCCGCACGTTGTTCTCGCAGCTTCCCGAAGCCAAGCTGCGCGGCTACACGCCCCGCCGGTTCAGTTTCAATGTGCCCGGCGGCCGCTGCGACGCCTGCGAGGGGAACGGACAGAAGTGCATTGCGATGCACTTTCTGCCCGACGTCTGGGTGCCGTGCGAAACGTGCGGCGGGCAGCGTTACAACCCCGAAACACTTGCCGTCCGCTACCACGGCCGATCGATCAGCGACGTGCTGGAGATGACCTGCGGAGCGGCGGTGGAACTGTTCGGCAACATCCCCAAGATCCGCCGCATCCTGCAGACGCTGTGCGACGTGGGACTGGACTACCTGACGCTGGGGCAACCCGCGCCGACCCTCTCCGGCGGCGAAGCGCAACGGGTCAAGCTGGCCGCGGAACTCGCCCGGCCCGACACCGGCCGGACGCTCTACCTGCTCGACGAACCGACCACGGGCCTGCACTTCGACGATCTCGCCAAGCTGCTCGAAGTGCTGCACCGCCTGGTCGACCTGGGCAACACCGTCGTCGTGATCGAACACAACATGGATGTGGTCAAGAATGCGGACTGGCTGATCGACCTGGGGCCCGAAGCGGGCGAGGCGGGCGGGCTGGTGGTGGCCGAGGGCACGCCGGAGCAGGT
>JAGFJK010000418.1 GCA_024102795.1 Pirellulaceae bacterium
CCAGCGCCGCCAGCGGATCCAGCAGCGACGTGCGCTGCGGCAGCCAGCGAGCGGCCAGGCGCACGGCATCGCGCCGCACGTGCGGCTCCGGATCGCGCAGCGCGCACACCAGATGCTCGATCGTCAAAGCCTCCAAGCCGTCGAGTGTCCACAAGGCGTGCAGCCGGCTGTAGCCGCTGACGCCGTCGGTGAGCAGTTCGGCCAGGGCGGGGACCGCGTCCTGGGCCTGGCGCTCCACCAGCAGCCGCTGAGCTGTATGGCGGCACCAGCCGTTGTCGTCGCTCAGCAGGGCCACCAGGTCGGCGGTGGTTTGCGGAGGCGAGTACGGGCGCCGAGCGGCCGCGGCCGGCAGGATCCGCCAGATCCGGCCCCGGTCCTCGCCCGCGCGCCAATCCAGTTTCTTCGCGATCTCTTCCGGCAGAAACTTGGGATGCTCGACCCATAACCGGTACATGTCGGCCACGTACAGCGCGCCGTCGGGACCCGTGGCCAGGCTGGCCGGCCGGAACCAGGTGTCGCTGGAAGCCAGGAAGTCGGCCTTGGCTCGGCCGCGTTCGGCCGTAAGCACGGGTCCGTGCGGCTTGATGACGGAGCGAGTCACCAGGTGCCCAACCGGCTCGCACACGAACACGTTGTTCTCGTAGGCGGGCCCCAGCAGGGTTCCCTGGTACGCCGTCGTGCCGCAGGCCGACGTATGCGTGCCAGCGTGCGACAGGTAGTTGCTTTTCATCTGCACCAGCGGATAAACCAGCGTGTCGCCGCCCGACGGACCGACGTCCGTGGCCAGTTGCGGAATCACGGCGAACGGATTGCGGCGAGCGACCTCCAGCGGCAAGACGGTCATGATGATCGGGTTGCGATTGGTGCAGTAGAAGCGGTGCCCCCAGTTGTCGATCGTGTTGCCGAACTGCCCTAGGCCCGCGTCCGAGCCGAACTCGAGCGTGCGGGGATGAAAGCGGAAGTCCAGCCGAGGCATCTCGACTGGCTTGTCCGGCGCGGCCGAGCTGGTGATCTGGCCCGGCCCGTAGTTCAAGTAAATCCAGTTATCCAGACCCCACCGCGGGCAACCGATCTGCATCTGCGGATGCGCCGGCGTGAAACCCTGGAACAGTACCGTGCGGACGTCGGCCCGGTGGTCGCCATCGGTATCCCGCAGAAACAGGATCGAAGTCTGCGTGGCCACCAGCAGGCCGTCGTTGTAGGGCATCAGGCTGTGAGCGAAATCCAGCTCGTCGGCATACACGTGCCGCTGGTCCATGCGGCCGTCCTGGTCGGTGTCCTCCAGCAGCACGACGCGCGACAGTGGCGGCCCCGGCTGTGGCGGCCCGGTGGGATAGTCGGCATACTCGACGGCGAACATCCGCCCCAGGTAGTCGAAGGCGATCGCCACCGGGTCGAACACCAGCGGCTCGCTGGCGACCAGTTCGATCCGCAGGCCCGGATCGAGCTGAAAGCATTTTCGGGAATCCTCCGGGCTCTTGGGCGGATCGGTCTTGGCGTCGGCCCAGTGCCGGCCTCCCCGGGTGCTCTCGATGGAACTCAGCGCGTCCGGGGCTCCTTGATCCGGAGCTCGCTGATCGGGGGCCGGCTGCCCGGCGGCCGGAGCGGCAACTACGCTCAAGGCCAGCAGCAAGATGGCTGCGTATCGCATGAAGAAACTCCTCGTGTTCGTTCGTCCTGGAAGCAGTGCCTCCATGATAGTCGATCCACCCAGCTCACGTGCAGCCTTTCGCACCGCGTAGCGTAGCATGGGCTTCCAGCCCGTGACTCTAAAGTGTGCCGGTGACTTCGACATCTCTCGAACACCGCCGACGTACCACCAGGCGTCTTGTGCCACACCTGCGGCGAACGGACGGCATTCTCCCCATCCTGCCAAATCGACCCCAGAGGTCAATGGCCAATCATCACAGCCTCGAAGGGCCCCTCCCCAGCCCTCCCCGGAAGCCGGGGAGGGGGCCAGAAGGATATCAAGGAGGACCGCTCGCCGAAGCTGAGGCCGTCCAAGTTTCCCTCGTCCAAGTTTCCCTCGTCCAAGTTTTCCTCGTTTGTAACGCCAAGTTCCCTCGGCAGAACAACTCAAGAGCTGCACGATCTCAAAGCGGGGAGGGAGCCAGAGGGGCTTGAGTATCGATAGCCCTCGCGGCAGCAAGCAAGGCGTCGGACCTGCGCCACCCGCAAGTCCGGCTGGACACTGGCCGCGACAGCGGGTTCCGACCGCGGTCGAAAGGCTCATCACGCGGAGCGTGATGGCTAATTTGCCGCAGGTTGATTTCGAGCGAATGGCGACGATCGCGCGACTTTCGCGGAGCGAAAGGCGGCTATGGCGACTATGGCAGTTCCACCATCTCGCGCACATTCCCGCGTACGCGGCCCACGCCTTGCTGGTAACGCCGATCGCGCTGGTGTACGCGCATCGCCATGCCGTGCTTGGGCGCCATGACGATGTGTCCCACCCGATCGATGCGGCGAGCCGGCAGCAGCTCCAGCCGGAAGCGCTGCAGGATCATCGACAGCACGATTTTGATCTCCAGCAGGGCGAAGGCGGCGCCCAGGCATTTTCGGGAACCGGCGCTGAACGGCACGTACGCGAACGCCTCCGGTTCGGACCGCTGCCAGCGGCCGGGATCGAACTGCCGCGGACGCTCATACAGCTCCGGGCAGTGATGCGTTTCGTAGATGCTGAAGAAGACTTCCGTACCGGCCGGCAGGTCGCGGCCCAGCAACTGCGTGTCGACCGACGTGATGCGAGCGTTCCAGGGCACGGGCGGCAGCAGGCGCAAGCTTTCCTTGACCACGGCGTCCAGCAACGGCAGCTCGTCGAGCTGCTCGATCCGAGGCGCCGCGCCGCGGAGCAGTCCCCAGACTTCATCGCTCACGTCGGCGTGCACGCGCGGGTGTTGCGACAGCAGAAACAGGGTCCAGGTCAGACCGTTCGCGCTGGTTTCATGCCCGGCGGCGAACAGCACGCCGACGTGCCCCATCAACTGGGCCTCGGTCAGACTCAGCCCGCTCTCTTCATCGCGAGCCTTGACCAGCAGTGACAGCACGTCGCCGTCGTCCCGGTGCCGCTCGCGTTTGCGCTGCACAATCTGGCGGATCGTGGTTTCCAGCCGGCGAGTCGTGTTGAGAAACGCGTGGTAGGGAAAGCCCGGCAGGTCGTACGGCAGCAGCCGGGTCCAGGGACTGGCCAACTGGCGGAGCGAACGCTGGATCAGCGAACCGGTGCCGCCCTGTCCCGCGTCCTCGCCAAACAGGGTCTTGGTGGCGATCCGCCGAGTGACATCCTCCATGGCGAGCGAGAGTTCCAGCGGTTCCCCGGGCCGCCAGCGACTGAGGCAATCCTCGGTGATCGCCACCATGTCACCGGCATAGGTCGGCAAACGCGAATTGCTGAAGCTGGGCGCCAGCAGCCGGCGATGCGTGCGGTGCTCGTCGCCGTTGAGCGAAAACAGCCCCGTGCCGTATTCGGCCAGGCTTGTCAGGCGGCCGCCGGCTTCCGGCTCGGGACGCAGCCGGCCCGACAAGGCCGCCTTGTGGTACACGTCGTGTTGAGCGGCAATCTGGCGGCTGGCCTCCACGCCGTAGCACAGGACCGTGCCGGGACAGGTCGGCTCCGGCGAGTAGATATGCGTGCCGCCGCCATGGACAATGGTGACCAGCTTGCCATACTGGGCGAACAGCCGGCTGGCGCAGCCGACCGAATCGGCGCCGAATAGGAAGGTGTTGCCCAGCCGCCCCCAGAGTCGCATCGGCGGCGGGCCTGGGATGGTATCCGGCAGACGGCCTCGCCGCCGGGGGCTGTGGTCGGGGCAAGTCGGAGAGATTGTGGTTGGAATGCTGCGAAGCTCCCCTGACAATTCGGGTTATCCGCCGCACGCGACATGGTTATACTGCCTCGCTTGTCATGCGGCCCGTCGGTTTGCATTATCTACTGGCGGGGACAGACGGCAAGCGGCCGGCGCGATGCCGGCCACGGCACGCGATCGCAGGGCCATACCCGGATGAACCACTCCCACCGTTTGTTCAATCGCGGCTTCGTGTCGCTGCTTTGCACGCAGTTCCTGGGCGCGGCCAACGACAATCTGCTCAAGCAACTGATGGTCTTCATGGTGGCCACGGGCATCTGGGCCGAGACGCTGGGAGCGGGCGGCCAGTCGGTGCCGGCGCTCTGCCTGACCTTGCCGTTTATTTTCCTGTCGGGACTGGCCGGGCAACTGGCGGACCGTTTCAGCAAGCGGTCGGTGATGGTCGTGGTAAAGATTGCCGAGGTGCCGATCGCGCTGCTGGCACTGGTCGGCCTGGCGCTGCACAGCCTGCCGCTGACGCTGATTTCGCTGCTGCTGATGGCCATCCAGAGCTCGTTCTTCGGGCCGGCCAAGTTTGGCGTGGTGCCGGAACTGGTGGCCGAGGACCGGCTGAGCCAGGCGAACGGCACGCTGAACATGTTTTCCAACCTGGCCGTGATCCTGGGCTCGCTGCTGGCCGGCCCGCTAAGCGTGATGTTTGATCCGAAAGAGGGCAATTCGCTGGGGCTGACCGAGGCGATTCCCTGGGCGCCGGGAGTGGCGTTGCTGGTGATCGCGCTGGCGGGACTGGCCAGCGTCCAGTGGATGCCGGCCTGCCCGCCGGCGAATCCGCGAGCGACGATCAGCCCCACGCTGTTCGGACCGTATCTCCGCTCGTTCGCGGAAATGCCGCCCGTACTGCTGACCGTGATGTTGGCCTGGTCGGGGTTCTACCTGATTGCCATGATGGCGCTGATGATCGTGCCGGAGTACGAACAGATCCTGAAAATCGACTACGCTCAGGCCAGCCTGCTGATGGGCGTGCTGGCGGTGGCGGTGGCGACGGGCAGCGCCCTGACGGGATTCCTGTCGGGACGCCACATTCGTCCGAAACTGATCCCGTGCGGCGGCTTGGGAATGACGGCTTGCTTTCTGGCCCTGGGGCTGAGCCGCCCCTCGTTTGGTCTGGTCGCCGCGTTGATCGGCGGCGTGGGCTTCAGCGCCGGATTTTACATCGTGCCGCTGCAGGCTTTGCTGCAATACCTTTCGCCGGCTTGCGCTAGGGGCCGCTTCCTGGGCACGGCCAATGCCATGTCGCTGACCATGGCGTCGGCCGGCGCGGGGTTGTACTGGGTGTTGACCAGTCCGTTTTGCCGATTGGAAATGAACCCGCATCGAGTGCACCTGGTCTGCGGCACGCTGGCGCTGGTTGGTTGCGTGGCCGGGACGCTCCGCATGCGAACGATTCTCCGGGAGATGGCCGGCGAGCGGAAAAAGACACCGCCTGAAAACGTCGATCGCCGCGGGCTGCTGGCCGACCCGGCGGCGGAACCCGCAACGGAAGGGGCCGCCGAGTGAACCATTGGACCGGCCAGGGCGCCGGCGGGTTCTCGCGGCAAGATGCTTGAGCGGAATGGCCGGACCGGTCATATTAAGGAACTTGGAAAGCAGCCGCCCGGCGGCTCGGCCGGCAAACCAACGCGGGCTGGCCGCGGGTTCCCACCTGCCTCGGCGGAGTACCGCTCCTGCCCGATTCCTCGATCCCCCAATCCCGGCTCACCGAACTTTCAGGTCCCTCCCACAGATCTTGGAAAAGCATCATGCACAACACAACGCAGCTCGATCGTCGTGACTTCTTGCGGGTTTCTGGAGCGGGCGCCGGAGCGGCCGTGTTGGCCGGGGGTGTCTGGAGCCAGTTGCAGGCGGCTCAGTCCCGTTCCGCCAACCAGAAGCTGAATATCGCCTGCGTCGGGACCGCCAACCGGGCGGCGGCCAACATCGACGGGGTGCAGGGCGAGAACATCGTGGCCCTGTGCGACATCGACAAAACGTACCTGGATCGGGCGGCCGAACGGTTCCCGGCCGCTCGGACCTACGCCGATTACCGCGAGTTGATCGAGGCCGAGGGGGATCGGATCGACGCCGTCGTGATCGCCACGGCCGACCACAATCACGCGCCGGCCGCGATTCGCGCGATCCGCGCCGGCAAGCACGTCTACTGCGAGAAGCCGCTGACGCATACGGTGCACGAGGCCCGGCTGCTGGCCGAAGCGGCGGCCAAGCAGGGGGTGGCCACGCAATTGGGAACTCAGATCCACGCCGGCGATAACTATCGCCGAGTGGTCGAGATCATCCAGTCGGGAGCGATCGGCGACGTGACCGAGGCCCATGTCTGGGTCGGCAAGGGCTGGGGTGGGGGAGAACGCCCGGCGGAGGGCCAGGAGCCGCCGGCCACGTTGAGCTGGGATTTGTGGCTGGGGCCGGCACCCGAACGGCCGTATTACGCCGGCAAGTACCACCCGGCGAATTGGCGCCGCTGGTGGGACTTCGGGCAGGGGACGCTGGGCGACATGGCCTGCCATTACATGGACCTGCCGTTCTGGGCGCTCAAGCTGCGGCACCCGGTCCGGTGCGAGGCGGAAGGGCCGGACGTCCATCCGGAAACCTGCCCGTTGGGGCTGATCGTCCGCTACGAATTCCCGCAGCGCGAGGGCCTGCCGCCCTGCAAGCTGACCTGGTACGACGGCGACCTGATCCCGCGCGAAGTGGCTGGCGAACGAGTGCCGGCCAACGGCGTGATGTTTGTCGGCACCGAAGGCAAGATGTACGCCGACTACGGCAATTATCGCTTGTTCCCCGCGGACAAGTTCCGTGGCTACCAGCCGCCCGAACCGACCATCCCCCGTTCGATCGGGCACCACGCCGAATGGATCAAGGCTTGCAAGGACGGTTCGCCGACCACCTGCAACTTTGACTACTCCGGCGCTCTGACCGAAGCCGTGCTGCTGGGCAACGTGGCGTACCGCACCGGCGAGTCGCTGGATTGGGACGCTCGCGAGCTGAAGGCCACCAACTGCCCGGCCGCCGACAAGTACATCCGCAAAGAGTACCGAGCGGGCTGGGAAGTCGCGTAACGGTTCGGCGTCGTGGCCCGGCGTTTCAGCATAGTACCGTCGCGGTACGCCGGGACCGCCATGGCTACTCGTCGTCCAGATACTTCAGTTGAATCTGAGTGTCCGGCAGGCTGGTCTGAAGCTGGGCCACACCTTCCGGGGTGACGGCCGTGCGGGTGACTTTCAAGTCTTCGAGCGCTGTCAGAACAGCCAGTTGCGGCAAACCGGTGTCGGTGATGGCGGTGGACCCCAAGTGCAGAAACTTGAGCTGGTTCATGCCGGCCAGGTACGCCAGTCCCGCGTCGCTCAACTGCGTATTGTCCAGGTTCAGCCATTGCAAGTTGACCAGCGGCTCCAGGTGTGCGATCCCCGCGTCGGTTACGGCCAGCCGCCAGAGATTGAGCCGTTTGAGCTGGGTCATGCCGGACAGTTGTGCGAGCGCGTCGTCGAACAACTCGATGTCCTCGCTGATGTCCAGGTCTTCCAGTTTGGTCAATTGCCGCAAATGGGCGAGTCCCTGACCCGTGATTTGCGTCTGTGAAATACGCAACGTCTTGAGTGCTGGGAATTGTGCGAGCAGGGCCAGCGCTTCGTCGCCGGCCAGCGTGCGAGCCAGATAGAGCTCTTCGAGTTGCTTGAGCTCGTCCAACTCCTTGAGTCCCTCCTCACTGATCCAGAGGAAGTCCAGTGCCAGCACGCGCAGTTCCTTCAGCTTGCCCACGTCCAGCATCGCCAGGTCATCGACCGTCGTGGCCCCGGTACGCCCGGACAACCTCAAGGCACGCAGTTTGTCCAGGCCGATCAGATGCGCGATCCCCGGATTGCCGATCGCACAGTCCCGCAGGTCCAGATTGACCAGCGTCGGGATCTGCCCCAGCGTCTTGAGGCCCGCGTCGGTAATGGCAGTCTCCGCCAGCAGTACGGAGCGAACGCGGGGCAGTCCCCGCAGGTGCTCCAGCGTCGCATCGTCCGCGGCCGTGCCCCGCAGGTCCACTTCCACGACAAAGCCAGCGTCATCCTGTTTGAGCTTCGCCTGCAGCTCGCCCAGCGCCGCGACCGACGCCGCGTCATCCCGTGACGGGGTTTCAGGTTCGACCGGCCGCGTCGGCTGGCCGCCGGCGGTTTCGGGCTGACCGTTGCCGGTCGGCGGCGAGCCGTTACCCGTATTGGGCGGCCCCTGGTTGACCACCGGCGGCCCGTTGTTGGTCAGCGGCGAGTTGGCGGATGGGCAACCGGTGAGTGTCAGGCAACCGAGCAGAGGCACCAGGCCAGACAACAGCAGCGCCAGGGTGGATCGTTTCAAGGTGCGGCTCCTTTCCCAGATGCATCGGGCCGGAGCCGCGACGACCTACCGCCAGTGGAACCCAAAACTGACGCTCGTGTTCGAGCGCCCATGACCGTGATGATACCCTCCGCCGTAGTGCAAGTGGTAGTGCGGGTGGTAGCGATACGCGGGATACGAGCGGATCACGACCGGCGGCGGCGCCTCGTAGACGTGGACGACCGAGGGCCGGGTGGCGACCACGGCGGGGGGCGACTGCACGATGGTCGGAGCGGCCACTTGAGGAGACGCCGCCTGCATGGCCGCGATCACCTGGTTGCTCACGCCGTGCTGCCGGAGCGAAATCAGTTCGGCGGTCGATAAGGGCGTGGCCATGCTGTTTTGCCGCAGCAGGTTGATGATTACCTGGTCGTCCAAGCCGGACCGCTGCATCGCCACGACGTCGGTAATGGTTACGGGCTGGGCTGGCGATATGGGCGATTGCCCAGCCGCTGGTGGCAGTATCTCCGGCTCGCGCTGCTGGGCGTGCACCGCTGGCACCCCAGCGAGGACCGTAAGTAACACCAGACAAGCGGTCCAGGCGCCATGTCGCAATCTCACCCCCGCTCCGAGGGACACGCCGATCGCCGCAGCTGATCCTGATTCCAGACATCCTGATTCCAGACAGGCCCCAGGCTCCAGACAGCCCAGTTTCCGTCTGGTACATCGCAGCCACCCACTGGACGGGTTCCTGCGGACTCGCTGCTTTGACGCGGCCATCGCCAATTCACCTCCATGCGTGATCGATCCGTCTGGGCGTCAACCGACCGCCAGATGTGCGTAGCACGCTCTATTCATCGACCGTCCGGCAACTTCGGATTGATTCACGGATTGTTGGTTTCGCAAACAGCCACTTGAAGTCCAGTCGGCTCGCTCTTTGCTTCGAGATCGTGCAGCTTTTAAGTTGTTGGCTCCTCAGTGTTTAGAACGTCCAAAGCGCGCGACTCCAAGACAGATGGGTGGCCCTTTGGTTCGACTCCCGCGCTGTCTTTACGCCGCCGGCGTTGAACAACCCAGCCCAGGGTCGCCCGCTTCGGGCGCACCCTGGGTGGACGACTTTACCATTGACCTCTGGGGTCGATTTGGCAGGATGGGGAAAATGCCATCTGTTCGCCGCAGGCGTAGCACGACACGCCTGGTGGAAAATCGGCGGCGCTCAAGAGCGCTCGAAATCGCCGTCACGCCTGGAATCACACGGGCTGGAAGCCCATGCTACGTGCGTCACGCCTGGAATCACGTGTGAGGGGGCCGACCAACTAGCCCTCAACCGGATAGCTCCAGTGCTTGAAACAAAACTGCCATTGGTCGGCAATCCGCTGCCGCAAGTCCGCGGGCAGCGCGGGAAAGTTGTTCTTCTGGAACCCCTGGATGGAGCGCGCGTAGGTGTCAACGTCCGCCCTGACGTCGGCCAGCGCGGGCAAACCGAGCGAATCATAGACTTGCTGCACCTCCCCCACCGGATCGCGCTCCAGGTACTCAAACCGGACCTCGTGGAATTGCCCGGCGGGAATCAGGTCGCGCTCCCCGAAAAACGCCTCGTACATCCGCCGGTATTGCTCCAGAATCCAGGCGTCCAGGTCGCTCATCCGGGGCCTTTGCAGGCAATGCATGCGGAAGTTGACGGTCAGCATGTGGCGCGTGGAGAGGAAAACCGCGTAGGGATCGCGATGGATGTGGACAAATCGCGCCTGGGGGAAAATCTCCAGCAGGCGTTTGATCCGGCACGTGTGCGGAGGCGACTTGAGTACCAGCGGCCGCCGCAGCTTCCAGGTCAACCGCTTGAGAAACGCGATCAGGCCCGCTTTCCACTGCTCGACTTCGGCGTCACTGACGCCCCGCAGGGTCAGGTACCGGTCGTAGTACTCGCGGCGTGCGGGGAACGACCAACCCATGTACGGCGACTTGAACGTCGTGGTGCACAGCGCGAACTCGTCTTCCTGCGGTGACTGCATCGTCCACTGAATCTGGTCCATCGGCCGCTGCCGGGGAAGGAACCACTCCACAAACGGCGAATGCAGCGACTCCATGGTCAGAAAAGTGTGCGGGAAAAACACCTGGTAGTTGTTGGGAAACCCGAACCGCCGATCCACTGCCAGCAGGTTGTGCAGATGCGTGGTCCCGCTCCGCCAATGCCCCAGCACGAACAACGGCGGCGGGACTTCGACATCGTCAAACGACGCCCCGAACCGCTTCTGTTCGAGCCAACGGAACAGGCTGTTCTGAGTGCTCTGGGAGGTGATCGAGAGCGCTCGGAGCCAGCTTGTCGGGGCGATGGCGAAGCGGTTCTCGCGCAGCAGCCGGAGCCAATCGCCAAACGTGATCCCGCCGAGCATGCCGGGACCGAAGCAGCGCAGAAACGTCTCGCGCCACGCCATGGGGATGGTCCGTGAGTCCTGGCCTCCTGGGGTCGGCGAGGCCTTGGTTCCCAAGTTGTCCTTCGCTGGGCTTCGTTCCTAGCCAGCGCCTGTGCGAATCTCGGTCTGCCGTTCCGGACGGATGGCCTGATGGTACTCCAGTGCGCTGCCCTGGGATAGTGCCGCGGCCAGCGACCGATGAGTACGCGGCCGGAAGTTTCGACCAAGCGGCCGTCATGCTCCGCGTGACAGCGGCTTCGTTGCCAGCTCGCGCCGCCGCCACACCCACGTCATGAAGTCTATTGACATGACGATAGTTTATATGTAATATTCATGGCGAAGGAGGCGCGGAGCTCGTGGCCCGAAGTCGTCTGCAAGCCGAACTGAAGAAGAAGCGGCCGTTTGATTCGCCCCAGCAGGAGGCGATCTTGAACATCCTGCGGACCAGCGATCAGTTTCAAAACCAGTTCGGGCGGCTGTTCCGGCGGTTCGGCCTGACGTCCTCCCAGTACAATGTGCTGCGGATCCTGCGCGGCGAAGGCCAGCCGATGCCCTGCCTGGAGATCGCCGGCCGCATGATTCAGGTCGTCCCGGCCATGACCGGACTGCTGGATCGGCTGGAAAAACTGGGGCTCGTCACGCGGCAACGTTGCACCGACGACCGCCGGGTGGTGCACGTGGAACTGACCCGCAAGGCCTGGGAACTGCTCGACCAACTGGACAAACCGGTCAGCGAACTACACCAGCGACTGGTCGGCCATCTCGCGCCGGCGGAACTGAAACAGCTCAGCCGCCTGCTGGAAAAGGCCCGCGAAAGGGGAAACTCATGATGCAAATCCGCCGCGCCAGGGACCGCGGCCACGCCGACCACGGCTGGCTCGATACGTACCACACCTTCTCGTTTGCCTCGTACCAGGACCCGCGTCACATGCGGTTCCGGGCGCTGCGGGTCATGAACGAGGATGTGGTGGCTCCGGGCCAGGGCTTTGGCACGCATCCCCATCACGACATGGAGATCGTCACCTACGTCCTGTCCGGGGCCCTGGAACATCGCGATTCCATGGGAAACGGCCAGGTGTTGCGGCCGGGCGAGTTCCAGCGGATGTCGGCGGGCACCGGGATCACGCACAGCGAGTTCAACCCCTCGGCAACCGAACCGGTCCATCTGTACCAGATCTGGCTGTTTCCGGAGCGGAAGGGGATCGAGCCGAGCTACGAGCAGAAACAGTTTCCCGCGGCCGAGCGGCACAACCGCTGGCGGCTGGTCGCCTCGCGCGACGCCCAGGACGGCTCGCTGCGGATCCACCAGGATGCCCGCATTTACCTGGCGAATCTGGCCGCGGGCCACTCGGTCGATCACACTCTGGCAGCGGACCGGCATGCCTGGCTGCAGGTCCTTCGCGGCCGCGTTACACTCAGTGGCGTCTTACTCGACACCAGCGACGGCGCGGCGGTGAGCGACCAGGCGCTGCTGGCGGTCCGAGCGGAGCAGGATGCCGAGATCATGCTGTTCGACCTGGCCTGAACGGTTGCGTTGGAATCCCACTTATCAAGAAACTCGTCGTGCCAGGAAGCCCCATGGACCAAGAGGCCCCACTTACCAACAAACAAGTAAGGGACCATGCCATGAAGATCTACGTCGTCTTCTACAGTACCTACGGACATATCTACCAGATGGCCGAAGCGGTGGCAGCGGGAGCCCGCGAGGTGGAAGGGGCCGAGGTGAGTTTGTTTCAAGTCCGCGAGACGCTACCCGACGAACTCCTGCAGAAGATGGGAGCCCAGGCCGCTCGCCAGGCGTTCGCCCATGTGCCGGTGATCGAGCCGCGGCAGCTCGGCGAAGCCGACGCGATCATCTTCGGCACGCCCACGCGCTTCGGCAACATGGCGGCCCAGATGCGGGCCCTGCTGGACGCCACGGGGGGCCTGTGGAAGACCGGCGCGCTGGTCGGCAGGGTCGGCAGTGTGTTTGTTTCCACGGCCACGCAGCACGGCGGTCAGGAAACGACCATCACCAGCTTCCACACCACGCTGTTCCATCACGGCATGGTCGTCGTGGGAGTGCCCTACACCTGTCCGGGCCTGGTGGAAATGAACGAGATCACCGGCGGCACGCCGTACGGAGCGACCACGCTGGCCAAGGATGACGGCTCGCGCCAGCCCAGCGCGAACGAACTGGCCGTCGCCCGGTTCCAGGGCCGGCACGTCGCCGGGATCGCCCAGAAACTGCGTGGTCGATAAGATGGCATCGTCTACAAGGCGAAGGAGATTCGATGATGCAAGTGTGCGTCTCTGGCCCGATTTCGCTCACCCCATGGCGTTCGTCCGACCAGGCCGCCTGCATCGAACGGATCAGCGACCGGGAGATCTACGAGCAGACGCTGCGGATTCCTTATCCCTACACGGCGGAACATTTTGACCAGTGGTTCCACATCGTGGCGGAGGCCACCGCGCGCCATGGAATGCCGGTTCATTTCGCTATCCGCGACGGTGAGTCCCTGATCGGAGGAGTCGGCTTCGATGGGCTGACTCAGGGCCATCGGGCGGAGATCGGCTATTGGCTGGCCAGGCCGTGGCGGGGTCGAGGAATCATGACGGCTGTGGTCGGCAAGGCGTGCGAGCACGCCTTGGCGGAGTGGAATCTGGTGCGGATCATCGCCCGCGTCTTCGACACGAACCTCGCCTCGGCCAGGGTCCTGGAAAAGAACGGCTTTGAATCCGAGGGGTTCCTGCGCAAGCATGAACTCAAGGATGGCCGATTCATCAACACCCGGTTGTTCGCCCTGGTCCGGTGAGCGCATAGGTCCGGTGAGCGGCCTGGCCGTTGCGCTGGCCTCAGCTCCGCGAGAATTCCAGACCGTTCAGCGTCCCGGTGCCCGTGTTGAACCGATCCACTTCGATCCCCAGCCGCTGGAGCATGCTGACATACAGATTGCACAGCGGCGGCGGATTCCGCGGATCAAAGGCCAGGTGCTGGCCGTGCCGGAAGCCGCCTCCGGCGACGAGCAGCGGCAGATTCCTGGTGGAGTGGCTGCTGGCGTCTCCCAGGTTGCTGCCCAGGTAGACCATGGTCCGATCGAGCAGCGTTTCGCCCTCCTCCGGTGACCGCTTCAGCCTGGCCAGCAGGTCGCTCAGTAGCTTCATGCACTCGACTTCGATCAGCGCGAGCTGCGCGAGCTTACCCGGATCCTTGCCGTGATGCGACAAGTCGTGATGTCCCAGGGTCACGCCCGGAATGGGCGGAGCGCTGGTCGCGCCCGCCAACATGATCGTGATCAGGCGGGTGGAATCGGTTTGCACCGCCAGGTGCGCCAGTTCGAACAGCAGCCGCGTGCGGCCAACCAAGTCGTTGGGATTGGAAATATCCTGGGGCGGCTCGACATCCACTTTCGGCTTGGGTGTCTTGACCCATTGCTCATCGATCACCAGGCGCTGCTCCAGCTCGCGGATGCTGCCGAGGTACTCGTCCAGCTTGAGGCGATCATCGGCGCCGAGCTGCGACCGCAACGACCTGGCCTGATCGCGGACATCATCCAGGATGCTGCGGCCCTCCTCGAGCTGCCGCAACTGGGCCTGAACTTCGTGCTCCTGACCTTCCAGGAACATCTCGGCGAACAGCCGCGCCGGGGAGTTGCGCGCCGGCACGCGTGCGCCGGTTCGAGTCCACGACAGGCCCAGTCCTTCTCCCGACAGGGCCAGGCTGGCGAAGCGCGTCTGAGCGCCAATCTGTTCGGCCGCGAATTGATCGACCGAGATCCCGTTGCGGATGCCGGGCTGGCCCGCTCCCGGCACACCCGTCAGAAAGCCGTTGATCGCCTGGTGGCCGCCGTTGATTCCTGCCAACCCGGAGATGACCGTGAAATCGTCGCGGAATTCGCTCAGCAGTTCCAGGTACGGGGACAGCTCGAAGCCGGCGCCCGGCGCTTGGGGAAAGAAATTTCCCGGGTAGAAGCCCAGCGGGGCGCAGATGCAGATCATCCGCCGCGGCGGACCGGCGGCGGAGTTGCCGCGCGCGGACGCCGGGACCAATGCGTCGAGCCACGGGAGGGCCAGCGAGACGCCGGCGGCACGCAGGAAACGGCGGCGGGATGTTTGCATGGGATCGGCACGCGAGCTGGAGGGTCGAGGGACGGATTTACAAGATTTACGACAGGCAAGGCCTTCACCTCACACTGCTATTTATGTCGAAACAGATCGCTTTGCACTATCGCGTGCACCAGCGAGCGGAATCCATAGTCCTGGCCGCGGACCGCCGCCACGATCGACTCGACTTCCGGCCGGTCGGCCGTCGCCGGGGGGCTGCCCGTCGCGTAGGTGAGCAGCTTGACGGCCAATGCGCGGGCCAACGGATCCCGGTCGGACAGCAGCAGCTCCTGGAACTCCTCGATGTTGCGGAAGCGCCTGCCGTCCGGCAGGACGTCACCCGCATCCACTGGCGGGCCCAACTTGTACCTCATCCGCCTGCCGGCCACCGTCGCCGGCGCTCCCTCGCCGATGCTGCGGTAATGCTCCCGCCAGCCACCGATGACGTCGTAGTTCTCCAAGGCGAATCCGGGCGGATCGATCGCCACGTGGCAGATCGCGCAGGATTCGACTTGCCGGTGCCTGGCCAGTTGCTCGCGGATCGTGGTTGCGCCCCGGATGTCGGGTTCGACGGCTTCGACGCCAGACGGGGGCTTGGGGGGCGGAGTGCCCAGCAGGCGGTCCAGGACCCAGGTTCCGCGCACGATCGGCGACGTGGTCGTGCCGTTGGCGGTGACCTTCAGGATGGCGGCCATGGTCATCACGCCGCCGCGATGGCTGTCCGCCGGCAGCGCGACCTTGCGGAACTCGAGCCCTTCCACTCCGGGTATTCCGTAATGGCTCGCCAGGCGCCCGTTGATGACGCTGAAGTCAGACGAGACGAAGTTCGCCAGGCTCAGATCGTTCTTAAGCACTTCGTCAAAGAACAGGTACACCTCCTTGATCATCGACGACCTGAGCAGATCGTCGTATTCCGGATAGAGTTGCCGATCGGGAAGCGTGGCGTCGATGTCGCGGAGACCGAGCCACTGGCCGGCGAAGTTCTCCGTGAAAGCTGCCGCCTTGGGATCACTCAGCATCCGTTCGACCTGTCCCCGCAGCGTCTCGGGCCGGCTCAGATTGCCTTGCTCAGCCAGTTGAAACAGCTCTTCGTCGGGCATCGAGCTCCACAGGAAGTACGACAGCCGGCTGGCCAGGGCGAACTCGTCGAGGGCCGCGGCCCGCGCCAGTTCGCCCTCCGACCCCGACGTGCCGTCCGAGTAAACGTTCTCGCGAAGAAACAGGAAATTCGGCGAGACGAGCACGGCCTTGAGTCCGACGCGCAGCGCCCGCTCGAACGAGTAGCCTTCGTCCAGCCTGGCTCGGACGCGGTCCAGAAATGGCCGCACGTCGTCATCCGTCACCGCCCGCCGGAAGGCCCGCCGCGTGAACTTGCGGAGGATCGCCTCGGCGTCGGCCAGCGGCTGCCGCGAAACCACTTCGCGCCGGCCAGGATTGTCGGGTGCCGGCGCCTGCGGCAGGTCGCCCACCAGCAGGCGATAACCTGGCGGCGGCCAGGAGTCTTCCAGCGGTCCTTCAATATCGACCCATTGCACCACCAGGCCGGGTCCCTGGTAATCCGCCGGCGCCCGGTCGCCCTGGAAATCGCGCACCCTGGCCTCGGTATCCACCAGCAGGCGGATGTTGCGACCTGCCTCCATCTGTTCCACGAACTCGATGATGGTCGGCTCGCCCGGCGGGGCCTCGAAGTATCCAATCAAGTACGGCGGGTCACCCAGGTTGCTGGTCCCGCCGTTGATGTGAAACAGAACGGGCTTGTCACTCTGATACGCATACGTCGAGATGCGAAAGCGATACTTGCCCCGGTGGCGGGTCAGGAACTTCCAGAACACGATCTGAATGTTCGAAGCCAGATCGGAGCTGAAAACGGCGACGCCGTCGTCCAGGTGGCGATAGACGCCGTGCCGCCGGGTGGAAATCTCGGTTCGGGGATCGATGCGCCGCTTGACTTGCGCGGGGCGCGGACCGCCCGCCAGGGCCTCGTCCAGAACTCGGTTGGCGGCCGCCAGATAGCTGTCCAGTTGGTACGAGGAAAACTGCAGCGTCTCGGCGCTCGTGTCAAAGCCGCCGGCGACCGAATCGTCGGGCAGCACGTCGGTCAATTCCACGTCGACGCCCAGCAGGTCGCGCACCGTGTTCGTGTACTCGGCCTGGTTCAGCCGCCGCATGACCGCGCGTCCCTGCCGGGCACGGCGAGCCGCCTCCGCCGCGGCGACCTGACCGTCGATCCACTTGGTCAAGGCTTGCAGTTCGTGGTCCGCCGGACGGGGCTTCCCCCGCGGAGGCATCGTTCCCGCTTTGAGCTGTTCGGCGACGTTCAGCCACTGAGCGAGGCTCTCCCGGTCGGAAAAATCCGGCGTCAGCCGGTCGACCTGGAAGTCTCCCTTGGGCTCCGCGCCGGCATGACAGGCATGGCAGTATTGCGCAAAGAATTTCCGGCTCAGGTGGTCCGCCGGCGTGGCGTCGGCGGCCGATGCCCGCGCCGTCAGGCCACATCGGGCCAGACCGCCCAGCACAATCGCCGCTACCATCATGTTCGTTCGGGCCGCGTGGCTCACGCGCAGAGGTGTGACGAGCAGTTGCCAGATCCGGTTCGCTGACATGGGCTCCGCACTCGCATTCCTTCCACCCGGCCCATTCGGCCGGGACGCATTCGCTGGTGGATAACGCCACTCCGGCCGACCTATCCTAAAGCGCATACCGCGACGCGTCCAGCGCTGCGTGAGTCCGTACCGTCGCCAGCGGGAGCGGCACACGGATCAGCGGCGAGTCAATCGCAGCCGAAGTCCGTTGCGTGGATGCAGCGAGAGCTGGGTTTCGAGTTCCGGAGTCTGGTTTGGCTCAGCCAACTGGACGTCGAACTGGCGGACCAGTTCGGCCAGCACCAGCGGGCCTTCCATCAAGGCGAAGCGGCGGCCGATGCAGGCGCGCGGCCCGATCCCGAACGGCAGATAGGCGTTTTCGGGCAGGGGGTGCGAAGGATCGTTGGCGAAGCGCTGGGGTTGGCACTCTTCGGGCTGAGGGAACCACCGCGCGTCGTGATGAATCGAGTACACGCTGACGAAGACCAGCGAGCCGCGCGGGATCGGGATTCCGCCGATTTCGACCGGTTGGGCCGCTTGCCGAGCGATCGCGATGGCCGGCGGATACAGGCGCATCGCCTCCAGGAAAATCTGTTCCGCCAGCGGCGGCGCGGTTTCGTCGCTGACGCTGGCCGCTTCCTCCCGCAGTCGGTGCTGGAACTCGGGATACCTGGCCAGCAGAAAGGCCGACCAGCTCAAGGCGGCTGCCGTGGTGTCACTGCCGGCCAGCAGCATGGTCAACGCTTCGTCTTGGGCCTCGCGGTCACTCAGATGCCCATTGCTTTCAGCGCCGGTCGCCGCGAGCAGCGCGGCCAGCAGATCCGAGTGCTGGCCCGGAGCCTGCCGCCGCTGTTCAATCAGGGGCGAAATCAGCGAGTGAAAGTAGCGGAGCGACGAACGGACCGTCCGGTTATCGGCGGTTGGAATCCAGAGCGGCAGGAGGAACGGGCTGAGGATCTGCCGCGTCACCGCCCCCTGCAAGCGCGCCGCAACGTCCAGGAACTGGTCCGCGACGTCGTTGACTGCGGCACCGAA
>JAGFJK010000430.1 GCA_024102795.1 Pirellulaceae bacterium
GGGTTGCGGCCGGCCTGATCGGACCACTGCCCGCGGCCCCGCCGGCGGCTCCGCTGGCCGCGCCGCGACCAAGAGACATCGGGCAGGGTGTGAGCCGACCAGTGAACGTGGCGTTCGACCAGCGGTCCAGCGATCCGCTTGCCGACGCCCGCGACCTGTTGGAATTGGCAATTGACGAGATTGCCACCGACGTCGGACTGCGCTGGCAGTCAAGCCAACGGTAATCGCGCCGTACGGCTGGCGCGAGCAATCACGCGGGAAGAACATTCCGGCCCTGGGGGCGCCGTTGGTCGGGCATGGCGGCCCGTCCTTCGGCGGTCATTTCAACCTGGTCAGTCCGTTTCCAGGAAAAGGACACCTCCCGACTTGCTTACCGCGAAGCCTCCACCTCTGGAGGGGGTTCGTCGCGAGATCCCTGCGCGAAAAGTGCACCCAATTTATTTGGTTTTGGGAAATTTTGAAAGCCCGTTGATTGCAAGTAACCCGCATTTCTCGTACTATCGCTATCCTAACCGGTCACTCAGAACGTATTCATCTCCCCTATATTGCTCAATCGTCCAGCGGCGCGCGTGGACCGTTGTCAGTCCGAAGCACTTTGCACCTCCTCCAGTGAGTTGAAATCGAACGATGGCACACCACGAAATGAACACCGGCAACTGGCTTCTTGGCTTCGTGCGTTCTCCCCAGCGCCGCAAGGATCGCGAGGCCCGGCGGCAACGGCAGCAGCGCCGGCGGATGTTCCAGGGTTTCGAATCGCTCGAGGAACGCCGGTTGCTGGCCACATTGTCCTTCGACACCAACAGTAACACCCTGATCTATCGCGATACGCTGGGCGAAGTGAACAACGTCCAGTACACGTTCAATGACTTGGGCAGCACGAAGGAATTCACGTTTACGGACACGGCGCTGATCATCAACAGTACGGGCTGCGGTGCGCCGGCCGGGACAACGATCATTTGCAGTACGCTGCCGCAGACGGCCGCGGTGCGGTTCGAACTGGGCACCAACAACGACACGCTGATCCTGAACGCCTCGCGGATCGCCGGCGGCAACGCGGGGGCCGAAGACATCGCCATCGCGCCGGCCGGAGCGGGACAGCGCGTGACGGGCTTTGATCCCGGAGTGCCCGTCGACATCACGGGCACCGAAATCATCCGCTTCGTGGGCAACGGCAACGACGACAGCCTGACCGTGAATCCGGGTTCGGGCAACGACACGGTCCGCATCCAGAATGCCAATCCCAACACGGACGTCGTGCAGTCCAGCAGCCTGCCGAACATCGAGTTCACCGGGATGGCG
Source organism: Pirellulaceae bacterium (assembly GCA_024102795.1). Lineage (GTDB taxonomy): Bacteria > Planctomycetota > Planctomycetia > Pirellulales > Pirellulaceae > JAGFJK01. The sequence continues at coordinate 1,300 of JAGFJK010000430.1, forward strand.
GCGTTCGAGTTGAATGCCAACGCGGGCGCCGGCAATGGCAGCGACACGATCACGATCGAGACTCGCGACCTGGAGGGAGCCACCGCCTCGAACTACACCGTCGCCACGGACGCCAGCGACACGCTGATCATCGAGGGCCAGGGGTCGAACGACGCCTACAACCTGGACGATCCGGACGGCTTGGGACCTCAGGCGGCTCGCATCATCGACTTCAACGGCAACAACGTGCAGGTGACGGTCGTATCGGACGACGTGGGGCTGGTGCGGTTCGACACGCTGGGTGGGGCCGACAGCCTGGACGTGGACGTCACGAACACGAACCTGCTGGTGGAGTACAACGGCGGGGCGGGCACCACCGACTCGCTGTTCGTGTTTGGCTCCGGGGTCACCAACCAGTCGTACACCGTGGGCCCGGCCGTCGATGAGGGAACGCTGGAGTTTGACGGCCTTACGTTCATCACCTTCACGGGCCTCGAGCCGATTCTGGACCTGGTGACGGCGACGAACCTGACGGTTAACGCCACCGGAGCGGGCAACGCCATCTCTTACACGAACCTGGGCGCCGACGGCGTGGTGGCGGTGGACGCGTTCGAGACGCTGCAGTTCAACAACAAGAAGCACCTGACGTTGAACGGGCTGGGTGGCGTGGACACCTTCTCGATCGGCACGGCCGCGGGACTCGATCCCGACGGATCGATTACCGTCAACAGTGGCGATGCCGCCGACTCGGTGTTGATCAACGCCACGACGGCTCAGGATCCGATCCACGTCGACAACCTCGACCTGTTCTCCGCCCGCATCCTGGGCGCTCAGCCCGTGCCGATCCAGGTCGTGGCAACCGAAACGCTGACGATCGATGGCCAGACGGACAACGACGCCCTGACCGTGCACGGCACGAATACCGACGACACAGCCACGGTCACGCCTGGACTACCGGTCGACTCCGGCGTGATCCAGGTCAACTCGCTGCTGGCGGTGAACTACCGCGGGATCGGCACGGGCGGCACGCTGACCTTCGCCGGCAATGAAGGTTCGAACGACCGCCTGGTCTACAACGGCACCGCGCTGCTCGACTCGTTCAATATCTCGGCCACCACCGGCTCGGTCGATCTGGTCAATGCGTTCGGAGTCTATCCGCAACTGCAGCAGATCGGTGTCGAGCGGCTGGACATCGCGGCGGGCGGCGACAGCGACCAGTTCACGGTCAACGCCAACCAGCCCTACACCCGCATTCAGTTGGACGGCGGCGTCGGCGCTGACAGCGTGACCCTGAACGGCAACAGCCTGAACAACGCGGTGGTCGACTTCAGCGGTTCGCCGGCCACGGTGGCCGGAGCCGGTCTGGGAGTGGTCGCGCTGCCCGGAGTGGAAATCGCCACCGTCAACAACACGAATTCGGGCGTGATCATCAACGGTGGCAGCACGATCAACGTGCTTCCCACGTCGACGAACGCGGCCCGCGTTGTCGTAGACGGAGGCATCCCCGAAGTCCGCCTCACGGCCACGTCGCTGGCCATCGACGGGCTGGGTGGCAACGACACGCTGACGGTTTCCGGCACGCCGGGCAACGATATCGCGCTGGTCACGCCCGGCGCCTCGACCGATGCCGGATCGATCGCCGTCAACGATCTCCTGCCCGTGGACTTTCGGAACCTGGGGGCCGGCGGCGCGCTGGTGTTCGCGGCCGGCGCCGGAACGGACGAACTGGTTTACCACGCCACCGCCGGCGACGACGCTTTCCTGGTTGCTTCCACTGGCGACGTAACGCTGGTCAGTCCGCTGGGGATGCACCTGATCGTGCGCGAAACGGACGTCGAGGATCTGAGCCTGAACGGTCTGGACGGCGACGATGCCTTCACGGTCAACCCCGGCCACGGCTATCGCAGTGTGAATCTGTCGGGCGGCACTCCCGACGCGGGTTCCGACAGCGCGACTCTGAATGGCGACGGCACTCCCGTGACTGCCACCCTGGGCATCTCGCCCGCGACGGTCGCTGGCGGCGGCCTGGGTGTCGTGTCGCTGACCGGCGTCGAAACGGCCGCGGTCAACAACGTGGCGGGCCCGGTCAACGTCAACGGCGGCCCATCGGCCGACCGCTTCGACGTCACTCCGCTGGACTTCGATTCGGCCCGCGTCCAGGCCAACGGCGCGTCGCCCGTCGTCACCGCCAACACGTTCGGTCCCCTGGCGATCAGCGCCGCCGGCAGCACGAACAATACGCTGGCCGTTCACTTGAGCACCGCCAGCGAGACGGTCACGGTGGACGACAACGAAGTGACCGTGACCGCCGGCGCCGTGTTGAAGCAAATCCTGTACAGCAACACAAACGTCGCCGCGTTGGCCGTGTACGGTAACGAAGGCAACGATACCTTCAACTTCACGCCCAGCGTTAACTCGCCCGAGATCCTGATCGACGGCGGCGACCCGATCGGCGTGGTGGGCGACACGCTGAACCTGTTGGCTATCGGGCCGGTCACCTTCGCTCCCGGTCCGGAAAGCGATGAAGGCGGATTCCAGACTCCCGGTGTGGCCGAGGTCAGCTTCGACCACATTGAGCGGGTGAACATCGACCTGACCAATGCGGGCGGCATCGTGACCGTGTGCGGCACGGGCGACGACGACCAGATCACCGCGGCGGGCGTGGCGCCGAACACCGTCAACGTGCAAGTCAACGACGGGCCGCTGATGCAGTACGCGGGCGTCAACACGCTGAACCTGCAAGGCAAGAACGGCGACGACGATATCGATATCGACCTGATCGCCAATCTGGGCGTGAACTTCAACGTGGACGGCGGCCTGCCTACCGTGGATGGCGACACGCTGACGATCACGGGCACGGACGCCGCGGACACGGCCTCCTGGGTCCCCTCGGGTCCCGACGGCGGCACGATGATTGCCGTGGCGACCTTGATCAGCGTGACCACTACCGAAACCGTGGTCTACGACGGCCGCGACGGCGGCGACTCGTTGGGCATCGTCGGCACGCCGCAGGACGACAACTACGCCTATAGCCCGGCTGGCGTCGGCACCGGCAGCATGACCAGCGACGGGGCTCCCGCGTTCAGCTTCCTGGGAGTGGACGACTTGACGGTCAGCGGCGGAGCGGGCGGCTTTGACCGGCTGGCGATCACCACTACCGAGGCGGCCGACATCGTGACCTCCGACGCGGACACGGTGATGCTGGCGGGCGGCGGCAACGCCACGCTGGTCGGGGGCATAGATCGGGTGGAACTCCACACCCTGGGCGGCGGCGACCTGGTCGACCTGGACCTGCAGCTTGCTGGCGTGGAGAAGTTCATCGACGCGGGCGATGGCAACGACCTGGTCGACCTGTCCGGTTCCATCGACGCCACGATACTGGGCGGCTCCGGCGACGACATTTTGATTGGCAGCCCGCTGGCCGACCTGATCATCGGCGGCGACGGCGACGACAATTTGCAGGGCGGCGCGGGAAGTGATCGGCTCGAGGGTGGCAGCGGCAGGGATTTCATCCAAGGAGGTACCGGAACGGATGAAATCTTTGGCGGTGATGACGCTGACGAAATCACCTGGAACAACGGCGACGGTGACGATACGGTCGAGGGTGGGCAGGGGAACGACCTGCTGATCGTGAATGGGGACGTCGCCCTCGGCGAAAATTTTGTCCTCCGCCCGCTGTTCAACCCGCCACCCACCGGACCACGCGTGGTCCTGGAACGCACCAACCTCACGCCCTTCCAACTGAACACGGACGACATCGAGGCGTTCGAGATCCAGGCGGGTGGCGGAGCCGACACGCTGATCGTGCAGGACCTGTTCGAAACGGACGCGCGAACGGTCTTCTACGTGGCGGGCGTCGGGGCCGATGCCGACTCGCTGGTTGTCCATGCACGCAACACGGACGACGCGCTGCACCTAAACAACACGGCGGGCATACTGACCGTCGAGGGCCTGACCTATGACGTGGCGATGGGCAACGGCAACGCAGCCAACGGCGACATGGTCACGATCAACGGCAACGATGGGAACGACACCATCGAGGCCGGGCCGGGCACGGAACTCCTGGCGCTCCTCACGTTCAACGGCGGCGCCGGGAACGATACGCTGCTGGGCTCGGCCGGCAACGACGCGCTCAACGGCGGAGACGGCGAAGACACCATCAGCGGCAACGGTGGCATCGATTCGGTGCATGGCGGAGCCGGTGGCGACACCATCTGGATTCCCGGCACCAGCGGCAACGACGGCGTGGGTCTGATCATGACCGGAGCGGGCGGGCTGGTGACCAACGTCAACGGCGTCGTGACGACCTACATCGCGCCGGGAGCCGGGCCGATCGCCAACGCCTCGATCGCCGAAATCCGGTTCAACGGCCTGGCGGGCGACGACCTGATGACCGTGGACGGGTCGGTGGGTCTGGTCCCCATCCCGATCACCTATCATGGCGAAGTGGGCAACGACCGCCTGACCGTGCTCAACAGCCAGGCCGTCACCGCCACGTACAACGTGGGGCCCGACGTCGGCGCGGGCCAGTTGATCCACTCGGCGGGCAACATCACGCAGACGATCAACTTCACCGGCCTGGAACCCGTTGTGGACCTCGCGCCCGGCACGCTGACGGTCAACGCCACGGACGCCGACAATGCGGTGAACTACAGCCAGAGCGAACTGAATGCGACGATCGGTCGCGTGGCGGTGGACGGCTTCGAGTCGATTCACTTCAGCAACAAGACCACGCTCACGATCAATGCCGGCGCCGGCAGCGACGCGATCAACCTGAATAACCCCTCCATTCCCACGGGCCTGACCGGGATCACGGTCAACGGCGGCGATCCCACGGCCGGTAGCGACACGGTGGTCGTCAATGGCACCACCGGCATGGACACGATCAACGTGGGTTCGCTGACCAGCCAGGGCGCCGTCGTCACCGGCGCGCAACCGGTCCCCGTGACCATCGCCACCAGCGAGCGGCTGGTGATCAACGGGCAGGGTGGCAGTGACGATCTGACGGTGACCTCACCCGCGGGTGGATCGGAGATCAGTTTCAGGCCCGGAGCCACGGCCGACGCGGGTAGCGTCACGCACTTGGGCTTCAGCGCAAATTCCACGCTGCTGCCGCTGGATTATCACGGTCTGGGCGAACTCGGCAGCCTGACCTTTGACGTGGCCGGCGGTGGCCGATCCAGCGGTTTGGATGTCCACGGCACCAGTGCCGACGACTTTTTCGGCGTCTCAGACACCCCCGACGGCTCGGTTCAAGTCATCAAGCCAGGATTCGGCGTTCCGGTCACGGTTCCCATTAGCACAACCGGAGTGGTCTACCTGAGGCTGCTCGGCCTGGATGGCGACGACACGTTCAGCGTTCCGGGCAACCATCCCATTCCGTTCGGCATCGAGGTCCAGGGCGGCAATCCGGGCAGCGGCAGCGACACGCTCGAATTCATCAGTATCGGCTCCACGACGGTCGACCTGGCGAACTCCGAAATTACGGACGCCGCCGGCGTCGGTTCACCAACCGCCAGCTATTCCGGCATCGAGACGGTGGACTTGTTTACGGTCGGCGACGTCGCCGTCAACCTGACCGTGCTGGGCAGCGACGACGACGACCGCGTGGAGGTGACTCCGCTGGGACCCAACAGCGGCACGCTCCGCGCCAACGGAGCCAACCCGGTGGTCAATTTCTTCAATGCGGCCACCTTCACCGTCGACACGCTGGACGGTTCCGATACGCTGGCGGTCACCGCCACGGCCGGGGCCGACGCGATTTCAGTCAACAACTCCACTGCGGTTCCCACTGTTACCGTTGTGGGGCGCGAAGCGGTCAATCATGCCAACGTCGAAGCCGTTGAAGTCTACGCGCTGCAAGGCGCTGACACGATCACCGTCACACCCGGCGCGGCCAACGACATTCCCGTGTTCATCGACGGCGGCGATCCGATCGGCGTGGCGCCCGGCGACACCCTGATCGTGACCGCCAACACGTCGCTGGTCCACACGGCCGGCCCGGAAAACGACGAAGGCGGCATCGTGGCCGACGGGTTCGAGCCGGTCAGCTTCGACCACATCGAATCGATCGTGGTCTCGGATCCTGGTGGCAACGACCTGGATGTTACCGTCTGCGGCACGGGCGACGACGACCAGATCACCGCTCAAGGACAGGCTCCCAACGAAGTCGCCGTGCAAGTGAACGATGGCCCGATCATCACCTACAGCGGTGTGGCCACGCTGACCTTGGAAGGCAAGAACGGCGATGACGAATTCGATATCGATATCAACGTGCCCAACCTGGGTGTGGTGTTCACGGTTGACGGCGGCCTGCCCAACGCCAGCGATACGTTGACCGTCACTGGAATCGACGACGACGCTGCGGACACCGTGACCTGGGTTCCCTCCACGGCCGATAGCGGCCAACTGAACGTCGTGGGCAACCCGATCAATGTTGTCGAAACCGAACACGTGATCTACGACGGCGAGTCGGACGGCGATACCGTGCAGGTAATCGGCTCCGGCACGTTCACGCACACGCCCAGCGCGGCGTTTGACTTCGGCGCGATGCAACTGCGCAGCGGCAACCAGACCATGCTGGGCATCGCCTACGAGAACCTGGGCGCGGGTGCGGTTACCGCCTTTGGCCTGGGACTGAGCGATACGCTGGTGGCCGAGGGGACGGCGGGCGAGGATTCCATCAACGTCGCGGCGACCACCGGCACCGTGGTGCTGACGACCAGCGTCGGCGCTCACGTGCCGCTGCAGCAAGTGCTGATCGAGTTCCTGGAAGTCAACACGCTGGACGGCGATGACCAGATCACGGTGAACGTCCCGCAGCCCTATCAGTCGGTCATCGTCAACGGTGGCAGTCCCGGGAACAGCGACGTGCTGACGATTCAGGACGAACTGGGCGCCGACGACGAGTTCGAGGTGAATCCGGGCTTCCATCCGGGCACCGGCACGGTCGACATCAACACGGGCGCCACGCTGGTGCCGTTCACCGGCATCGAACACGTGCTGCTGCTGGCTTCGAATAACCAGGACACGCTGACGATCAACGACGACCTGGCGGACAACCACTGGACCGTCAGCGCGGGCCCGGTGTTCGGCGATCGCGTGCAGATCGACAATCGCGAGTCGTACGATTATGACGGCTTCGATTCGGTGGAGCTGGTGAACAATTTCGGCACCGATACGTTCCAGGTGCATCCGACCGACTTGGACGGTTCGCTCAGCCTGTTGATTACGGGCGCCGGCAGCGACGCCTTGGTAGCGGTCGGCACGCCCAGTGGGGATCTGTTGAGTGTTGCTCCGGGACTGGGGACCGAAGGCACGGCCGTGGTCAACGGCGTTCCGGTGGACTTCAATTCGATCGCGTCGGTCGTGCTGCAAGGCGGCAATGGCAACGATCTGTTCGAAGTGACGCCGTCGATCAACTACCAGGTGTTCGTGGATGGCGGCAATCCGGTCGGCACGACGGGCGACACGCTGCTGCTGACGGCCAACAGCTTGTCGATTTTCACGCCCGGTCCGGAAGCCGACTCGGGCGGCTTCGAGATTGACGGTCTGCTGCCGGTCACCTACGACCAGGTCGAAAGCATCGCGGTTAGCGATCCGGTTGGCGACAACCTGGTGGCGGTCGTCATGGGCACGCAGGGCGACGACGACATCACGGCCGTCGGGCTGGCTCCGAACGGCATGAACGTGACTGTCAACGACGGCGCGGTGGTCACGTACCTGGGACTGGCGGACCTGACGCTGCAAGGCAAGAATGGCGACGACGACATCGACATCGACGTCAACGTGCCCAATCTGGGCGTGCGGATCACCGTCGACGGCGGCCTGCCCAACGCCAGCGACACGTTGACCGTCGCCGGTGTTACCAATGACGCGGCCGACACCGTGACCTGGGTTCCCGGCACGGCCAACAGCGGCGTGCTGACCGTGGCCGGCCAGACCATCCACGTCGTGGAAACCGAACATCTGATTTACGACGGCGAGTCGGCCGGCGACACGGTGCAAGTGATCGGCTCCGGCACGTTCACGCACACGCCCGGCGCGGCTTTCGACTTCGGCCGGATGGAGCTGCGCAGCGGCAACGAGACCATGCTGGGTATCGCCTACGAGAATCTGGGCGCCGGTGCGGTCACCGCCTTCGGCCTGGGACTGAACGATACGCTGGTGGCCGAGGGGACGGCGAGCGAGGATTCCATCGACGTCGCGGCGACCACCGGCACCGTGGTGCTGACGACCAGCGTCGGCGCTCACGTGCCCCTGCAACAGATCCTGGTCGAAAACCTGGTCATCGACGCCCTGGACGGCGACGACCAGATCACGCTGAACGTCCCGCAGCCCTATCAGTCGATCACGGTCAACGGCGGCAGTCCTGGGAACAGCGACGTGCTGACGGTCAACGACCAACTGGGCGCGAACGACGGCTTTGAGGTGACGCCCGGCTTCAGTCCCGGCACCGGCACCGTCAACATCAACACGGGCGCCACGCTGGTGCCGTTCACCGGCATCGAGCATGTGCTGCTGCTGGCGTCCAGCGACCAGGACATGCTGACGATCAACGACGACCTGGCCGACAACCACTGGACCGTGGCCGCCGGACCGGTGTTCGGCGATCGCGTGCAGATCGACAACCGCGAATCGTACGACTACTCCGGCTTCGATTCCGTGGAGCTGGTGAATAATTTCGGCACCGACACGTTCGAGGTGCATCCGACCACCCTGGTCGGATCGCTCAACCTGTTGGTCACGGGCGGCGGCAGCGACGCTTTGGTAGCGGTCGGCACGCCCAGCGGGGATCTGTTGAGTGTTGCTCCGGGACTGGGGACCGAAGGCACGGCCGTGGTTAACGGCGTTCCGGTGGACTTCAATTCGATCGCGTCGGTCGTGCTGCAAGGCGGCAACGGCAACGACCTGTTCGACGTGACGCCGTCGCTCAACTACCAGGTGTTCGTGGACGGCGGCAATCCGGTTGGCACCACGGGCGACACGCTGTTGCTGACGGCCGACAACTTGTCGATCTTCACTCCAGGACCGGAAAGCGACTCGGGCGGCTTCGAGATCGACGGCCTGTTGCCGGTTACTTACGACCATATCGAAAGCATCGCGGTCAGCGATCCAGGCGGCAACAATCTGGTGGCGGTCGTCATGGGCACACAGGGCGACGACGACATCACGGCCGTCGGCCTGGCTCCGAACGCCATGAACGTGACCGTCAACGACGGCGCGGTGGTCACGTACCTTGGTCTGGCGGACCTGACGCTGCAAGGCAAGAACGGCGACGACGACATCGACATCGACGTCAACGTGCAGGGGCTGGGCGTGCGGATCACGGCCGATGGCGGGCTGCCGAGCACCGATCCCGATGTGGTGACGGTCACGGGCGTGGCGGGCCCCTTGGATCTGGCGGTCTGGACGCCCGCGAGCGAGGACGACGGTTTGCTGACGCTGGCTGGTATCGCGATCAACATCGTGGATGTGGAACGGCTGATTCTCGACGGCCAGAACGACTCGGAAGTTCTGACCGTCGCGGGTGGACCTGGCGGCGACCGCTTCGCCCACACTCCAGGAGCGGCCGTGGACGCGGGCAGCGTCTCGATCGAAAACGCCACTTCGACGCTGCTGGGGATCGATTACGTCACGCTCGGTCCGGGTGGCCTGGTGGTGATCGACGGCAACGGCGGCAGCGACACCCTGGCGGTTCGCGGCACGAGCGGATCCGACACCATGAACGTCGGTTTCACGGCTCGCGACCAGGCGGTGATCGACGTGCGAACGTCGCAAGGCAACCATGTCGATCTGGTCAGCGACCAGGTCGAGAATTACGAGCTGCATACGTTCGAGGGCGACGACAACGTCAACCTGCAAGCCACGATCGACATGAGCGGCACGTTCACGGTGAACGCCGGTGGTCCTGGCGGCGGCAGCGATACGTTGAATCTGGTCGGCGCCGCGGGAATCGTCGAAAGCGTGCAGATTCGCCCCGCCGCTTCCGCCAGCGACGACCAGGAGATCCTGGGCCTGTCGTCGCCCAATCCGATTATTGCTACCGGCCTGGAGTTGATCACGTTCGAAGGCGTCAACGACCTGGACACGTTGACTGTCAATCCCGGCAGTGGTGACAACGCGGTCCGAGTGGAACGGGGTTCGGGCGCCGACCTGGTCACCTCGGACAGCCTGCCGGCGATCGAATTCCGCAATGTGAACACATTTGTCGTCAACGCCGACGCCACGGCCGGGCAGAGCGGAGCGGACGTCGTGACGTTCGTGACCCGCGGCCTGATTGGAGCGGTTCCGGCCAACTACCAGCTTGTGGCGGACGAGTCCGACACGCTGGTGATCGAGGGCGTGGACGGCGCGGGCGACGATTACACGTTGACCAATCCGATCGGCCTGCCGTCGGTCCGCGTCCGCGACAACGCGGCGGCGCCCGACGTCCTGGTGACCGAGACCTCGGGCAACCTCGGCCGGTTGCAGGTCAATACCCTGGGCGGGGACGACCGCGTGCTGGTCGATGTCAACGTCGGCAGCGGCTCGGACTTGATCGCCGTGCCGATCACCTACGACGGCGGAGGCAACTCGGACCTGCTGACCATCAGCGGCACTCCGGCCGTGCAGGTGCTGACGGTCGATTACCGTCCCGGCCCGGCAGTCACCGAAGGGCGTTTGACGTACAACACCAGCGCCATGATCATCGACTTCAACAACCTGGAGCCGGTGATCGACCTGGTACCCGCCGTGAACTTCATCGTCAACGGCACCAACGCGCCGAACGCGATCACGTATGACGACGCGGGCGCTAACGGGCTGGTGACGGTCGATGCCTACGAATCGATTCAGTTCAGCAACAAGACGATTCTCACGCTGAACGGGCACGACGGCGATGATTCCATCACGCTCAACGGCGGCGTCCTGCCGGCCGGGCTGGCCCAGATCGTGGTCAACGGCGGCAACTCCACCCACGGCGATACGCTGCGCGTGGTGGACAACAACGCGGGGCCGGATGTCGTGGTCAGTTCGCTGTCGTCGGACGGGGCGTCGATCACGGGCGCGCAGTTCGCGCCGGTCATTGCGGACACGGTCGAACGGATCTCGATTGACGGTGCCAGTTCGGGCGACCTGCTGACCGTCAATACTCCGGCGGGCAGCCACACGATCACGTACACGCCTGGCCCAACTCCCGATTCAGGCGACATCCGCGTCGACAATTTCGTGCCGCTGCACTTCGAGACGCTGGATGCCGGCGCCGTCAACTTTACCAACACGGGCGGCGGTCGCTCGGACGTTCTGGTCCACCGCGGTTCGGACGTGGACGACCAGTTCCTCGTCGACGCGGGATTCGGTGGCGGCCGAGTGGTCTTCGAGAATAGCTCCGGCGTGCACGTGCCCGTACTTACGCCCGGCGTGCTGGCCCTCACGCTGGAAGGTCTCGACGGCGACGACCTGTTCACGGTCCGGGGCGATCACACGTACGAACAGATCGACGTTCGCGGCGGCAACCCGGACGACGGCGACACGCTGGCCGTGCTGGCCCCGAACGCGCCGCGCACCGTGGACCTCGGTCTGGCGACGGTGTTCGGCTACGGCGGACCCATTGTCTACACCGGCATCCAGACGATCGACGCCAACGCCGGCGGCGCGGCGCTGAACCTGCTCGGCACGGCGGGCGACGACACGATCACTGTCACGCCGCTCAACGCGACCAGCGGTGTCGCTCAGGCCAACGGCGCGGATCCGATCGTCCGCTACTCCAACACCGGCGGTGTTCTTGGGGCCACGCTGCGGGTCAATTCGCTCGGCGGCCAGGATACGCTGGTTGTCAACGCCAGTTCGCTGGCCGATCTGGTCGAGGTCGATGGGCCGAACCAGTTCGTCGATACGGGGGCCAACGGCGGCATCGTGGAATTCATCAATGCCAACCAGGAAGCCTTGACCGTCAACGGTCTGCAAGGCAGCGACACGTTCGACGTCACGCCCGCCCTGACGCTCAGCATTTTCATCGACGGCGGCGACCCGATTGGCCTGGTGGGCGACACGCTGATCCTGCAGGCCGACAACACGTCGGTCTACCACGCCGGCCCGGAGAACGACGAGGGCGGCTTCGAAATCGATGGCACGCCGATCACCAGCTACGACCACATCGAGTCGATCGTGGTGAACGATCCGGGTACTGGCGGCAACGCCAATGATTTGGTGGCGACGGTCTGCGGCACGCACGGCGATGACGACATCACCGCGCAAGGCATCGCCACCAACGTCGTCGATGTGACGGTCAACGACGGCCCCACGGTTCGCTACGACGGGGTGGCCGAATTGATCCTGGAAGGAAAGAACGGCGACGACGACATCGACATCGACATCCAGGTGGAAACGCTGAACGTCGAGTTCACGGCCGACGGCGGCCTGCCCAGCGTGGTGGGCGATACCGTCACCGTGACCGGTGTGAACAACGATGCCCCCGATAACGTCACCTGGACACCCGATCCCACGTCCACCGAGAACGGAACGCTGGTTGTGGACGGCGAAACGATCAACGTGGTCAACACCGAGAGTCTGCTGTACGACGGCGAGGCGGACGGCGACAATCTGTCAGTGATCGGCGGCGGCCGGTTCGTTCACACGCCGGGCAGCACCGCGGATGCCGGCCGCATGGCGCTCGGTTCGCTGCTGGCCATCGACTACGTGAACCTGGGAGCGGCGGGGACCGTGACCGCCGACGGCACCAGCGGCGGCGACACGCTGGTCGCTTTGGGCAGCAACGGCAGCGACACGCTGGACATCACGCTGACCAACGACGACGACATTGATATCGACCTGACCGGCGCCGCCGGAACTCACGTGGATCTGCGTTCGAACAACGTCGAAAGCTACGAGATCCGTTCGCTGGCCGGTGACGACCGGATCAACCTGAGCGCCACGTTCAACGTGTCGGGTACCTTCCGCGTATTCGCCGGCGATCCGGGCGCGGGCAGCGATTCGTTCTACTTCTCCGACCCCGGCACCGCCGCCGTCGGCATTACGCCGGATGGAGGCGCGAGCGACAACCAACTGGTCAGCGGCGTCTTCACGGGCGCGATTTCGCTGAGCGGCGTCGAACTGATCCACTACGACGGCAACGCGAGTGACACGCTGACCGTCAATCCAGGCGCCGGCGACAACTCGGTCACGGTCCGCCGTGGCACCCACCTCGGAACCGATCAGGTCAATTCGGACAGTCTGCCGACGATCGAGTTCGAGGGGGTCAACACGTTCCTGGTCGACGCCAGCGCGCAAGGCAGCGATACCGTGACGTTTGTGACCTGGTTCCTGACCGGAGCCGTGAATGCGAACTACCAGATGTCCGGTTCGGCCGTCGATACGCTGGTCATCCAGGGTTCGGACGGCGCGGGTGCCGGCAACGACTCGTTTCGAATCACCAATCCGGCTGGCGCCGCGCCCGTGGCCGTTCGCGACAACAATGGCACTCAAGTGACGGTAACCGCGATCAACGCCAGCCAGGGGCGTTTGCAGATCAATACCCTGGGCGGCGACGACACCGTGACGATCGACGTGGGTGGCACAAACGTGATCCCGACGCCGATCACCTTCGACGGTGGTTCCAACTCCGACCTGCTGATCCTGCAGGGCAATCCGCTCAGCCCGACCGCCGCGGTTTACTCGCCCGGGGCCGCGGTGACCGAAGGCCGCCTGCAATACTTCGAAGCTTCGGTCCCGCCCGTCACGATGACCGTCGATTTCGCCAATCTGGAGCCGGTGATCGACACGATCAACGGCACGCTGACCGTCAACGGGACGGACGCCTCCAATCAGATCGACTACCGCCGGGGCACCAGCAACCGCGGTTTGGTGTCGGTGGATGGGTTCGAGCTGATCGAATTCGCCAACAAGACCAGCTTGACGTTGTCGGGCGGCGCCGGCGACGACAAGTTCAATCTGAACAATCAGGGGACCGCGCCCGCGGGGTTGACTTCAATCACGGTCCAGGGTGGCAACTCGACCACGGGCGACGAATTGGTCGTCAACGGCACGACGCTGGCCGACAATATCGGCTTTGAACCGACCGCGTTCGATTCGGCCCGCGTCACCGGCGTGCAGAGCGTGGCGTTCGTGGACGCCTTCACCATCGAGAACGTGGTGCTGAACGGACTGGGAGACGCCAATGCCACGAACGGCGACGTGCTGACCGTGTTCACGCCGGATGGCACGCCGGCCAACCCGGTCCACAGCAGCGTGGAAGTCACGCCCGGCACGACGTTCGATTCTGGTCGGGTGCAGGTCGATACGCTGGTGCCGATGCGGTTCCTGAACCTTTCGACGATCGGGTCGCTGAACGTTTCCGACCCGGACGCGTTCGACCACGACCGCGTGATTTATAACGGCGGCGAGACCAGCGACACGTTCGTCGTGCCCGATCCGCGCATCGGTGGCGGCACGCCGTCGATCGCCAAGGTCCGCTTCGTCGGCTCGGTGCCGTTCCTGCAGATTCCGGTGACTTCCTCGGCCATCGAGAACTACACGCTCCGCGGTGCCAGCGGCAACGACACCTTCGACATCCGTCCCCTGGCCGGTGTGAACATCCGCGTGGAGGGCGACGATCCGGCTGCCGGCAGCGACACACTGAACTTCGACGCCGCCGCGGCCAGCGTGAATCTGGACCTGGAAACCGGCACGCTGGCTCAGGCCGGATTCGGCGACGTGGTCTACACCGGCATCGAGGACCTGAATATCGACGCCAACGGCCAGAACCTGAACACCCTGGCCACCGGCGTGGACGACGTGGTGGAAGTCACGCCGCTGGGTACGAACTCCGGCCTGCTGCAGTCGTACGACGCCCAGGGCAACGATACGTCGCCCGTGGTGAACTTCCGCGAAACGGGGACCTTCAACCTGGATACGGCCGGCGGCCAGAACCGGATCATCGTCAACGGCACCACGGCCAGCGAAACCATCGCTGCGGATGGTGACAGCGTGACGGTCGGAACGCGCGAGACGGTCAACTACACCTCCACCGGCGGTGGTAACGCTCTGACTGTGAACGGCCACGAGGGCAGCGACACGTTCAACGTCACGCCCTCGCCCAGCGTGCCGATCTTTATCGACGGCGGCGACCCGATCGGGATCACCGGCGATCGCTTGAATGTGCAAGCGGAGAACAGCGTCCTGTACCACGCCGGACCGGAGAACGACGAGGGCGGAATTGAAGCGGACGGCAACCAGATCGTGAGCTTCGACCACATCGAGGCGGTCTCGATCACGGATCCGGCCGGCCCCGGTGATCCCGACCTGGAAGTGACCATCTGTGCCACCCACGCCGACGATGACATCACCGCCTGGGGCGTGGCGACCAACGTCGTGAACGTCACGATCAACGACGGACCGATCATCACGCTCAACGGCGTGACCGACCTGATCCTGGAAGGCAAGAACGGCGACGACGACATCGACATCGATGTGCAGGTGCCGAACCTGGGCGTCGAGATCACGGCCGACGGCGGCCTGCCCAGCACGACCGGCGACGAAGTCACCGTCACTGGCGTGGCCAATCCGCTCAACCCCGACGCGGCCACCTGGGAACCACTCGACGTCGATGCCGGCACCTTGACCGTGACCTACCTGGGCAACCCCGTCACGATCAACATCGTCAATACCGAGACGCTGACCTACGACGGCGAGAGCCACGATGAAACGTTGACGGTGATCGGCGATGGTTCGATCCCGATGTTCAACAACGAGCAGGAACGGTTCATTCACACGCCGGGCCGGGCTCCCGACGCGGGCCGGGTCGACATCATCACGGTCGATACGAACCCGATCAGCAGCAACGACACGCTGCTGGGCATCAACTACGTCAATCTGGGGCTCGACGGCTCGGTCACCATCGACGGCAACAGCTCGGCCGTGCCGCAAGGCGACACGCTGGTCCTGCACGGCACCGACGGCGACGATCGGATGAGTGTCGACTTCACGGCCGACAACGCCGCCACGTTCGCGCTGTTCCACGCCTTCGGGCCTCACGTCCGCGTGTTCAGCCAGGAGGTCGAGAATTACGAAGTCCGCATGCTGGCCGGTGACGACATTGTCGAGCTGCAGGCCGAAATCGCCGCCGACGGCACGTTCACCGTCCATGGCGGCGGCCCGGGCAACAGCGACGTGCTGCGGATCACGGGCGATCCCAACACGGCCGAGTCGGTCCGCATCAGCCCCGATCCGCTGGTCAGCATCGACCAGTGGATCTCCGGCCTCTCGCCCAACCCGATGCTGATCGTCGGGATCGAGCGGATCAGCTACCAGGGCGTCAACGATCAGGACACGCTGACCGTCGATCCGGGCCCCGGCGACAACCAGGTCTTCGTCGAGCGCGGTAATAACGCCGACCTGGTCACTTCCGACAGTCTGCCGCCGATCGAATTCGATAACCTGAGCACGTTCGTGGTCGATGCGGCCACGGGCGGCGCCGACCGGGTAACCTTCGCCACCTGGAACTTGCGCGGCGCGATCAACAGCAATTACCAGATGACCGGCAGCGGCATCGACACCTTGATCATCGAAGGCGTGGACGGCGGTCGCGATGGCAACGACAGGTTGACCGTGACCAATCCGGCCGGCACGCCGTCGGTCGCGGTGACCGACAACAACGGCGCCAACGTCACCGTCACGGCCACCACGGCTAACCTCGGACGGCTGCAGATCAACACGCTCGGCGGCGACGACCAGGTGCTGGTCGACGTCGGTTCGACCGACCTGGTGAACGTGCCGATCACGTTCGACGGGGGTGGTAACAGCGACTTGCTGACGATCAGCGGCACGCCAGCCACGACCGTTACCAACGTCGTTTACTCGCCGGGTGCCAGCGTGACCGAGGGCCGGCTGACGTACGACAGCGCGATGACCATCGATTTCCTCAACCTGGAACCGATCATCGACCTGGTGCCGGCCGCCAATCTGACGGTCAACGGCACGAATGCCGCCAATCAGATCGATTATCGCCAGGGTTCGGTGGCCGCACGGGGCGAAGTGTCCGTGGACGGCTTCGAGGTGATTGAGTTCTCGTTGAAGGATCAGTTGACGATCAACGGCAACGCCGGTGACGACACGATCAACCTGGACAACGCGACCTATCCCACGGGCAATCTGCTCGCGGTATTGAATCGAGTTGTGGTCAACGGCGGCGGTTCGACCACCGGCGACAAGGTGATCGTCAATGGTTCCGCGGCCGCCGACAGCCTGACCTTCCTGCCGCTGGCGCCCGACGCCGCGGACGTGACCGGCGCCCAGGCGACCAACGGCGTGGACATCAACACCACGGAACTGGTCGTGATCAACGGCCTGGGATCGAACGACCGGCTGGACGTGCGGACGCCGGCCGGCGCGAACACCGTCACCTATTCACCCGCCGCGACTGTCGACGCGGGCAACGTGCGGGTCGACAGCCTGGTGCCGTTGGATTTCGTGAACCTGGGCGCCACCGGCGTGCTGGGATTCGACGACGCCAGCGGCACACGAGTCGATACGCTGGTCCATCGCGCTTCCGACGTGAATGACCTGTTCCACGTGGCGGCGACAACCGGCTACGTCACGCTGACCAACTCGCCGGGCACCCACGTGCTGGTCGAAACCGACGGCGTGCGGAACCTGACGCTGAACGGCTTGGGCGGCGACGACATCTTCACCGTGGACGGCCTGCACCCGTACCTGCTGCTGGAAGTCCAAGGGCAGGAGCCCAGCGCCAGCGACGTGCTGAACGTCAACGGCACCGCGGCCGCCGAGACGATCCGCGTCAACCTGGAACCGGCGACGATCACTGGCCTGGGGACCGTGCCGGGCGAGTCGATCCGCTTCACGGGCATCGAGCACGTGAACATCGATGGCGGCGGGGGTACCGGCGGCAGCGACACGTTGACCGTGGTCGGCACCCAGGACGACGACATCCTGACCTACGAGCCGCTCGAGGCCGAGGATGGCAAGTTCCGCAACGAGGGCTCGAACACTGGTTTCGTGTTCCGCAACATCGGGGGCAACTTCACCGTGGATGGCGGGGCCGATGGAGCGGACAAGGTGATCCTGCTGGGCACGAACGACCATGACGTGATCGTGATCAACTCGCCGAGCCGCGTGGCCAGCGTCGAGGATACTTTCGGCGTGGTGCTGAAGCCGGTCAACCTGGCCACGACGGTCGAGGTGCTGAATGCCCAGGCCCGCGACGGAAACGACACCTTCCTGGTCGTGCCCGCGCCGCCGCTGTCCAGCAGCGTGGACGGCATTCCGCGCAACCTGCTGATCGACGTGGACGGCGGCGCGCCTTCGGCCAGCGACGCCCTGGTGATCGCCCGGATCGATGGCACTCCGCTGGCCAACACCGACTTCGTGGTGGTCAGCCACAGCCGCCGCTTTGACGAAGGCGTGATCCGCGTCTATCGCGATGCCACGGGCGTGGTCGGCGATCAGGTGGTGAACGCCCTGATCACGCCTCCGGTGCGTTTCCCCGATATCGGTTACACCAATGTCGAGATCGTGGACGCCAAGGTCAGCAATCCGGCCACGAACCGGTTGATCCTGGGTCCGGACATTTATGAACAGAACGAGGCGTTGACCGACGCCACGTTCGTCGGCTCGGGCCAGACGCTGAACCTGGAGAACCTGGCGATCTTCCCGCCGCGCGGCGAACATCGTTTCGTGGACGTGGATCAGGACTGGTACCGCTTCGTGGCCCAGTCCACTGGCACGCTGGACTTCCAGGTGTACTTCCACGAGTACAGCCCGGAACTGCTGCCACAAGGTGGCAACCTGCACATCGAGGTCTACGACGAGGACGGCGACCTGATCGCCGGCTACGGGCCGAACTTCGGTACGAACGACGAGAACCAGGGCCTGAACCCGCTGTTTGTCCGCGACGACAACGAACGGATCCGCATCCCGGCCGTCGCCGGCCAGACGTACTACCTGCGCGTGTTCGGACCGGACGATCCCACGGTGGATCCGATGCTGGCCTCGCGCGTGGTCAACGGCTACAGCCTGACGGTGATCAACACGCCGCCCACGGTGCCGTACGACCTGGAGCTGGTCGATATCATCGGCCAGAGCACGGTGGCTGCCAGCCCCGCCAGTTCGACCACGACGGTCTATGCCGACCCGACGATGGCCCAGTCGCTGGTCCAGGAAGACGACTTCTACAACGGCAAGTACCTGTACTTCATCAGCGGCCAGCAGGCGGCTCGCCGGGCCCTGATCACCGACTACGACTACAGCTTCAGCATGATGACGGGCGAGCGGTACCAGTTCACGCTGGACGGAGGCTGGTTGTCGGCGGCTCCGGCCATCGGCGATTCGTTCGTGATCGAGTCGCACGACACGGGCCGCAGCCAGTTGGACAACGTCACCCGCGACGACACGCCGGTGATCCGCTTCCGCTTGGACGATGCAATCTTCCTCAGCGATCTGCCGGGGAATTCGGATCCCAACAATCCGCCCGATGAAGTGATTCCGATTCCATTCAACGCGGATCAGACACAGACCACCTCGACGCCCGGTTACCGCGTGCCGGTGTTTATTGAGGGACCGCCGCAGAGCATCAGCGGTCCGCTGCCGCAGGTGCCGGTGGGTTATGCCCGCATGTTGGCGCAAGGCGTGTACGAGTTCGACTTTGGCCAGGATGCGATTGACCTGGCGGCCGACCCCACGGGCAACACGCTGGGCGCGTTCTCGCTGGAAGCCAACAACGGCAGCTACTTCCTCAGCGCCAAGGTCGAGATCGACGATCCGGCCGACCCGACCGAGTTCGGTTTTGGCGACCGCAGCGTATCGCTCGAAATCATCGTCGACACGCAGCCGCCGCTGTTGTTTTTCGGCGACCCGCAGGTGGCCGACGACGGCCTGATGGCGGGCAGCGATTCCGGCGTGGCCGGCTACCCCAACACGTTCACCGACGAGGTGACCAACGTCACCAATCCCTGGTTCTGGGGCACGGCCGAGGCCAACGCGCTGGTGCAGTTGTGGTTCGATCAGAACGCCAACGGCGTGGTCGACGGGGCCGACGTGCGGATCGCCCAGACCGTGGCCATCCCGCTGGACGGCACCAACCAGTATCCCAGCGGCCAGTGGAGCGTGCAGTCGAGCATCGACCTGAACGACCCGCAGTATTTCGCCGAGGGCGGAGTGCGCCGGATCCTGGCCACGGCCGAGGACGTGGCGGGCAACGTGACCAGCGTGGCCAGCCTGGACATCTTCATCGATACCGAGGGCCCGATCGTCACCAGCGTGTTTGTGACCACCGCGCCGGGCTACGACCTGTTCGATCCCAAGCCGTCCACCGACGGCCCGACCCCGCCGGTCACCAGCCTGTCGATTACCGTGCGCGACTGGCCGGCTCGCAGCAACCTGGATCCCGACTTCCTCTATCCGGCCCTGCTGGAAGCGGTGGTCGAAACGCCCGGCAACATCCGGCTGGTCGGCGATCACAGCGGTGTGATCGCCATCGACACGATCGACTTCGTGAGCAACCCCGTGGTCAACGGCCAGCCCGCCACCGGGACGATCATCCTGACGTTCACCCAACCGCTGCCGGACGACCGCTTCACGCTGACGATCTTCGACAACGTGGTCGACCCGGTCGGGAACCGGCTGGATGGCGAGACGGACACGATCGAGCCCGAGGACGATCCGCGGCTGCCCAGCGGCGACGGACAGCCGGGCGGCGACTTTATCGCCCGCTTCACGATCGACAGCCGGCCCGAAATCGCCACCGTCTGCTGCGGCGGCATCTACGTGGATGCCAACGGTAATCTGATCTTCGACCCCGAAGGTCAGGACAACGATGCCACGAATCGCGACCTGGTGTTCAGCTTTGGCCTGTCCAGCGACGCGATTTTCGCCGGCAACTTCGCTCCTGCCGGAGCGACCAGCGCGTCGGGATTCGACAAGCTAGGCGCGTATGGCTACGTCGGCGGCCAGTACCGATTCCTGCTGGACTTCGACCACGACGGCGTGCCGGACTTCAGCAGCGTCAGCCACTGGCAGGTGAACGGGATTCCGGTGGCGGGAGATTTCGCGCCGAGTCATCCCGGTGATGAAATCGGTCTGTTTGACGGGACCCGCTGGTACCTGGATACCAACGGCAACAACATCCTGGATCCGGCCGACCAGGTCATCAACAGCTCGATCCAGGGTCTGCCGATCGTGGGCGACTTCGACGGCAACGGCACGGACGACCTGGGCACCTTCGCCGCGGGCGTCAACACCTTCTACCTGGATCTGAATCGCGACGGCGCGGCCGATCGGACCGTCAACTTCGGCTTCGCCGGCATCCACGAACGTCCGGTGACGGGCGACTTGAACCTGGATGGCGTGGACGATCTGGGCCTGTGGGTCCCGGGCCGGGCCGGACAGATTCCAAGGGAAGCGGCCGAATGGTACTTCCTGGTCTCGGATTCCGCCAGCGGCCAGTTTGATCCCTACAGCCCTGCACCGCTGGGCAACGACATTTTCGCCCAGTTTGGCGACGAGTTCGCCCTGCCGTTGTTCGGCAACTTCGATCCGCCGGTGACGGATTCTCCCGAAGAGATTTCGCTGACGAATCCGGACAATGCCTACGACACGAACATGGATGGCAGGGTGACGCCGGTCGACGTGCTGGTGGTCATCAACTGGTTGAATGCCCCTCCATCGCAACCCACCGGTGTGACTCGCCCCGATGTGACCGCCGACAAGCGGGTGGCTCCCAACGACGCCTTGAGCGTGATCAACTACCTGAACGTGCGGGGTGCTGGCGAAGGCGAGGGGCTGGTCGGGACGCCGCAAGACGGCCTCACCGCGGCTTCCGTGGAGGTGCTGGTAACGCCCGCCAGCGAGCGTGACGAGCGACGCTCGGCGCCCGCCCGCAAGCTGCTGGTGGTTGATACGGTTCAAGTGGCCGCCAGCAATCGGGTTTCAGCGGCCGGAGACGCCGGTGCTGTCGCGGCGACTGCGGCGAACGTCGAGCAGTTGCCGCCGCGAGCCCGCGCGGTAGCCGACCGGTTGTTCGCGGATGCCCAGTTGTGGGGAACGGATTGGTCCGATGTCGCCGATTCGGAAGCGGATTCGGATTCGGGGGCGTTGCTGGGGTTGCTGGCGGACGACGTGACCCGCGCCTGGCTGGGCGAGAAGGACCAGGACTAGACCGTCCGGTGGGCTCTCAGTGGGCCGCCCTTGCGACCTTTGCGAATGCAGCAGCCGGCATGACCGCTGTGGTTTACCACAGCCTGCCGGCGGAAATCGCGGTTCGTGGCCCCTCTGGATTTGCCGCGGTACTAGAATATAGTTTGGTCATAAGACCTTAACGTCTGGTCAAGAATTACGGGTCGGGCAGGTTGCCCGTTCCGCACCATTCAAAGAAGGGGGTTGGTACATGATCTTCCGACCTTGGAACAACCTGGCGGCGGCCGTGGCCCTGCTGGGACTTTCCAGTGTTCTTGGGGCTTCCGCGGCAGCCCAGGCGCCGGGTGGCGGCGCCGGCCCGGATGGATTTCCGGCGTACAGCGACGTCATTCAGGGTTACGAGAAGGTCGTTTCGACCATCGACGGCGCGCCCAGCCTGTACACCATCTGGATCCGCAAGAAGGATCAGCAACTGCTGGCCGAGCTGCCCAAGGACTGGGCGTCCGCCAAGCAGTATTTCGCGTTGACGGTAGCCAGCGGCGAAACGTACGCGGGTCTGCAGGCGGGCGAACACTACCTGTACTGGCGGATGTACGACAAGCGGTTGGCGCTGATCGAACCCAACGTCGAAATCCGTTCGACGGGCGAACAGGAATCGAAAGACTCGGTCAAACGCCTGTTCACCGATCGCGTCGTCCTGGACGTGCCGATCCTGACGCTGACTCCCCAGAAAGTACCGGTAATCGATCTGGACGCCTTGCTGCTGGAGCAGGCCGGCAAGTTCTTCCCGTCGGGGGAGGTTCGCGGCGCGAATTCGCGGCTGGCCACCATCAAGACCGCCAAGGCATTTCCGGAGAACGTCGAACTCGGCTTCGAGTTGCCGATGGCCGACGGCCGGCTGAAGACGCTGCATTACTCGATCAGCCGCATCCCGGACAGCACGGGATACACGCCCCGCGAAGCCGATTTGCGTGTCGGTTATTTCACCACTTCGTTCACCGATCTGGGTAAGTACACCGAGGACGACAAGCAGGTGCGGTATATCAACCGCTGGCACCTGGAGAAGGCGGATCCGAGCTTGAAGCTGAGCCCGCCCAAGAATCCGATCGTGTTCTACATCGAGCACACGACTCCCCGCCGTTACCGCTACTGGGTCAAGCAGGGCGTCCTGCAATGGAACGAGGCGTTTGAGCGGATCGGTATCCGCGACGCGGTTGTGGTCTATCAGCAGGATGCCGATCCGAAGAACCCGACGCACATGGAAAAGGATCCAGAAGACGTCCGTTACAACTTCATCCGCTGGCTGAATAACGACATCGGCACGGCGATTGGACCCAGCCGGGTACATCCGCTGACGGGCCAGATCCTGGACGCGGATATCATTCTGACCGATGGCTGGATTCGTTACTACGAACGGCAGTTCAGCGAAGTGCTGCCCAAGCTGGCGATGGAGGGATTCAGTCCGCAGACCCTGGCCTGGCTCCATTCGAACCCCCGCTGGGATCCGCGAATTCGGTTGGCTCCGCCGTCGCAGCGAGCCATGTTGATTGCCGAGCGAGCCGGGCAGGCGGCACAACCGCACGGCGGACATCCCGCCGCGCTGGTCGATCCGACGCTGCTGGGAGACGACGAATATGACGGGCTGATCGGGCGGATCAGCCAGGTGAACGGCATGTGCCTGGCCGCTGAAGGCAAGGCGATGGAGCTGACCATGCTGCGGATGACGCTGGACATGCTCACCCAGGAACTGGCCGCCGCCGAGGAGCAGGAGGAGGGCGCCAAGGACGAGAAGGAAGGCGAGGATGGTAAGAAGGATGAGGAGAAGAAGGACGAACCAAAGAAAGAGGAGGAGCAGAAGCTGGACGGCGTGCCCGAAAGCTTCATGGGTCCGCTGATCGCCGAGCTGGTGGCGCACGAGGTGGGCCACACGCTGGGTCTGCGGCACAACTTCAAGGCGTCGAGCATCTACACGTTGGACGAGATCAACGGCGAGCAGGGCAAGCAGCGGCAACTGGCCGGGTCCGTGATGGACTACCTGCCGATCAACATGCCGGACGAACAGGGAAAACCTCACGGCGCCTACTCCATGACGGGCGTGGGCCCCTACGACCTGTGGGCGATCGAATACGGATACAGCCTGGAGAAGGATCTGAAGCCGGTTCTGGCCCGCGTGGCCGAACCGGAGTTGGTCTACGGGACGGACGAGGACACCTGGGGCCCGGATCCGCGAGCTCGCCGCTACGACTTCAGCCAGAACCCGCTGGATTATGCCAAGAGCCAGATCCGGCTGGCCAACAACCACCGGGCGCGCTTGCTGAAGGATTTCGTGAAGGACGGCGAGAGCTGGTCGAAGGCCCGTCGCGGCTACGAGATGACGCTGGCGTTCCAGATGCGGGCCAACAGCATGATGGCCAACTGGATCGGCGGCACGTTCCTCTCGCGGGATCGCAAGGGGGACAAGAACGGCCGTCAGCCGTTGCAGGTCGTGCCGGTGGAGCGGCAGCGCGAGGCGCTGGATTTCGTCATCGAGAACTCGTTCCGCGACGAGGCCTACGGGTTGACGCCGGAATTGATGCAGCACCTGGCGACCGACATGTGGCTCGATCAGCGATCGCTGAGGACCGATGCCGACTGGCCGGTGCACGACCGGATCATGGGACTGCAAGCGTCCGTCATGACGATGCTCATGAATCCCGACACGCTGCGCCTGGTGTACGACAACGAACTGCGTACCCCGGCGGACCAGGACATGCTGACACTGCCTGAAATGCTGGGCAAAATCAGTTCGGCTGCCTGGACAGAGCTGGAAAAGCCGCCGGCCGAGAAATGCTCGGATCGCAAGCCCTGGATCAGCAGCTTGCGGCGCAACCTGCAGCGCGAACACCTGGAGCGGCTGATTGACCTGGCCGGCCCGGATGCCGGGCTGACGGCCGCGTACAAGCCGATCTCGAACCTGGCGCTCACTCAGCTCCGGTCGCTCAAGGACCGGATCGCCAACGTGCTCAAGCAGCAGGATAAGCTGGACGCCTATTCGGTGGCGCACCTGAGCGAAGCCCAGTTGCGGATCGAGACGGTGCTGGATCCGCAGTACATCTATAATGTGCCGACGTCCAGCCCGCCCAGGCTGACGTTGCCGGCCGGACATCCGGTGACGCCTCCAGCCCGGTAGACCGACTCGGCGGGAGACGTGTCAACAAAAAAATCCGCGGCTGGATTTTCCAGCCGCGGATGTTTTTTTTCCGCAATCAATCCCGCGGTGGCGAACCGCGCGGCGGGCAGATGGTCTACAGCCGCAGTTCGAAGCCCGCCACCAGGCCATCGAACGTCAGGAAGTCGTCGTCCTCCAGAGGAGCACCCGACGTGACTTCCGACAGGAACGAGTTGGTTCGCAGCGTGTTGTGCCAGCCCATCACCATGTAGCCGGCCGTCAGCCGCACGTGGCCCTTGGGACTCTGCCAGCCCACGCCCAGCTCGGCTTCCAGGATCGTCGTCAGCCGGTAGTCCTCGCGGCTGACCGAGATGTTCGTGCCGGCGCCGAACTGGTTGATCTGCACGTAATCCGCCCGGTAGTTGCCGCCCAGAAAGCTGGCCGCACCGCTGCCGTAGATGAACAGCCCCGTCCTGGAGCTGATCCGTTCCCCGTCCAGCCCCAGGCGGACGCCCAGGCCGTCGAAGTCCACGTCGGTCAGCACCGTCGCCAGTCCGGCGGCGGAACCGATCTCCTGCCGGGCGATGAACTCCTGTTCGAGGCGGCCGTAGCGAACGCCCGCCGACCAGTTGATCGACGAGGCACAACTGCCCCACAGCTCGCGGCGATAAGCCAGGTCGACCAGTTCGAAATCCAGATCATACTTGGCGCTGGACACGCGGCTGTTGGCGCCGCAGTTTTCGAAAGCGGGGTGTCCCACGTTGAACGACAGCACGGCGTCCGGAATGTCCTGGGCCACAATGTAGCTGTTGGTGTCGGACTGGAACCAGGTGTAGCTGGCCACGATGCTGGAACACGACGACAGCGGGATGATGATGCCCGTCCGGAAACCGGCCTCGGCGTCGGGAGCGATCAGGCCCTCCGGTCCGGTCGGCGTGGCGAATTCGGGTTCACAACCCAGTTGTTCGGTCGCGTAGACAATATCCGCGTTGCCCGGGCGCAGGTACATCGCCTGGGCAAAGAAGCCCAGACAGTGGCATTTGCTCTTCGGGCAGCAGTCCACCACTCCACAAGCCGTGCAGGGGGGCGCGTAGGGGATGCCGGACGACGGATCCAGAATGCCCGCGACTTCTTCCTGGTGGTTGACGCGGCTGAGTCCCTGCCGGGTGCCGGCCTGCTTCGTCGGACCCTGCTGAATGCCACCGGGCGAGACGTAGTAGTTGACCGTGACGTCCCCGTAGTAATTCGACAGGGCCGGCAATGAGCCGCCTTCCTGCTCGGCACCTTCCTGACCCTGCTTCGGCGTGGCCGCCAGCATGGCTTGTCCGAGCCCGGCCAGCTCGCGGCCCGCGTTGGACACTTCGCGGCTGGCATCCAGCAACTGGGGCGAAGCCTGAACCGGCTCCAGCGCCAGGGACTGCTTCCCGGCCGCCGGCCGGTGGGCCGCCTGTTGGTGGTTGGCCTTGATCGGCTGCGTTTGACTCGTGGTGGCGGCAGCCGGCTGGACTTCGTGGCGCGAGCGGGTCGCGGCGGCCTGCTCCGCGGCCGCGGTCCGCTGCGTCTCGGCAGCGGGAGAGGACGATTGCCGCTCGCTCGCCACGGGGTCGATCGAGGGACGGACTTGGAAGATGTTGGCTTTCGAGCGGCGGACCGCTTCGCCGTCGATCACCGGAGCCGGCTCTTGCTGTCCAAGCTCAGGAGCGAAAGAATTGCTGGACGTGGGATTTGCCGCTGTTTGGGGCGATTGCGCGTATAACGCTGCACCCGTCGCGACAAGAGCCCCCATCAAAGCGAGGGTGGGCCAGTTGAGGAGTCGCATGACTAGAGTTCCTGTGTTCGCCAACTCGGGTTGCTCAGATTGCGGGAATCCAGGATACGCGGCAGAATCCGTCGAATCGTTTCGACACGCGCATCTGTTATCATCTGATCGAACGGTCCGGGAGGAATGTTCACGACATTTGGATCAACCCGGAATGTCAGCATAACCCGGAAACACGACGCATCTTCCCTGTGTTAAACGCTTTGATTGCGAGGATGTGTGTCGGGTACGGCCGGCGGCGGTTGCTGTAAACTGTTGTCAAGCAGCAGTTTGGCAGAGTTCTCCCGGGTGGCGCGTCGGGGACGATTCGAGAGTTGCCGGAGTCGGCTGGTTCGGGCAGGCTAGTTCGGGCAGCCGGCGACTTGCCAGGCGATCTCCCCCGAAAACGAAGCGGCCGCCCGCCCACCGTCCCCGAAATCGGGCCCGCTGGTGGCCAGCGGGCCCCCGGACTGGCATAATGGGGCGACTGCCGAAAGGATCACCGCCCCCACTCTCGTTTTTTTTCAAGGATTTCGCCATGCGACTGGCCACAATCGGAGCGTTGCTGCTGTTGGGACTTGTTGGCGTCACTCAGGCTCAGGCTCAGGTCCAGCTCCGCTGGAAATTTGAGTCCGCCGAGCCTCAGGTTTCGACCAGCCAGCAGAATGTTTCCCAGGTACTGTCGATTGCCGGGAACGACATCGCCACCGGGCAGGAGCAGACAGTGGAGACCAGCTCCACGTTCGGCCAGAAGCAGGCGGATGGCAGCTTCAGCGTCGAGACGAGATTCACCGGCTTGAAGTCGAAGCTCACACTGCCCGGCGGCGTGGAATTGAAGTTCGACTCCAGCCAGGAGAACCCGCCGGCGGGAACTCAGTTCGACTTTCTGCTGGATGTCTTCAAGGGTCTCTCCAAGATGCGGATGACCACGTCTTACGATCGCGACGCTCGCGTGGTGAAAGTGGTCGTGGACGAGAAGTCGCTGGAAGGCGTGGACGAGACCGGGCGGGCGCTGCTCAAGGAACAGATCGATCCCGAGTTCCTGCGCGACGCCATCGCCCAGGAGATGAAGGTCGTGCCAGACAAGCCCGTCAGCGTGGGCGATACCTGGGACCTGGAGAAGACGATGCGTTTGTCGGGCGGTCAGTCGATGATCTTCACGGTCAGCTACAAGTACGAGGGCACCGTGGACCGCGACGGCAAACAACTGGACAAGATCAGCGGCAAGGCGACCAAGGTCGAGTACCGGCAGACCGACGATGCGCCGTTGAAGGTGACTGCCAGCGATCTGAAGGTGGATTCGTCCGCCAGTCAAATCCTGTTCGATCGGCAGCGCGGCCAGGTGGTCGAGCGGCAGGAGAAGACCCGCGTCATGGGCTCGCTGACCTTCGAACTGGCTGGCAATCCCGTGGACGGCAAGTTGGATCTGACTCTGGAAAACAAGACGGTGGTCAAGTAGATGCGACAAGCCGTGATTGCCGGTTTGCTGGTCCTGGGCGCATGGCCGGCCTGGGCGTGTGCCGAGGACCATTGGAATCAGTTTCGCGGAGCTCGAGGCGATGGGCGAGCGGAACGGGGCTCGCCACCGATCGAGTGGAGTGAGTCCAGCAATGTCCGGTGGAAAACACCGGTCCACGGCAAGGCCTGGTCTTCGCCCGTGGTCTGGCAAGACCGGATCTGGCTGACGACGGCCACCGAGGACGGGAAGCGGTTGTCGGCAGTGTGCGTCGATGCGGACACCGGTCGGATCGAGCACGATGTCTGCGTGTTCGAGATCGCCGAGCCGATGTTCTGTTATCCCTACAACAGCTATGCCAGCTCGACGCCGGTGGTCGAGCAGGGACGGTTATGGGTGCATTACGGCAGCGCGGGCACGGCCTGCCTGGACACGAACACGGGTCAAGTTCTCTGGTCGCGCCAGGATCTGCCCTGCAATCACCACCGCGGGCCCGGTTCGTCGCCGATCGTGTTCGACCGCCTGCTGATCATCAATTTCGACGGTTTTGACCAGCAGTACGTGGTGGCCCTGGACAAGAACACCGGGGAAACCGTCTGGCGCCGCAACCGCGACATCAATTACGGCACCGAGAACGGCGATGCCAAGAAGGCCTACAGCACGCCGTCGGTGATTGAGCACCAAGGACGGCTGCAACTGGTCAGCCCGGCGGCGGTGGCCACGGAATCCTACGACCCGGCGACGGGCGAGCCGTTGTGGAAGGTGTATCACGGCGGTTTCAATGCGGCCGCCCGCCCGCTGTACAGCCACGGCATGGTGTTCCTGAACCTGGAGGGCGGCGACCGGTTGATCGCCGTGCGTCCGGACGGATCAGGTGACGTGACGCGGACTCATGTGGTCTGGACCTGCAAGAAGGCCACCCCCACTCGTCCCAGCCAGTTGATCGTGGGCAATTACTTCTACATGGTCAATGACGCTGGAATTGTCTCCTGCCTGGAAATCAAATCGGGCGAAGTGCTCTGGACGCACCGCATGGGTGGCCGGCACAGCGCCTCGCCCGTGTATGCCGACGGCCGGATTTACTGCTGTGACGAGGACGGCAAGACGCGGGTCGTGGCGGCCGATCCGCGCGAGTTCCGGCTGCTGGCCGAGAATTCGCTCGACGCCGGTTGCATGGCGT
This sequence comes from Pirellulaceae bacterium, assembly GCA_024102795.1. Lineage (GTDB taxonomy): Bacteria > Planctomycetota > Planctomycetia > Pirellulales > Pirellulaceae > JAGFJK01. The sequence continues at coordinate 30,986 of JAGFJK010000430.1, forward strand.
CGCCCGCCGTCCTGGGCAATTCCCTGATCGTACGGACCAAAACTCACCTCTACCGGATCGAACAGCCATGACCCGCTTGCGAACTGCCTTTCTGGCTCTGGCTGGCCTGGCGAGCCTGCTGATACTGCTCCCTGTGGCCGCTCGGGCCGACAACTTGCGGGCGGGCGCGGCCACCAGCAACATCACGCCCGAACTGGGCGAACCGATCATCGGGGGCTTCGTCCCGTTCCCGTCGAAGTACGTGCACGACGAGCTGCACGCCCGCTGCCTGGTCCTGGATGATGGCCAGACGCGGCTGGTCCTGGTGGTTTGCGATCTGCTGGGCATCCACCAGGTGGTCAGCGACGAGGCTCGGCGGTTGATTCAGGAGCGGAGCGGCATCCCGCCGGAGCAGGTGCTGGTCTGCGGAACGCACACCCACTCGGCTTCCAGCGCGCTGGGCCGCGACCGGCTGAAGTACGAGCAAACGCCGGACGACTACCAGAAGTTCGTCGCTCGCCGCATCGCCGACGGCGTGGCGCGAGCGGTTCACGACCTGCGGCCGGCCGAGCTGGCGTTTGGGACGGCCGAGGCGCCGGAGCATGTCTTTAACCGTCGCTGGTCGATGCGCCCCGGCACGATGCCGGAGAATCCCTTCGGCGGCACGGACCTGGTGAAGATGAATCCGCCGGCCGGTAGCGAGAACCTGGTGCAGCCGGCTGGACCCACCGATCCCGTGGTGTCCTTCCTGGCGGTGCGAGAGCTCGATGGTCCTCCGATCTCGGTGTTCGCGTCGTACTCGCTGCACTACGTCGGCGGCGTGGGCGATGGCCACGTGTCGGCCGATTATTTCGCCGTGTTCAGCGAGGAACTGGCCCGGCTGCTGGACGCGGATCGGCAGCAGCCGCCCTTCGTGGCGATGCTTTCCAACGGTACCAGCGGCGACATCAACAATATCAACTTCCGCCAGCCGCGAGGCCGCAAGCAGCCTTACGAACAGATGGAATACGTGGGCCGCGACGTGGCCGCCAAGGTCCATGCGGCTCTGGAGAAGCTGGAGTATCGCAGCGACGTTCCGCTGGCCGCTCGTTATCGGTTGCTGCCAGTGGCCTGGCGCAAGCCGGACGCCGAAATGCGGCAGTGGGCCGAGCGGACGCTGGCGGCGGGGCCTCAGTCGCCCAGGGACCTGTCGTACATCTACGCCCAGCGCGTCACGGGCCTGGCCGGTTTCCCCGAAACGGCCGAAGTCCCGCTGCAAGTGCTGCGGATCGGCGACGTCTGTATCGGCACGATGCCTTGCGAGGTGTTCTGCGAGATCGGCCTGGAGTTCAAACGCCGCAGTCCTCGGCAACCGGCCTTTCTGGTCTCGCTGGCTCACGGCTACCTGGGCTACCTGCCCACTCCGCGGCAGCACGAACTGGGTGGCTACGAAACCTGGCTCGGCACCAACCGGCTGGAAAAACAGGCCTCGGTCAAAATGCTCGACGCGCTGCTGCAAATGGCGGAGGACTTCTAATCCGCCGCGCACTTTGCTGCGCCCATTCGACAGGAGATCGCCATGAACTTGTCTGAGTGGATGGATCAGGAGGTAGCCTGGCGAGGGCGCCCGGAGTTTCTTCCGGATCGCGGTCCAGCCGCCGGGCGGGTGGCCGGAGCGACGGGAAACGAGGACCGGGCGAATCTGCTGCTGGGCGGCTTGTTCTGGCAGAGCTATCTGGCGTCGAAGGCGGTCGAACGAAACGTGCCGTCGGACCTGCTGCGTTACGTAGTCGAAGCCGAGCCGATGATCGTATTCCACGGCAGCGGCCTGTTCACGTTGCTGCTGGAAGCGCCGGGGTTGGAGAAAGTCGTGACGGTTCCCGCGTCGCCCACGGCCGGTGAGTTGGAGGAGGGCTATTTCCGTTACCGATCGGGCTGGTACTTTCCGGAGTCGCTCAGCCGCCGGGTGTCCTCGATTGAAACCAGCCGCAATCGCGAGCTGGTGCATAGCCAGTATCAACTGTCGATCGAAGCCTTGTGGGAGGTTCAAGGTGCCCAGCAGCCGTTCGTTCTGACGTTTGCCGACCTGCCGGCGGAGAATACCAGTGGGCTCGGTGGCGGGCCGCTGGAAGTTCGCGATCCGGGCGGGCAGTTCGGGCCGTCCACGGCGGGGTGCTGGGTCCAGGACACGCAGGGCCGGACGGGAGTGACCGCGGCCGCGCACGCGGTGCCCGGAGTTGGCGGCACGGTGGAAGTGGAGGGCGTGCCGGGGACGGTTCGCGCGCACGACCCCGGATTCACCGATAGCGCCTTCGTGGAGTTGGCGTTGCCTGGCCCGTCACCGAACGTATCGCGGGGACCGCTGAAAAAGGCCCCGCGCCAACACGGCACCTGCCATTTCGTGGGCTGCAGGTCGCAGCGTCAGAACGCCGTGGTGTTCGCGTTCAATTACGAACTGCCGGCCGTGGACCTGGACCTGCAGCAGCGGGTGGTCACCGATCGTGTGACCGCGCGAGGCGACAGCGGCGCGGGGCTGCTGGACGACGATGGCTACCTGCTCGGCTTCGCCCACAAGCGCAGTGCTTCCTCGGCCAATCCCAGTTGGTCGTCGTGGATCTGGGCGCTGGCGGTGTTTGAGAAACACCAGCTCGCGCTTTGCGAATGAGCTGCCGGCGGATTTCCGCGGGGGCGAGATGGCGGTTTGTAAACTCTGGCAAAGGCTGTTCAGGTCGAGCAGGAAGCCCGCCGCGGCGGGTGGGAGCGGCAAGATGGCGATTTGGGATTTCTGGACGTCGAAGTCCGTCGAGTACACGCACGGCTTCCTCAAGCCCGAACAGGTTCCCGCCGAACTGGACTTGGGCACCTTGCAGGCGAACGCAACGTACCTCAGCGTCTGGCTGCGGCGGATGCGGATCGAGAACGTTCGCGTCGGGTGGAAGAAGTTTCATGCGGCCGTGCATTCCGAGGTGGGAGCGCTGCACGCCAGCGGGGCGCCGACCGTATTTCGTTCGGTCATCTCGCCTCCGCAGATGCGGGACGTGGACCCCAAGACGCTCAACCGCGTGATCCTTACCAACCAGCCGTTGTTCGGCCCCTTGCCCTATCGCGGGCATGGCGTGCGGTTGAACGCGGCGTTGCTGGCGGTCCAGGTGGCCGATCTCTCTGGTCCGTTTCTGGATGTGCTGACGGACCTGGCTGGCGCGGCTGGCGTTTCCTATGTGGCCGTCGCCAAACCGTTCCTCGAACCGCTCAACAAGGGGATCGATCTGCTGCTGGGAGTTTCCGGCAGCCAGGGCCTGGAGATCTATCTGGTCACCAACATCACGCAGCCTCGGACGGGTGTGTATGTGGTGCTGCGGGCCCCGGCCAGTGAAGTCCCGCTCGATTCGCTCAAGCTGAATCCCGACTACACATTGACTTCCAGCAGGAAGTCCGACCTGTCGCGGTATCCCTACCTGGTGCTTACGCTGGAAGCTCGGCCCGATCGGGAGGACTGGCGGGGGATTCCAGAAATTGGCAAGGCGTATGAACTGTTTCGTTCGGCGCTCCAGGCCGACCGGCCGGACGACATCGAATCGTCGTTCCAGTTCTTGCGCAGGACGGTCCTGCTGTCGGACGACCTGCACGAGTCGCATGCGGACAAGATCGTCGAGAAGGCGATCAAGTTGCGCGAAAAGTTCGACGGCGCTTCGCTGACCGCGGCGGAAGCCATCGACGTTCCTGGGATCGACGTGCTCGACCCGTTTGAGGGCCCGGCATAGTCCGGGAATCGCACCCGATCCGCGACTTGTTGCGGCGGTTACTGAACCTGGCCAGCATGCTCGACGCCGACAACCCGCAAGATCGGCTTGAATACCTGGCCGACACTGCCGGCGCCAATCAAGGCCGGCATCCTGGCGATGATCCGCGCGGCCGAGTAGGTCCGGCGAGCGCTCCCGATATTCCCAGAAGGTACTTCCCCGCCGGCATCGCTTGGCGACTGCCGGGGGAACCCTCGCAACATCGAGGACACTTTCTTTCACGCATCATGCATGAGGGGATTCGACCATGCGAACTTTGGCAACGGACACCACGGCCGACCAATTGCTTGACTACCTGGCCAGCGATGGAGCCGGCGGCGAGTGGACATACTACGCCGACCTGGCCGAGTGGGAGTCGTTCTACAACTTGCTTGGCGAGCCGCATTTCATTGGGCGACTGGCCCGCAACCTGGCCGGCCGGGAACTGGCCGAAACGCGGCGAGCGGCCGTGGGAATGCAACTGCGGTTGACGCCTGCCGGAATAGCCCTGGGTGAGGAACGCAAGCGGACAATAGCCGATGCGCTACGCCCTTTGCGGCTGATATAATGGTCGCACCGATGGTTGTTGTTTTCGTCGAGGACGAATCTGTATCCCGGAGGTTTGTTGAGAATGCCGCTCTTGCCGATCACTGCCGCAATCCGCACCGGACTAATCACGTCTGTCGCGTTGGTTGTGTGTTCGGCGAACATCGCACATGCCGGTTTGAGTGGTCCACCCCCATCGTATTGTCAGCCGACTTCCGACGGTAAGCACATGCTTGTCATGCTCTCGACAGTTCCCGTCGGGGATGACTCGGGGAACGCATGCACTTTGCCGGACGGACAGAAAGTCAAGTTGCGGGATGAGTTCCCCACAGGTGGTCTCTACCAGGTTGGTTCAACAAGGCCGGTGTGGACGGCTGACTGGTACGGAGAGCGAAGGCACGTTGTGTTGTCCGCTGATGGCCGCTATGCCGTGCGAATTAACCGCTTCGGAGATTGTGCCTATGCCAGCGGAGGGACTCTTTCGTGGGGCCTAAAGTTCTACGAACGAGGCGTCGAGATCAAGAGCCACGACGTTGCCGACCTGATTGACTATCCATCACTCATGGAGTTCACGTCCTCTGATTGGCATTTTCTTTGGTATCACGACTTTCCAGAAGTGTTGGCAGGAAGATACTTTGACCTGAGCACCTCGACGCGAGACACATACCGGTTCGACGTCACAACCGGCGAGATCGTTGAAGAGCAACGGTTTTGGCGCAACGTGGCACGTGCGAGTATTGTTGCCGTCGTGGCCATGGCAATCTTGGGAGGGGCATGGTCGGCAGTGCGGATTCACAAACGCAGTGCTACGCCAACGGCCGCACTACCTGCCGACAGCCTTCATGATCCAACCAACGATGCAAGGAAGCGGTCCTATGGCCTTCGATCTCTATTTGTCGTGATGACGACCGTCGCCATCTTCTGTTGGATACCCCACGTCGCCACATTTGCGTTGACCATCGTTCTTGCCGTCCTCGCGACGAGATGGTCGAGACGGCGAATGCGTACGATGACCGGATCTTCGTGGCAAAAGAGCGCTGCTCGCATGCTTCTGATCATTCCCGGTCTTGGGTGGTTCTTGTGTTACACACTGAGTCTAGGTCCGACATTGTTTTTGGTGAACTACTTCCGATTGCCTCACGACGTCCGCCAAGTGCTGCTTCAAGTCCCCTACGCGCCCTTGCTCTGGCTATCTCGGACTTTTCCGGTAGAGAGTATCCCGCCGCTGGATTGGTATCTTGAAGCGTGGAGTTAGCTTGGCGGTTGGTTGTGTCGGCAACCCGGAGAATCAACGGAAGCGAGTCGCGAGCGATGAAAGACTGCGGCAAATCGACGCCACGCCTACCGATTGAGCGGGAGAATCCGGCGATGCTCCACGCGGCTATTCCGCTCGATACCTGTCAGGCAATGTACAAGCGGGCGGCTGACGACGCCCTCGGCCGGCCACGCCAAGGCCCGCGTCGAGGCGGCAAAGGCCAAGGTGGAAGCGATGACTCTGGGGACGAAGCCGGCGACATGAGCATGAGCGAATTCCCAACAATGCGGGTTGATCGCTCCCAGTCGCAATCGGTCGAACCGCTGGAAAGCAAGCCAAAGTTCTGGTTTCGCCTCGTCGAGGAGGCCACCGCGCGATGAAGCTTCCGAACGCCGAACACGCAGTAGTCGAGATGCAAAAGCTCGTGGACTATTGCCTCGACCCAGATCACCCGCGCGGAAAACACAAGGCCCGCGTCTTTCTGTCGTCCTGCGGATTGACGGCCGAACATGCTGACGAATTACGTGTCGCTCTGTTGAACGCGGCCCAGAATCTCGACACCGAGTTGGGCGAACAAGATGACTACGGGCAGCGATACGTGATAGACTTGGAAGTGAGGGGACCGGCGGGAACGGCTCAGGTCCGAAGCGCCTGGATCATTCGCAAGGGTGAGGACTATCCGCGATTTGTTTCTTGTTACGTACTGTAGGCGATGACCATGAACGATCAACAATTCAAGCTTCTCGACGTTGTCGCTTTGACGAATGACCTGCCCCAACGCGGCTTGGTCCGTGGTCAAGTTGGCACAATTGTTGAAACATTACCTCCCGATGCCTTTGAAGTGGAATTCTGCGATAACGACGGCCGAACGTACGCAATGCTGGCGCTAAAGGCGTCCCAACTGATGTTGCTTCACCACGAACCGGTGGAAGCCACCTAGATCGTGGCGACGGATTGGGAGATTGACGCGGGCTAGGCAAAAGTTTGATTGCCGGCTAAGGCGGTTGCCCCGTCCGGCCGAAGCCGAGACGCAATGAAAGGCAACATCATGGCCGACGCGATTGTTCCTACTCCAAGTGAGCATGGCGATCGCGCGGATGATCGTGCCCAGCAAACGGCGACGCGGTTGATTGCTCTTATCGGTCGGCTCTCTTCCACATGGACCACGATCGACACGGCCCAAGCGGATCGGCTTGACGGCGTAGCTTTGTATTTACTGTGTGGCGCCGGCTTGCTGGAGCTTCAGTTTTCCGGGCGCGCCTGGACGGACGAATCCGCATTGGACTTTGAGGCTACGGCTTGCGGTGTATGGATCGACGCCGAGCGTAAGAGTATTCTGCCCGAAGAACTACGCCATGCGGTGCCAGCTTGGGCAACAAGTGCCGTGGCAGTGCAGCTAAGCTCGGTGGTAGAAGCGCGATTAACTTCCCACGGCGAGCACATAAAGCACGAACTATCTTCCTGCGGCGTGGATTTGCTCTTGGACTTTGTCTGCGCGACTCCCATTCGTGGGCGTGTGACAGTCCGACTCGTCGGCAACCAAGGCCCCGCGCCGGGGGCAGTGAAGCGGGACGATGTTGGCGGCGGCATCCTGGCGGCACTTCAAGGTATTGAGGCATCACAAAGGGTTATTGCAGGGGCAGTGGACGGCGGCGATGCGGCGGCGCAACCTTCCGAACCCTCAGCAGAACTGTTCCACGATGTGACGCTGGCTGCGAAAGTAGTCGTTGGTGGAAAACGCACTGCCGGACTATCGCGACTCGTCGAGATCGCGAAGTCAAAAGAACCGGCTGGCCGCAAGTTGCACCTGATGGAAAAAACCGGCCTGATTCGGCCGGACGTATCGGCGGCTGAGTTGGCCGCGCTATTGAAAGTGACGCCGGCAGCCGTCAAGAAGACGCGCTGGTGGAAGACGCGAATGGCGCAGCGACGCAGTGCAACGGCTGAGGCCAACGCGCCGTATAAAGATCGCCGCCGGCCCGGCCAACGCGGGCGCCGCCGGTAAGCGAAAGTTACTGGTAAGTTACCGGTAACCATTTTCTACGAACTTCTCAATGCCGCACGGCACAACGCCTTGCGGTTTTTTTCTGCGCACGTGGTTGCCGTTTTAGGTTGCCTTCTGCAGCCCTCTATTGAGGGCCACGCCGTGTGGCCCATTCGAGGACTCACATGGAGCGAATGACGATGGCAACGCAAATCGTGCAATCCCTGGCCCTCCGCCCGCGCGAAGCGGCGAAGGCCCTGGGCATTTCCGCCCGCACGCTCTGGGGACTTACGGCCCCGCGAGGCCCGATTCCCTGCCTGCGGATCGGCCACGGCAAGCGACAAACCGTGCTGTACCCCGTGGCCGAGTTGCAAGCGTGGCTGAGCCGGCAAGCCGAAGCCGAGAAAGGGGGCGACGATGACGCCCGTTGAACGGCTGTTGGCCAAGCTGCCCGACGCCAAGCAAGCCGTCAAGGGCTGGTCGGCGCGCTGCCCGGCCCATGAAGACCGACGGGCGAGCCTGTCCATTGGCGAAGGGGAAGACGGCCGGGCGCTGGTCAAGTGCCACGCCGGCTGCAAACCCGATGCAATCTGCGCGGCGGTCGGCCTGCGCGTGGTGGACCTGATGCCCACGGCCGATACGTTGCCGAAGCCGAGCAAGCCCAGGGGCAACGGCAAGCCCCGCATCGTCGCCCAGTACGATTACCGCGACGAAGCCGGCAACGTGCTGTTTCAAGCCGTGCGATTCGATCCGAAGGATTTTCGGCAACGGCGGCCGAAGCCCGGCGGTGGCTGGGAGTGGAGCGTCAAAGGGGTGCGCGTAGTTCCCTATCGGCTGCCGGAACTACTTGCCGAGCCGGCGCGGGCGGTGGTGGTTGCCGAAGGGGAGAAGGATTGCGACAACCTTGCGCGTATGGGCGTATTGGCGACCTGCAACGCCAGCGGCGCGGGGAAGTGGACGGCCGAGCATTCGGCATTCCTGCGCGGCCGGCGGGACGAACGACGAACTGAAACGGCTGGCCGAAGCCGCGCCCGTTTGGACACCCGACGCGCAGCCGTGGCCGGAAATCATTTCTTTCGGCGTGATGGACCTGCCCAACTTTCCGACGCACGTATTGCCCGACGCGCTGCGGCGATGGGTGGAAGCCGAGTCGCACGCCACGCAAACGCCGGCGGACCTGGCGGCGCTGTTGGCGTTGTCGGTTTGCTCCGTCGGAATCGCCCGGCGCGTGGTGGTGGAACCTCGCCCCGGCTGGCGCGAGCCCGTGAACCTGTTTACGGCCGTGCTGCTTGAACCTGGAAACCGCAAGTCTGCCGTCTTCGCCGATGCGATGAAACCGCTTCGCGAGTTGGAAGCGGAGATGATCGAAGCTGCGCGGCCGGAAGTGGCCCGCGCACAATCCGACCGGCGGCAAGATGAAGCCCGACTGCGGAAACTGGAAAAGACGGCGGCCGAGAAACACGGCGACGAAGCCGCGCAAGCCCGACACGATGCCGGCAACCTGGCGGCGGACCTGGCCGACGGGGCCGAGCCGGTCTTGCCCCGGTTGATTGTCGATGATGCCACGGCGGAAAAGCTGGGCATCATGCTGGCCGAGCAAGGCGGACGCATCGCCAGTATGTCGCCCGAAGGGGGCGTGTTTGACCTGATGGCCGGCTTGTATTCCAAGAGCGGCATTCCGCAATTCGGCGTGTACCTGATGGGGCATTCCGGCGATGACCTGATTACGGATCGGGTGAGCCGCAAGAGCGTGCGCGTGGAACGGCCAGCGCTGACGTGCGCCTACGCGATGCAGCCGGCAGTCATCGAGGGGCTGGCCGAGAATGCGGCCTTTCGCGGGCGGGGGCTGCTGGCCCGGTTTCTCTACGCGGCCCCGCAAAGCTGGATTGGCCGGCGGGAAATCGCGCCCGCGCCGGTTTCCGACGCCACGCGGGAAGCGTATCGCCAAGCGGTGCGGGCGCTGGCCGAACTCGAAGGCGAAATCGTCTTGCAACTGTCGGCCGGCGCGGCGGCCTTACTCCGCGATTGGGAAGCCGAAGTCGAAGCGATGTTGGCCGAAGGCGGGCAAATGGAAATCATGCGAGATTGGGGCGCGAAGCTGGCCGGCGCAACGCTGCGACTGGCGGCCGTGCTGCATTGCGTGGATCATGGCCCGGCCGGGCACATCGAGGGGCCGACCATCGCGGCGGCGGTGGAAATCTCCCGCTATCTGGTTCCGCACGCCGAAGCCGTGCTGAACATGATGTTGGCCAGCGAAGAAACTTCCGACGATGACGCCCGCTATGTCTTGCGGTGGATCGAACGCCACGGCCGGCGGGAGTTCACCAAGCGGGACGCCCAACAACACGGCAAGCGGCGATTCCCAAAGGCCGATGACATTGACCCCGCGTTAGCCGAACTGACGCGGCGAGGATACATCCGGCTGCGGCCGGTTGAAGCGAGCGGCCCCGGCCGGCCCCCGTCGCCCACGTTCGACGTGAACCCGGCGACGCTTGCCGACGCGAAGCCTGAAAAGTGTTCTCACAATTCCCACAATTCGCCCGTCGAACCGGAAAGCGGCAATTCTGGGAATATCAAGAGCGCTCTGGAGCAGACTGAAAACACGAACCGCGTGCGGGTGACGATATGACGCGCACGCCTTCCACACTCGCCGACCTGTTGGCCGACTGCGACGCTCACGGAATCCGGCTTGCGCTGGCTGATGGCGACGGGCTGGCAATCGACGCCCCGCAAGACGCCCTGACTCCCGACCTGTTGGCCCGGCTGAAAGCCCACAAGGCCGACTTGCTGGCCATGCTGCGGTCCGCGCCCGAAGTGACCCTCAACAACCAAGCCGATGCGGCGGCGGTCTGGCAAGCGGCCCTGGATCGGCTGGATGGTGACCCGCTGTTTCCGGCCGATGTGATGGAAGCCATGCGGGCGGCAGAGGCCCGATGGATTGACGATGTGAACGATTGCGAACCGAGAATAACTACTAGACACAACGGATAGTATCGGCGATAATCTGGACATGGCGAAGAAACGAACAAGAAGCAAAAAGCTGACTGACCAGTTGCGGCAGGCAATCGACGATTCCGGCATGACGCGGTATCGCATCGCCCAGGAAACCGGAATCAGCGAAGCGACATTGAGCAAGTTCTACTTGGGCCAGCGGGGGCTTTCGATGGAAGCCTTGAACGCCTTGGGCGAGTGTTTGCAACTGACAATTCACCTGGGCCGCAAGCCCGAACAGAAAGGTAAGTGAACGATGGCTAGCATCGCCAAAGATAGGAACGGCACTCGGCGGATTCTTTTCGTGGCCCCCGACGGGCGGCGGCCGACGATCCGGCTGGGCAAGGTTTCCCAGCGGGCGGCTGAGAGCATCAAGTACCGCGTGGAGCAACTGCTTGAAGCGCTTAATCTCAAACGCCCGATGGAAGCTGACTTGGCCCAATGGGTAACGGACCTGGAACCGTGGTTGGCCAAGAGGCTTGCGGCTGCGGGATTGATTGCCAACCCCGAAGCCAAGGCGGCGGCAACGCTGGGGCCGTTTCTGACGGACTTTGTGGAACGTCGCATCGACGTGAAGCCGGCGACGAAAGAAGTATGGTCGCAAGTGGTGCGGAACCTTGAGGACCATTTCGGCGGGGATCGGGACTTGGCCGACGTGACCGAAGCCGACGCCGAAGACTTCAAGATGTACCTTGTAGGGCAAAAGCTGGCGCCGACCACGGTTGCCAAGCGACTGCAATTCGCCCGCATGTTCTTCAAGGCGGCGAAGAAACGAAAGCTGATTGCCAACAACCCATTCGCCGAAGTGTCGGCCAAAGCAGTAATGCGGCAGGATCGGCAGCGATTCATCACGCCAGAGGAAACCGACCGGCTGTTGGCGGTCTGCAATCCGACGTGGCGGGTAATCGTCGCCCTGTCGCGTTACGGTGGCCTGCGATGCCCCAGCGAAGTTCTCTCGCTCCGCTGGCAGGATGTTGATTGGGAGGCCGGCCGCATCGTGGTGCAATCGCCGAAGACGGAACATCACGTTGGCAAGGCGAGTCGCACCATACCGCTATTCGCCGAACTGCGGCCGATCCTGTCCGAAGCCTTCGACCTGGCCCCCGACGGCGCGGTGTACGTTGTGGACGGCAACCACCGCGAAGCGGCGAACACGGCGAGCGGCTGGCGGAATTGCAATCTGCGAACGCAATTCGAGCGGATCGTCAAGCGCGCCGGCCTACAACCCTGGCCCCGGCTGTTCCACGCCATGCGGGCGAGCCGTGAAACCGAACTGGCGAAGGAATACCCGATCCACGTTGTAACCGCGTGGCTGGGCAACACGCCCCGCATCGCCTTGAAGCATTACCTGCAAGTGACCGACGCCGACTTTGAACGGGCGGCGGAAGCGTCAAAGGAAGGCGGCGCAGAAAGCGGCGCACGAAGCGCACAAAATGCGGCGCAGAGGGGACGCGCCGCGAAGGGCGGGGAATCGCAAGAGGAAGGCGCAACCCCTGTTGGCTGCGCCGCTTTTGCGACTCCTGACGATACGCAACGTGTTACTACAAAAGGACTTAGCGGAGAGGACAGGATTCGAACCTGCGGACCAGTTACCCGGTCACGGATTTAGCAAACCCGCGCTTTCGACCACTCAGCCACCTCTCCCGGTGGGCCGTGCTGAGGTCCAGAACGGACCGTTCATCCGCTCCAACCCAAACACCGGCGTCTGGTCTTAATTTACACCATTTTCGGCCGCTCGCAACCTGTGGATTCGATACCTCCCCGCGGACCCGTTACCATGAGCGTGAGCAGGCCGCGAGACGCGGCTGCCAGGTTTTCCCATCCCTCCCGCACCCACAGGAATCCGCTCATGCCACGCCGCTCGCCGCTCGCTCGTTCGCCTTTTCGCACCCTGTTGGTCCCGCTGCTGGGCTGGCTGCTGTCAAGCTGGCCAGTCCGGGCCGACGAACCGCTGCGGTACACCGAACTGTTCAACGGCCAGGACCTGTCCGGTTGGGTCAACGTCAATACGGGGCCCGACACCTGGTCGGTACGCGACGGGTTGCTGGTTTGCAGCGGACAGCCGATCGGCGTGATGCGCAGCGAGAAACAATACGAAAACTTCCTGCTGCACATCGAGTGGCGGCACATGGAGGCGGGCGGCAATTCGGGCGTGTTTATCTGGAGCGAGGGCGCCGTGCCCGAAGGCCGGCGGCTGCCCAAGGGAATGGAGGTTCAGATGCTGGAACTGGACTGGGTCAAGCTGCATCCGCAAAAGGACGGCACCCTGCCGCCAATTGCCTACGTGCACGGCGAACTGTTCGGAGCCAACGGGCTGACCACGCTGCCCGATAACCCGCGCGGCAACCGCAGCAAGTCAATTGAAAACCGCTGCCTGGGCAAGGGCCAGTGGAACTCGTACGACGTCGTGGCCGTCGATGGCGTCGTCAAACTGGCCGTCAACGGCAAGTTTGTCAACGGCGTCAGCCAGGCGTCGGTAAAGAAAGGCTACCTGTGCCTCGAATCCGAAGGGGCCGAAATCCACTTCCGCAACATCCGCATCCTGGAACTGCCGCCAGGCGTGATCAGCGAGGAGCAGATCGCGCCGGTCGTGGACTGAGCCGCGCGGCGGTACGGGTCTGAGCGAAAGCAGCCCTGCTGCGGGTGTCCGGCCGCCCGGGAAGCGTACAGCGTGGGGCGCGCTACTTTCGCGGAGCGAAAGGCGACTATGGCCTTAGCTCAGCCACGCCCCGGCCACGTCCGCCGCCAGCTCGTCCAGCACCTCGTCCAACGAGCTCCGGCCCGCCGGTTCGGTCCCCAGTTGCACGTCCGCCCTGAGCGGGGCGGCCGCCACGGCGCTGGTCCGAGCGTCGCGGTGCGGTCCGGGCAGCGTGCCGCTATCGGCCGAGCTGGTGGTGACCGTGCGACGCCGCGGCAGTTGCGATTCGACTTCGCCCGTCGGCGAGATCAACAGTTCCGGGCGAACCGCGGGAGCGGCCGTTCGCGGCGGCCCGGCCGACACGGAGGACTCGTCCACGGCCGGCACGACCAGGCCCGCGGCGGCGACTGGGGCATCCAGTTCACTGCCCACGTACCACGCGCCATACTCACCCTCGCCATTGCCGCCCGAGCCGCCGTTCAGGTAGTTGATCACACCCAGGGCGTCGACGGCGGAGATGAAGTTGTCGCGGTTGGTGTCCAGCGACCGCAACGCCTCCAGCGTCTGCTCGCCCTCGCCGCCGCTGGCGAACGTGGGCAGAGCCATGGGGCCGTTCGAGTTGAGGAAGTTGATCACGTTCAGCACGTCCGCCGGCGAAATCACGCCGTTGCGGTCCGTGTCATACTCGCCCTCCCCGCCTCCGCCTCCTCCGCCGATCACCAAGTCGTCAAAGCCGTAGCCGATCTGGGGAATCGTCAGCGGCGTGGTCGGCTGGAACAGCAGCGTATCGTGTTCGGGCAGGATATCGGCTGGGTCGCCGACAAATGTCGCCACACCCGACGCCTCGGTCCGCAGGCGGATGCTGGCCATCAGGAACGCGCCGGTGCCGAGTGGATTCTGCGAGCGGGCGAACGAGCCGAATTCGTCGATCAGGCCCGGGATCGCCGGGTTGCCGGACGCGCCGTTGCCGAAGTCGGCGCTGAACGTGACGGCGAATCCCAGCGGATTGGTTCCGGAAGGTACCACCGAGACCAGGTCGGAATCGTAAAGGACGTCCAGATAGGCGGCGAACACGCCTTCCTGCGAAATCGGTGCATTCGGTCGCACATCCTCGACGATCACGTTCAGCAGGAACTCCTGGCCAACGCCGATCGACGTCAGGTCGTTGCCTGCCAGGTCGGTGACCATCAGCCGGATGTCGACCCGGTCGTCCAGGCTCGCGCCCGGCTGGACCTGCATGGTCACCTGAGCCGTGTCGGTGCCGCCCAAGCCGTTGACGATGGTGTACGTGAACTGGTCGGTGCCCCCAAAGCCGGCGTCCGGCGTGTACAGAATCCGGTCGTCGCTGGGGTCCCCCGTTCCGCGCGTGTCAATCGTGGCGGTTCCGTTGGGCGGATCGGACACCACCAGCAGCCGGATCGGCGGGCTGGTACCGACAATGTCGTTGGCCAGCACCGGCAAGGGGTTATTGCGCGACCCTTCCTGCACCGTGTAGGAATCGTCCACGGCCACCGGATTGACGAACGTCGGCGTGATGTTGACCGAGACCGTGGTGGTGGACTGGTTGTTGGCCGCGTCCGCGATCGTGTACTGGAACGTCAGCACGGGCGGGCTGGAGAAATTGGTCGGGGACGAAAAGATCAAGGCGTCCTGCGCAGGCTGGCGAATCGACACGCTGGCCCCGTTGCCAGGCTGCGTGACCGAAACGATACGGGTGCCGCCGTTGGCGCTTTCGAAATCGTTGGCCAGCACGTCCAGCACCTCGCCGATCACCCCCTGCTGCAACACGTAGCTGTCCGGATTGGCCAGCGGGTTGAAGCCCCGCACGGGCTTCATGTACTCTTCGACCTCGCCCGCCTGGTATCGACCCTGCGGACCCAGGTCGCGTTCGTAGCCGTAGCGGAAACGGAACCGCGTGTCGCCCGGGATAATCGAAGCGGGCGTGGAGAAAGTCACTTCGTGGATGCCTTCGCCCAGCCGGACGTTGCGGATAATCTGTTCGCCGGGGTCGGTCATGTCGCCGTCGTGGTTGAAGTCGGCCCAGCCCTGCAGATAGCCGCGGGGATTGTTGCCCGTCGACACCTCGACCAGCAGCGTCGTCGTGCGGCCGGCCAGGACCGACGACGCGAACAGGATGCCGTCGTTGTCCGCGGCGGCCGTCGCGGCGCCCATCCCATCGGGTCCTTCGCCGGCCACGGTCGCTCCGAGATGGAAATTCGGCACGATGCCATGCACGGGCGGGTTGGTCAAATCGGCGATGATCGTGCTGGGCGTGTCCCCGTAGTCCAGGTTGGACTGGAACCCGAAGTCCACCGCTTCCGCTCCACCGTCCGGCGGAATATCGATCGTCTGGAAATCGTCGTCCACCGGGAACGTGCGAGCCCAGCCGGGGTCCGATCCGAAAGCGACGCGGACCACATACTCGCCCGGTTGCTGCAGATCGATGTTGTAAGTTCCGTCCGGACCGGTGACGAACTTCGGTTCGTACAGCGACATCCGGCCGTTGTCGTCCAGGTCCAGATAGACGTAGACGCCGGGCAGGCCGACTTCTGTCTCCGCATCATAGCGTCCATTGCCGTCCAAGTCGTTCCAGACCACGCCGCTCAAGTCGCCCGCGCCGATGCGGTTGCCGAAATCCACGTTCGGCACGTCCTGGTCGCGGACGACCACGATGACGGTCCGAGAGCCGTCCGAGGGGTTGGTCGGCTGGAAGCCCGGCAGCGGCAACTGGATGATCTCAAAGGTGCCGGGTCCCCGGAAGTTGTTGATCGTATAGCGCCCGTCAAAACCCGACGTGGCGAACGGCTCGGTCGGGTCCAGGGTGCCGTTCTGGTTGACGTCCATGAACACCGTGGCGTTGGGCAGGCCCAACTCGCCGGCGTCCCGGATGCCGTTACCGTTCTGGTCCTGGTAGACCATGCCGCTGATCTCGCCGCTGGGCAGCAAGCGGATCGAGTTGGCCAGGTTCAGCCGGCCGCCCGTGCCGATGAAATCCTGGTAACCGTCAATCGGGTCGACGCCCCGCAGGATGACGTCCTTCAGCTCGGTCACCGACAGCGTCGGATCGAGTCCCGCCAGGATGCTGGCCACGCCCGTCACGTGGGGCGCGGCCATCGAGGTGCCGCTGTTGAAACCAATGCCGCCTTGTGCCAGCGGGAAGGTACTCAACACATCGACGCCAGGCGCCGCCAGGTCGACGGAGAACTGGCCGTAGTTCGAGAAGAATCCCAGGTTGTCGTTCAGGTCCGAGGCGGCCACCGAGATGATGCCGTCCAGATTGTAGCCCGAGGGAAAGTGAGCTTGCAGGTCGTTGTCGTCGCCGATCCCGTCCGCTCCGCCGTTGCCGGCCGAGGCGATGAAGATGATGCCGGCGTCGATCGTTGTGCCGATGACGAATTCCTCGATAGCCGAGTACCCGCCGCCGCCCCAACTGTTGTTGCTGGCCACGATGTTCACGCCGTACTGGGTTTTCATCATGACCATGTAGTTCAAGGCCTCGATGATCGCCGCCGACGCTCCGCCGAACGAAGTGAAGGCCTGCAGCGCCATGATCTTGGTATTCCAGTCGACGCCGACCGTGCCAATGGCGTTGTCGGCCCCGGCGCCGATCGTCCCGGACACGTGCGTCCCGTGCCCATCGGTGTCGAAGGGGTCCGAGTCGCCGTTGGCCGGGTCAATGCCCACCATGTCGTCGATGTAGCCGTTGCCGTCGTTGTCCACCCCGTCGCCGGGAATCTCGCCCTCATTGCGCCACAACCGGCCGTTGAAGTCCGGATGGGTGTAGTCGATGCCCGTGTCGATCACAGCCACCACCGTGTTGGGTGAGCCGGTCGAGATCTCCCAGCCCTCCGGCGCGTCAATGTCGGCGTCAAAGGTGCCCAAGGGCGGGTTCTGGGCGATGTTGTGCAAGTGCCACATCTGGCCGAACAGCGGATCGTTGGGAATCAACTGCTCGACCGTCCGCAAATAGTTCGGTTCGGCCACGCGCACCTGCGACAGCCCGTTCCACTCGGCCACCTCGCTGGTAATGTTCACATTGCCGCCGCTGAACTCGACCAGCGCGATGTTGTGATTCCAGGCGCGAACCACGGAAGCGCCCTGCGAAGCCGCCAGTTGGTTGCGCTGCTGGGGCGTGACGGACGAATTGAACCAGACCAGCATCTGATTCGGCACGAACGACACTTGCGCCGCCTCACCCTCGCCCCGCAGCCAATCCCCCCGCGCTTCCACGTCGGTTCCACCGGCCAGCGCCGCCAGCAGGCAGCGGCTCTCCAAGCCCTCCATCTGCAGAACGCGCCTCCGGGAACCCGGCTGCACTCGACCAGTCTCGCGGCGCGAACGAACCGACTTGGGATGGCGACGTATCACAGTGTTTCCCCTCTGGGGTCGAGCCAAATTGCGGGTACTGTCGAGCGACGGCGGGGACAGCCGAACCGTGCGGTGTCCCCGCACTTGAGTCTAGTAGCGGGCCAGATTTTACGCCACTATTTTGCAGCCTTGCCTTCCCGTGAAATCCGTCCCCTGGCGCCGGCACGGGCCGCGACGGGCTTCCGGGCATCCTAAGTTTGCTCGCGTTTCGGCACCTGTCAACTTGCCGCGGATGTCCGCGAGGGCGAAAACCGGGGCCGCTGGCCGTTTCTCCCGATCAAACGGATTGGCACCCCCTTCGCAGGGTGGTACCAGGTCGGCCAATGGCCAGATGGAACGGTCCGCCGGATCGTCGCAACTGTCCGCCGGCTGGGATATACTCAAGCCGCTCCCTGCGCCATTCAGCTCTTCCCTTCTCTCGGCGGCACCCAGGAGGTGGTGGTGTGAGAACTTCTCTTTCCAAACTGCGCCGTGGTATGCGCCGGCAGAACTCGAAGGCCCGGCGGCGCCGTCCTCGCCCTCTGGCCTGCTCGCTCGGCTTCGAATCGCTCGAACATCGCCGCCTGCTGGCAACGCTGGACATCAACCCGTCCGACCACTTGCAGGGGAGCTTCGCCGATCTGACGATCTCCCGCGTCGGCTCCGATTACCACTTCACGGATGCGACCGACACCATCACGCTGACCGGCGACGCCCTGCTGGACTGCACGACGATCACCACCCAGCAGGTCTCGTGCCCCGTGGCCGCCGTCAGCTCCATCGACATCACGGCCCAGACGATCCTGGTCTCTGGAGATATCCAGACCACGGGCGACATCAGCCTGCTGGCCCAGGCTGCCAGCACCAGCGCCACCAGCGACGTCCAGGCCACGCTGACGGTGGCCAGCGTCCTGATCCAGGGCGCGAATATCAGCCTGGAGGCCGAGACCGCGCTGAACGTCAGCGAGAGCGGCAGCAACTTCGAACGCATCGCCAAGATCGTCTTGAGCCTTGAAGTGCCAGTCGCAGCCAGCGCCCTGGTCACGATCAACGACTCGACCATCAACGCCACGGGCGACGTGACCGTGACGGCGGCCACGACGGTCAACGCGGGGGTGACCGCCGAGGCCGACGCCGACGCCAACACCGCGCGGGACGCCTCGATCGCCATCGCCTTGATCGACAGCCTGGCTGTGGCCGAGATCACCGGCTCAACCTCCATCTCGCTGACCGGCACGCTGCGCGTGGCGGCGGACAACGACGTCCTTCTGGCCACTCTCTCCGACGGCACGGCCAACGGGCCCGGCATCGGCGGCGCGTCGCTGGGCTTGTCCGTGCTGCATGCCACGACGCTCGCCTCGCTACGGGACGGTGCCGCGGTCAGCGGAGCTGCCGATATCGCCGTGGAAGCCGACGCGAACCTGGCCGTGTCGACCAAGGCGTTAGCCACCGCCAAGGGAGCGACCGAGGGCACGCCTGGCGACAGCCGCTCGGAAAACGAACTGGCCGCGCACGGAGCCGAAACCAGCGAGGGCCAGATCACTCACGCGGCCGCCGTCGCCCTGGCCAACGTCCAGGAATTGACCACTGCCGAGATCACCACCAGCGGCAGCGTGCAATCCGGCGGCTCGCTGTTGGTTCAAGCGCTGAGCAATCACGACCTGACAACCAGCGCCAACGCCAGCAGTGTCGATAGCAGCGAAGCCAACCTGGGCGTCGGCGTGGCCGTCGCCATCAATCGCTTGGAGGGCGAAAATCGTGCCTCCGTGGGCGGCAGCGGGCAACTGGTCGCTGCCTCGCCCATCATCGTTCGTGCGAACCAATCCCCGGCGGACACGATCAGCCAGATTGTGGCCGAAGCCGTGGCGGGCGCGGGAGCGAACGTGGGCGTGGCTGGCTCGCTGGCCATGAACCTGGTGACCTACACCAGCGAGGCGCTGGTCGGCGGCGGCGCCACGCTCGATTTCCAGAGCAGCGACCTGGAACTGACCAGCGGCGGCAACTCCCGCGTGTACGCCAGGTCGGTCGCCGAGGGGAATGAGGACGAGAACAATCCGGGATCGGGCAGTTCGCCCGAAGTGGGTGTCGGAGCGTCCGTGGCCTTGAACCTGTCGAACCAGCGAACACGGGCCGCAGTTGACGATTCCGCGACTCCGCTGAACGTCCGCCACCTGACGATTGATGCCGCCGGCGTCTACGACGTCTTCACCGTGGCCAACGGCGGATCGCAAGGCGGCCTGGCGTTTACACCCGTCGTGGCCACGACCATCGCCAACCACGCGACACAGGCCGAGGTGGCGGCCGGCAGCTTGCTGGCGGTAAGTGGCGATCTGGTCTTGCAGGCCGATCATACGGACGACGTGGCCAGCCTGGCTCAAGGTGATGTGGATGGACTGAACGCGGCGATCGGTGCGTCCCTGGCGTTGACGGTCGCCCATTCGATTGGCCTGGCCACCATCGCCCGCGACGTGACGGCCGACGGCGCGATTCATGCCACCAGCCGCAAGGCAGGCACCGCGGCCACCCGATCGCTGGCCAGCGCCACGGGAGCCGAAGGCGACGACGGCATCGCGGGCAGCTCGGACGACGACGCCGTGAACCAGCAGTTGCAGGAGCAGCGCGATTTCGCCGATCAGGTGGCCGTGAACGAAGGGGTGGATGGGTCGGGGCCGACAAGCTCTCCGTCGGCCGAGAACTCGGATGGCACGCTGAGCGTGGCGGCCGCCGTTTCGCTGAGCATCGTCGAGGCGGTGGCGGCCGCCCGTGTGCAAGGCGGCGTGACCTTGGTGGCCGGCGGGCAGTTGACGCTGGAATCGTGGGACAACACCGATGTGACCGTCCAGGCGGATGCCAGTTCGACCATGGGCACCACCGGAATCGGCGCCGCCGCGTCGCTGAGCCTGGCGACGATCACCAACACGGCCACGGTCGAGCCCGGCGCGGACGTCACGGCCGCGGGCGTGACGCTGTCGGCCGGGATGCAGAACCTGGTCGATGACCAGACGCATACGCTGTTCTCCGAAGCCAGGTCCGGCGCCAGCGCCGACACGGTGGGCGTGGCCGGAGCGCTGTCGATCGCCATCGTGCGAACCGATACAACGGCCGCGCTGGAAGGCGGCTCGACCACGGATGCCGACGGCGCCGATGCGAACCTGTTCGCCGCCAGCCAGACGGACAGCACGTCGCGAGCCGTGCCGCTGGAACAGATCACGTCGGGCGAGAGCCTGGGAGTGGGCGCGTCGGTGGCGATTCATATCGTCGATCACTCGACGCGGGCCGAAGTGGAAGACGACGCGGCGCTGATCGGCACGCATGACTTGAACCTGGACGCCAATTCGAACCAGACGACGACCACCTCGGCGATCGGCGGCGCGGAAGGCGGCACGGCGATCACGCCCGTGGTGGCTATCTCGCTGGTCAACAGCAGTTCGCTCGCTCGGCTGGGCACGCTGCCGGGCACCACCACGGTCGGCGGCGCCATCACGGCAACGGCCGATCACGTGGGACGAACCACCACTACGGCCGAAGGCGACGCGGAGGGTGCAAACGCCGCGTTCGGCGCGTCGCTGGCCCTGGCGACGGCCAACGATACGGCGCGGGCCACGACCCAGCGGAACCTGGCGGCCGGCGGTTCGATCGGCTTCGTCTCGACCGCGCATACCGATTCGACCGCCCATTCGTCGGCCAGCGCCACCGGCGCCGAGGGCGACGACGGCGTCCCGAACAGCAGCGACGACGACATGGTCGAGCAGCAGGTGCAGTCGCAGTTGGACGTGGCCAACGACACGGCGACCGACAACGGCGCGGAGGATTCGGGCACCTCGACCGCACCGGAGACGGAAACGTCGGATGGCAAGCTGAGCGTGGCGGCGGCGATCACGGTGAACCTGGTCGATTCGCGGGCCGCTTCGTCGGTGGGCGACAACGTGACGCTGGTGGCCGGCGGCGACTTGCTGGTCGCTTCGTCTCACAACGCGGACGCTCGTTCCACATCCGACGCCAGCGCGATGCAGGCCGATACGGGCATCGCGGCGGCCGTGACCTTCAGCCGAGTGGAGATCACCAACACGGCCACGGTCGAGCCCGGCGCGGACGTCACGGCCGCGGGCGTGACGCTGTCGGCCGGGATGCAGGACCTGGTCGATGATCAGACGCATACGTTGTTCTCCGAAGCCAGGTCCGGCGCCAGCGCCGACACGGTGGGCGTGGCCGGAGCGCTGTCGATCGCCATCGTGCGAACCGACACGTCGGCCGCGCTGGAAGGCGGTTCGACCACCGATGCCGACGGCGGCGATGCGAACCTGGTCGCCACCAGCCAGACGGACAGCACGTCGCGAGCCGTGCCGCTGGAACAGATCACGTCGGGCGAGAGCCTCGGAGTCGGCGCGTCGGTGGCGATTCATATCGTCGATCACTCGACGCGGGCCGAGGTGGAAGACGACGCAGCGCTGATTGGCACTCACGATCTGAACCTGGACGCCAGCTCGAACCAGACGACGACCACCACGGCGATCGGCGGCGCGGAGGGCGGCACGGCGATCACGCCCGTGGTGGCGATCTCGCTGGTCAACAGCAGCTCGCTCGCTCGGCTGGGCACGCTGCCGGGCACCACCACGGTCGGCGGCAACATCACGGCAGCGGCCGATCACGTGGGACGAACCACCACCACGGCCGAAGGCGACGCGGAAGGCGCGAGCGCCGCGTTCGGCGCGTCGCTGGCCCTGGCGACGGCCAACGATACGGCGCGGGCCACGACCGAGCGGAACCTGGCGGCCGGCGGTTCGATCGGCTTCGTCTCGACCGCTCATACCGATTCGACCGCCCATTCGTCGGCCAGCGCCACCGGCGCCGAGGGCGACGACGGCGTGCCGAACAGCAGCGACGACGACATGGTCGAGCAGCAGGTGCAGTCGCAGTTGGACGTGGCCAACGACACGGCGACCAACAACGGCGCGGAGGATTCGGGCACGGCGACCGCACCGGAGACGGAGACTTCGGATGGCAAGCTGAGCGTGGCGGCGGCGATCACGGTGAACCTGATCGATTCGCGGGCCGCGTCGTCGGTGGGCGACAACGTGACGCTGGTGGCCGGCGGCGACCTGCTGGTCGCTTCGTCTCACAACGCGGACGCTCGTTCCACGTCGGACGCCAGCGCGATGCAGGCCGACACGGGCATCGCGGCGGCCGTGACCTTCAGCCGAGTGGAAATCACCAACACGGCCACGGTCGAGCCCGGCGCGGACGTCACCGCCGCGGGTGTGACGCTGTCGGCGGACATGCAATTGGTGGGACGCGATTCGACACACGAGATCTGGTCCGAGGCCAAGTCCGGCGCGGGGGCCAGCAACGTGGGCGTCGCTGGTTCGCTGGCAATTTCCCTGGTCCAGACCAATACATTGGCCCGGATCGAAGAGCTGGCGGACGTTGACGCCGATGCGGGCGACACCACCTTGAAAGCTATCGGCCGCTCGCTGGTCACCACGCGGGCCGTGCCGCTCGAACACGGAACAACCGGCGAGAGCCTGGGCGTCGGCGCGTCGGCGGCGATCGCCATCATCAACCACGACGTGGTGGCCGAGGTGGTCGATGACGCGGTATTGGACAACACGGCCGATTTAACTCTGACGGCCGATTCGAACCAGCAGACATTGACCGAAGCCGTGGGCGGCACGGCGGGCGGCGTGGCGATCACGCCCGTGGTGGCGATTTCCCTGGTCGACAACGACGTGGCGGCACGCGTGGGCAGTTCCACAACCGCGGTCACGGCATCCGGAAACGTATCGCTGAACGCCTGGCACACGGCGGGCACATGGACCAGCGCCGCAGGCGACGCGGAGGGGACGAACGCCGCGATCGGCGCGGCGTTGGCACTGGCCGTGCCGCGGGATACCGTGACCGCCGCACTGCACCGCGACCTGCAGGCGGATGGCGCCGTGTCGCTGACCAGCTCGTCGCACACCTGGTCGGACGGGTACGCTTGGGCGAGCGCTCGCGGCGCCGCGGGCGACGATGGCATCACGGGCAGTTCCGATGACGCGGGCGTCAACGACCAGGTGGACGCGCAGCGAAGCTTCGTCGACGGCGTGGCCACCGGCAACTCGCTGGAGGATACGGGAGCGGCCAGCACGCCATCGGCCGAAACCTCGGACGGCACGGTCAGCGTGGCGGCGGCAGTCAGCGTGAACATTGTGACCACGCAGGCCTGGTCCCAGATCGCCGACAACGTATCAGTGGTGGCTGGCGGGCAGTTGAGCGTTCTCGCGCGGCACAACGCGGACGCTCTTTCCAACGCTGACGGCCAGGCCACCAACGGCAAGGTCGGGATCGGCGCGGCGGTGGCGCTGAACCGGTTCGATTTGACGAATGTGGCATCGATCGGCAGCGGCGCGACGATCCAGGCCGATGGTGTCTCGGTGCGAGCGGAAACGCAGCCGATTGGTCTCAAGGACTCGCGGCACCGGGTCGTCACGCTTTCGACGGCCGGAGCGGGCGGCCAGCAACTGGGTGTGGCCGGCAGCGTGGCCATCGCGCTGATCGATACGCTGACCGAAGCCCGGATTCAGGCGACAACGTCCGTGACGTTCGCCGACGGACCGGATTCCGACACCATGGCCGGATCGCTGGATATGGCGGCCAGCGAACTGATGCTGGTCAGCACGCACGCCACGATCAGCGGCTCAGACAATCCCGATTCGCAGGTGGGCATCGGTGCCTCGTTCGCGCTGAGCCGCATCGATAACCGCATCGCGTCCGAGGTCGAGGACGGCGTGGTCTTCAGCGGCGCCGCCGCCAAGGTCGGCATGGTGACCGTTTCGACTCACGACGTCACAACGCTGGCCGACGCCGGTGCGGTTGGCGGGACCGCCGTGGCTCCAGCAGTCGCGCTGAGCGTTATCGAGAACGACGTTGATACCCGGCTGGGCACTGGCAACGTGCTGGTAACGCTGGGCACGGCCGGATTGCAGACGGCGCACACGAACCGGGTGACGACGAATGCCAACGCCGACGCGGCCGGCAGTCGCGTGGGCGTCGGCGCGGCCGTGGCGATTGCCGTGATCGACGACCGAAGCGATGCCGAGACGTACCGCGATCTGCAGGCGGCCAGCGCGATCACCGTCCATTCCGACTCGCTGGTTCTGAGCTGGATGGAGGCCAAGGGCAGCCAGCAGGGCAATCAGTCGAGCGGCAGCCACGTGGACGACGAGGCGGACCATCAGGCCAGTGGATCGTCACAGACAGGACTGGGCAGCGGCGCGCTGCCCGCGGCGGAGGATTCCACCGACCATGCCGACTCGACGACCACCTCGCAGGCCGGTGCCGGCAGCCGCGGCGTGGGTGTGGCCGCGGCGGTTGCCGTCAACGTGGTCACGGTCGCGAATACCGCGCGAGTGGCTGACGGTGTGAGCGTCACGACCGATGATTTGCTGTCCGTGATGGCGCGCCGTGAAACCGACTTGATCACCAAGGCCAATGCGAGTGCGCTGAGTTTTGACGGCGATTCGAATATCGGGGCCGCCGTTGGACTGAACAAGGTTCACGCGACGAACCAGGCTCTGGTCGGTTCGAACGCCGTGCTGGACGTCGGCGCGTTGAACGTCGCGGCGACGGTGTTCGCCAAAATGACGGACGATTACCTGGTCCATGCGCTCGGCGGCGGCGTGGGGACCGGGCGGTTCGGGATCGCCGGCTCGGTGGCGATCAACCTGATCACGTCGGATACGGACGCCGAGCTGGGAGCGGCATCCGACACGCTGTCCGCGTCTGATGCGTCGCTGCTGGCGCGCGTTGCCCAGGGCGTACAGACGGTGGCCGGCGGCGTGGGAATCGGGGAGCAGGCGGGCATCGGGGCGGGCGTGGCGGTAACGATTATCGACAACCAGACGGACGCGCTGGTGGACCAGGACGCGCTGGTGGATGCCGCTCAGCGATTTGAGGTTGTGGCTAGCGCCAGCCTGGCTCCGATCAGCGGCACCTTCCCGCAGGATCCGTTTGCCTTCGCGGCCGGCGCCGGCGCCTCGGCGGGCGCGGCCGGTATCGCCGGTTCGGTCGTGGTGAACGATCTGGAGCTGGCCACCCGGGCGCGGTTGGGTAACCAGGTGGAAGTCAATCAGCGAATTATTCCCGCTTTGAACCAGGACGTGGCGATTCGCGCCGACGATTGGACGAACTTGAAGAACGGCGCGGGAGCGCTGGGCGGAGCCATCGGTTCGGTCGGTTTCGGCGCGGGCGTCGATGTGACGCTGCTGGACAAGTCGACGCTGGCCCAGATCGGCGATACGGCGCAGGTCCAGGCCGCTCGAGACGTGTTTGTCGAGGCCGCGGCGCACGAGTCGGTCCTGGCGTTCGCCGCGGCCGTGGGTTTCGGCGGTTCGGTTGGCATCGCCGGCGCGGCGGTGGTGCACCTGCCGACGACGCGGACCTACGCGGGAATCGAATCGTCGCTGGGAAATTCAAGCGAGGTCCACGCGGGGCGCACGCTGCTGGTTTCCGCCGGCAATTCGGCCGACTACGACCTGTACGCGGGCGCCTTGGGAATCGGTCTGCAAGCGGCCAGCGTGGGCGCCTCGAACACGACGCTGCTGAGGCACGACGTGGTCGAGGCGTACGCGGGGCGGTACGCCGATCTCGCGGCCGCCGGAGACATTGGCCTGCGGATCGAAGCGGATTCGACCGAAGACATCTTGACGATCGCCGTCGGTGGTTCGGGCAGCGGCAGCGTGGGTGTGGCGGGCTCCGCCACGGTGAACGACCTGTACGAATCGACGCGCGCGTTCATCGACGTGGGCAGCCAGGTCGATGCCACCGGATCGCATCTGCTGACACCGCCGGGAATCGCCGTGGTGGCGCACGATGCGACCGATCTGCTCAGCCTGGCCGGATCGATCGGACTGGGCGGCACGCTGGGCATCGGCGCCGGTGCCGACGTCGGCCTGCTGAACAAACACACGGTGGCGTTCATCGCCGCCGACGTCACGGCGGTCGCGGAGAACGATATCCTGGTCCAGGCCGATTCGGTCCAGGATCTGGCCAGCGTGTCGGCCGCGGCCGCGATTGGCGGATCGGTCGGCATCATGGGCTCGGCCAGCGTCTACGACCTGGACATTTATACCCGTGCGTTCCTGGGAGACGATCCGTCCGACAAGTTCCAGCCCAGCGGCGTGACGAACATTCACGCCTACAACAACATCCACGTCGATGCCAACGACCAGACCGAAGTCGACCTGATTGTGGGCAACATCGGCGGAGCGGGCAGCGTGAGCGTGGGAGCGGCCGGCGGCATCACGACGATGGACAAGACGGTCGAGGCGTTTGTCGGCGACCGGGCGATTGTGACGGCCGAAGCCTGGGGCAAGGGGATCGTGGCCAAGACGGGCGGTTTCCGCGTCGATTTTGTCGAACCGGGGATGAACCGGCTGGATGAAGTCGGATTGCCTCCCGTCGCGCGGCAAGCCAACCTGGACGCGAACCAGGACGCGGTCAGCGACGTGAAGAATCCGTCGTTCAGCTTGCAGCGCGCCGTGACGCCCGAAACGGGCCTGTTCCACGGTCTGGCGGTCACGGCCTGGAA
Organism: Pirellulaceae bacterium; assembly: GCA_024102795.1. GTDB lineage: Bacteria > Planctomycetota > Planctomycetia > Pirellulales > Pirellulaceae > JAGFJK01. The sequence continues at coordinate 58,052 of JAGFJK010000430.1, forward strand.
CCGCGACGACATCGAATCAATCGTGGTCAGCGGCAGTGCCGCGGGCGCGGTCGCCGTGAATGTGGCGGGCGGAGTTCACACCGGCAACGTGGATACGCGGGCGTATATCGGCCAGTACGCGATCATCAACGGCAGCCTGCCGATTGCCGGCGATCAACAGTCGGTGCGCGTGGTGGCCTGCAGTGACTACTATCGCCTGGGGATCAGCGGCGTCGGAGCGGGCGCGGGCACGGTGGCGGTCGGGCCGGGCGTGGACGTGGGCGTGACGCACTACGACACGGTGGCCGAGATCCGGCGCAGCGCGCTGGTCAACGCGCAGCGCGACGTGCTGGTGGTGGCCGACGCGGCCGAGCATGTGCTGTCGATTTCGGCCGGCCTGGCCGTGTCGGGAGTGGTCTCGATCGCGGGCAGCGTGTCGACGCTGAAGATCGACAACCTGACGCAGGCCCAGATCGGCCGCAGCGCCGACATCAACGCCCGCGGCAACGCGCTGGTGGCGGCCCGCGATGAAACGGATGCCGACATGTTTACGGGCAGTGCGGCGATCGGGATCGGAGCGGGCGGGCTGAGTGCGTCGGTCGGTGTGGTGACGATCGAAAAGGATACCGACGCTCTGGTGGCGCAAGACGCACTGGTGGACGGCCGCGGGTTTGGCGGAGCCCTGTCGCCGATCCTGGCGGGAGCCATCCTGCCGGCGGGATTTGCCACCGAGTCGCTGCAGGGCGTGGCGGTGCAGGCTGAGTCGCGGGAGACGCTGCAAAACTTCGCGGTGGCCGGCGGCGGAGGAGTGTATTTCGGCATCGCCGGCGGAGTGGCGGTGACGATGGTCGATTCGCAGACCAGCGCGCAAGTCGGACGCAGTGCGCGGATCAACACGGAGCCCGGCGAGACGCATCAGTTGCAAAGTGTCAGCGTGGCGGCCGCCAACCAGGCGGACGTGACGACCTTTGCGGGCGGCATCTCCGGCGGTTTCGTGGGGCTGGCGGGCGGCATCGACGTGGGCAACGTCCGCAACGATGTGACGGCCCAGATCGACACGCTGGCCGACGTCCGCGCGCTGCGGGACATCGACGTCAACGCGCTGTCGATCAAGCACGTCGACGGCTTCACGCTGGGCGGCACGCTGGGAGTGGTCGGGCTGGCGGCGTCGGTCTCGGTCTGGTCCCTGGGCACGCCGCTGGACAAGATCTACACCGACCAGAACAACGCCTCGCCCACCAACCCCCTGCAGCAAGGGCCGCATGTGACCGAGACCTACGCCGGTTCACAGGTCGCGGGTGGCTCGGTGCCGATCAGTTCGACGCTGTCCGCTTATGGGCCGGGGACCAGTCCCAACAGCGTCCGCGTGGACTCGGCCATGCAGTCCGCCAGCGGCCTGGTGGCGGGACGCACGCCCACGCAAGGGCAGATTGTATCCACTATCAACAACAGCTCGACGCCGCTTGGCATCCGAGCCATTGTGGCCGACAACTCGTCGTTGCTGGCCGGCAACGACATCAGCGTGCGGGCCCTGGAAGACGTGGATTACGAGGTGACGGCTGGCGGCGTGGGCATTGGCGTAGTGGGCGGCGGAGCGTCGGTGGTGGTCAGCAAGCTGGCCAGCAACACGTCAGCTTCGATTTCGGGGTTTGCCCGCACGGGCAACGACGTGCGGATCGTGGCGGGGCTGACCGAGGACGTGCAAGGCACGGCGCTGGCCGGCGGCGCGGGCCTGGTGGCGCTGGGTGCGGCCGTCACGCAGATCAAGGATTTCAGCACCCAGCGGGCCTTCCTCGGCAACGGCGGCTTCATCACCAATGCCGACGACGTGCTGATCAGCGCCACGGCGACGCAGAAAATCGCCGGCGAGTCGGACCAGGCGCAGATCGGTGCCGCGGCGCTGGGCGCCGCCTTCAACCGCCTGATCGCGGATGGTTCCGCGCTGGCCTACGTCGGCAACGCGGCGATCGGTGGCGCGAAGATCGGTGCGGTCAACGATGTGCTGGTGCTGGCCGACGTGGACCTGGACGTGGACGCGCAAGCGACGGCGATTGTCGGCGGCTTGGGGCTGGGCGGCTCGGCCAACTTCGCCTACTCCGAGGTGACGCCGCTGGTGCGGGCGTACACGCAGGGAGGGGCGGATATCGACGTGCTGGGCGGAGTTGAGATCCGGGCGGAGTCGGCGGCGGACGCGGACGCGAACCTGCGGGGCTTCACCGTCGGAGGGCTGACGATTGGCACGATGTTCACGCGGGCCAACATGCGTCCCGACGTGGAAAGCTACGTGACCGGCGGCGCTCAGATCGTGGCCCAGGGCGGCAGCATCGTGGTGCGGGCGCTGCACAACGTGACGCCCGGCGGCACGGCGCTGGCCAACGTCGTCACCGCCAGCTCCGACGCTCCGGGCGGCGGAGTGGGCTCGTTCAACGGGGCGATTCCTCGAGCGTTCGCCATCCCGCAGGTCAACTCCTACGTGTCGAACGGCGCGTGGCTCAGCGCCGGCGGCGACGTGCAGGTGGCAGCCGAGGCGAATAATCCGGCCCAGGCCTTGGCCAACGCCTTTACGGTGGGTCTGATCGGCGGCGGGACGAGCTTTCCAACGGCCCAGTCCAGCGGCGCCGCGCGGGCCCATCTGGACGGCGACGTCTATCAGGCCAATCACGTCATGGTCCGGGCACGCAACGAGAACGAGGGTCAGGCCACGGGCGAGGCTTCGGCTTTTGGCCTCGTGGCCGGCACGGGTTCCGTAACGCTGGCCGAAGCCAAGGGCACGACGCAGGCCTATATCCCGGCCAGCGCCAGCCTGGGCTCGGTGAGGGACGTGACGATCGAGTCGCTGGCGGAAAATTTCGCGGACAGCGTGACCAACGGTGCGGCCGGCGGCCTGCTGGCGATCGGTCTGGTGCGGGCGACCGCCGATTCCAGCGGGACCACGCACGCCTGGCTGGCGGCCAACCTGAACCTGACGGGCAGCTTGTCGATCACGGCTCGTTCCACCGACGACGCGGCGGCGGAAACTCGAGCGGCCAACGGTGGGATCATTTCGGGCCTTGGAACCGCGTCGCGAGCCGACGCGCGGCCGGTAGTCCTGGCCTGGATCGCCAACAACACGCAGGTCCGCACGGAACAGGACGTGCAACTGCTGGCCCACGGTTTCACCGACGCGGATGCATTCGCGCGGGGTGTCAGCGGCGGGCTGTTCCAGGTGGGCAAGGCCGACGCAAAGGCGTATACCGCCACCACGCTGGACGCGTCCGTCGGGCGGTTTGCCAATCTCCAGGCGGGGCGGGACCTGCTGGTGCGAGCCCTGCACAACTACCAGACCAGCGGACTGCTGGTATCCAACGGTGCCCGGGCGCACGCCGAAACCGCCAGCGGTCAGTTGATCGGTCTGGACGGTGCGGACGCCGACGCCTATGCCGACGGCAGCGTCAGCGCGCGCTTCGATATCCAGTCGACCAGCGTCGCCGGCCGCAACCTGCTGATCCAATCCCACTCGTTCCACAACGCCACCGCCCTGGCCGAAGGCGACACGTTCGGGCTGGGAGTCAAGGGATCGGTAGATGCCAACGCCGACGCCCGCGGCGTCGTGCAGGCCTACGTGGGCAATGACAGTGACCTGGAGGCGGGTAGTGTGCAGGCGGGCAATCTGAACGTTGAAGCGCTGGCTTTCCACGAAGCGACTGCCGATGCCGACGCGGCGTCGGGTGGCGTGATTTCCATCAAGGGCGCCGCGGCGACCGCCACCGCTCAACCCACGGTGCGAGCGTACCTGGGACAACGCAACGACGTCCTGGCCAATGGCTCGGTCGATGTCCTGGCGCGAGCACTCGGACAGGCCGCGGCCGATGCGACCGGGCGCGGCGGCGGCGTGGTCGATGTCGGTTCGTCCGATGCCACGGCCACGTGGCAGCCGAGCGTGGTCGCGTACCTGGGTCTTCGCAGCGACGTCGACGCCAGCCAGGACGTGAGCGTTCGCGGGTTGATCAACCATAACTTGTCCGGCTCGATCGACAGCGCCAGGGCCACCACCGCCTCGGCCAACACCTCGCAAGGCGCCCTGCTCGGCAGCACGGGCGCCACCTCCGTGGCCAACTCGATCGCCAGCGTCCTGGCCTATACCGATGAGCATACGCTGGTGAACGCCGGGCGCGACGTGCTGATCCAGACCCGTTCCGGGAACATCGTCGACGCGCGAACCGACGGCCAGGCGTTCGGCTTCGCCACCAAGGGACGAACCGACGCCCGGACCACGATCACCAATCTCAGCCGCGTGACCGTCGGCCGCGATGCCCAGGTCCATTCAGACCGCGACGTGATCCTGTCCTCCAATTCGGACCTCCGCGTGCGCCGGACCGAAGCGATTGGCGGCGCGGGAGGGTTGCTGAACATTGCCGGTGCCAAGGTCAAGTCCACCGTGACCAACGAGACCACGACGCTGGTCGATGACCGGGCACTGATCTGCGCCTACCGGCACGTGATCGCCGAGGCCTTGACGCAGATCGACGTGAACGCCTTCGTGCGGGTGGAAACGACCGCGCTGATTACCGCCAACGAAAGCGAGGCGGATGTCGATATCGTCTCGCTGACCACGGTGGAAATCGACCGCGACGCGCTGGTCCACGCGATCACCGGCGACGTCCGCCTGGTGGCCCGCGTCACGTTGTTGGACGTCGATGCCGAATCGTCGTCCAGGTCGCTGGCCGCGATCAACACGACCAAGGCCCAGACTTATGTCGATGTGATCTCCACCGCCAAGGTCTACGTCCGCACCGGCGCCGACGTCTACGCCGGTACCACAATCCAGATCGTCTCGCGGCACGACAACGTGGACAGCGACAGCATCGCCCGAGCGCGCATCATCGGCTTTACGGGCATCGTCCGCTCGCACGCGCATCACAACCTGGTGCTGCGCTCCGATATCTGCGTCGAAAGCGGCTCGACGCTCAACGCGCCCAACCATGTCTTCGACGCCTTCTCGCCCACCTCCAGCGGCACCTACAACCGCGTCTCCGACGCCACGGGCGACACGATCGTCAACTACATCGTGCAGACGATCCAGACCGTCAAATCGGTGCTCAGCAAGATTCCCCTGCTGGGTTGGATCATCAAGCAGATCCTGTGCTGGGTGACCCAGGTGATCGAGCAGATCCTGTACAGCGACGAGGAAGCCACGGTGTCCGGAGCGTTCAGCAGCACCAGCAACGTGATGATCGACGGCCAGGTCAACCAGTCTTCCAACCACGTGACGCCCTGCACGCCGCAGCCGCCGCTGAACACGAATGTGGAACTGCGAGTCGGCATCAATGGGACGCTGCTCGCCAGCCGCAATATCCTGCCCACGCTGACCGACCGCGCGGTGCTGCTGCCCAACATCGTCAACCAGCCGCTGGGCCGAGTCGTCATCCTGGCGCCCAACGGCACGGTCAGCGGCCGGGGCTCGATCCGGCTCCGTAACCAATTCGACAGCGTGACGATTGTGAATGAATCTGACCTGGATCTGCAGTTGGGCGAAATCCGCCTGCAACCGATCATCGGCGAGCCGCAGTTCACGATGCTCGTGGGACAGGATGAATCCCAGTTGCAGTTGCTCGGACCAGAGAACGTTCCGCAAGTGGTGGTCCACAACCTGGGCTCCGGGCAACTCATTCTGGGCGGCCCTGTCGTGAACCCCGAAGGGATCGCGGAACTGGCCAGTCCCCGCGGCGGCGTGCAGGCCGTTCCCGGCGCGTCGATCGAGGCGGCGACGATTCAAATCATGGCTGGCAATGCCCATGGCGGCTTGCCCGGCGCGCCGCTGGTGCTGCGGCCCGTCAATGGCCAGCGGCCCGGACAGGTGCTTGTGGACGGGGGCAACCTGAACCTGGAAGTCCACGCCGTCGAATACCAGTTCCCCGGCGACGACGGGCAGACCTCGCCCGTGGGCTCCGTTCAGATCGATCGCGTGCAGGCGCTCGGACAACTGCAGCTCACGCTGGCGGCCGGCGAACTGCAGGTCGGTGCGGTGCACGGAGACGAAGGTGAGTTCGCCTTCTTCCAACCGGCGGTCGTGCCTGGCAGCTACGATCTGGGCCAGGTCCGCTCCGTCCAAGGCCCCGGCCAAGGCCAGGTGGTGGTGGACCGCAATGCCGTGCTGACAGGCGGCCAGCAGATCGGGACCGTCGTGAATGTGCACGCCGGTGGTAGCGTGTCGCCGCCCGCCGGCCAAACCGTCAACGCCGGGAATACGCACTTCGCGCCAGGGTCGTCGTTCGTCGCTCAGCTCGGTGAAGTTTCGTCCAGCCAGCTCGCAGTGACCGGCCAGGTGCAATTGGAGCAGCCCGTCCTGCTGGTGCAGTTGCAGCCCGGCGCCCAACCCCGGCCAGGCAGCGAGTTTGTCATTGTGCAAAACGATGGCGGCGACCCCGTCGCGGGACAGTTCGCCAACTTGACCGAAGGTGCCACGTTGGACGTGCCCGGCCCGTCCGCCGACGGCACGGCAAGCCGCTTGTTCCGCATCTCGTACCGGGGTGGCGACGGCAACGACGTCGCGCTCCGCTACCTGGGACACGCCGGTGGTCCGTACGCGATCCGCGAGGGCCAGGCGCTGGCGCTGCACGCCGAAGCCGACTTTGGCGGCGGACCGCCCCCCACGCGATTTGAATGGGATCTGGACAATGACGGTGTGTTCGAACTGGCGACCGCTCAGCCCGACCTGCAGCTCAGTTGGGAAGAGCTGACGTTGGCGGGCTGGGGCGATGGCCCGCGCCAAGGCACGATCATGGTCCGAGTGTCGAACGCATTGGA
>JAGFJK010000445.1 GCA_024102795.1 Pirellulaceae bacterium
CCGCAGCACCGACAGCGGCGGGTTGATGGTCGAACGCATCTTCACGATCTCGGTCAGCGACGTGAATGATCCGCCGGTGGTGACGTCCAGCGACTCGGCCACTGTTCCGGAGAACACGTCGGCCGTATTGACGGTGACGGCCGTCGACCAGGACCTGCCGCCTCAGTCGTTCAGTTACTCGATCAGCGGAGGCGCGGACCAGGCACTGTTCATGATTGACGGTCTGGGACAACTGTCGTTTGACTCGCCGCCCAACTTCGAGCAACCGGACGACTCGGACGGCGACAACCTGTACCTGGTCGAGGTGACGGTCAGCGACGGAGGCCCGCTGCCGAACGCCAGCACCCAGGCGATTGAAGTCACCGTGACGGACGTCAACGACGCTCCACGCATTGTGTCCTCGGACACGCCAAGTGTGCCGAGCGGCAGCGTGGGGCCCGTCACGATCGTGGCGGTGGACGAGGATCGGCCGCCCCAGTCGCTTGGCTTCCTGCTGACCGGCGGCGTGGATAGCGGCCTGTTCACGCTTCATCCCCTGACGGGGCAACTGATTTTCAATACGCCGCCCGACATCGGTTCGCCGGCCGACGACAACGGCGACAACGTCTACGAAGTGCAGGTGACGGTGACGGACGACGGCTCGCCGAACCTGGCGGACGTGCAGGACCTGCGGATTACGGTCACGACCGGCAACACGCTGGTGGAACTGGTGGGCAACGACCTGCACATTGTGGATATCGCGGCCGGGGGCAAGAACGACAGTTTGACGATCCAATACGACGGCGGAGCGATGGAGTTCGTCATCACGGATCCGGCGAACGTCCTGGTGGCCACCGTGGGCACCATGGTATCGACCACCGAGGTGCGCGTGCCCGCCAGCGCGTTCACGGGCAGGATTCATGTCGAGATGTTGGGCGGGGACGACCTGCTGACGCTCGATACGTCCTGGATCGCCGCGGGTCGGGACGTGGAATTGGACGGCGGCAACCAGGCCAGTTCGGCGGGCGACTCGCTGGTCGTGTCGGGCGGACCGTTGACGTCCGCCGGCTACACGGCAGCGGGCCCCGGCCAGGGCACGCTGCAAGTGGATGCCGGGCGGATCGATTTCCGCAACCTGGAGCCGCTGCGGTTGCTGCCGACGGCCTTGGGCAGCCTGCAAGTCGAAGTGACCGACGCGCAGCCTCACTCGCTGCGGGTGACCGACGACGGGCTGGCCAACGGCATCTCGCTGGCCTTGCTGGACGGCGGCTTGTCGCCGCTGACCTTTACCATTCCCAGTGCCAGTCTCCAGGTGTCAGGCGGTTCGGCCAACGACGCGATCTGGCTGGAGCAGTTGGATGCCAGTTGGTCGGCGGCCGTCACGTTGCGAGGGCTCGGGGGCGATGATGCCATCCAGATTGACAGCAACGGAGCGGCGGCCGGTGGTTCGGCGGACTTCGTAACCTTCGCGATCCAGGTGGACGGGGGAGGGCAGGACGGCGACCTTCTGGTGGTTCACGACGCGGGCGATACCACGGGCGATTCCATCTCCGTGACGTCATCTTCGGTTGGGGCCGGTGCTGGCGACAGCCTGTTTGGTTCCGGCGGCAGCCTGCACTTTGCCGAGATCGATCTGTTGACCGTGGTCAGCGGATCGGGAGACGACTTGTGGGACGTGGACTTGGGCGGCGGAGGCGATCTGGATCGGGCGACGCTCCGCAGTTCGGGCGGTGAGGATCTGTTCGGCGCGTCCTCGCCGGTGCAGCCCAGCCTGACGACCGAGATCCGGATTGATGGCGGTTCGCCGTCCGCTCCCGCCTGGCCCGGCGATACGCTGCGGTTGGACGTGACTGCGGCGACCGGGCCGGTGATCGTCGATTCCATCCACGGTCTGGTGTACGCGCCCAGCCACCGGCCGATGCACTTCGAGGAGATCGAATCGCTGCACATCCAGGATGGCCCGGTGTTGGTGGACGACCCGCATGTGCTGTACGTCCGCGGGACAGACGGCGACGATCGGATCGTGTTCACCGCCTGGTCGGACGGCGGGGTCAAGGTCCGTGTCAACGACCTGTTCTTCCCGCAGCATTTCGGGCTGGTGGGAGGCGTGCAGGTCTTGCAAACGATCGTGGCCTACGGGCACGAAGGCAACGACTTCATCAGCATCGCCAGCCATCTGCCGATATCGGTAGCGTTCTACGGTGGAGAAGGGGACGATTACCTGGCGGGCAGCGTGCGCGGGGACTTGTTGGCGGGTGGACCTGGCGCGGACCGGTTGCTGGGTGGCGGCGGCGAGAATGTGCTCTACGGCGACAGTCACGAGCTGGATGCCGACGGCATCCCGCTGGAAGTCTCCGGGCAGGATGGGGACGACCGTTTGTACGGCGGAGCGGACGCGGACATGTTATTTGGTGGCGGCGGCGACGACGCTCTGGTCGGCTCGGCGGGCGACGACTACCTGCACGGCGGGTCGGGCCACGACACGATGGATGGCGGGCTGAACGACGACGTGCTGGTGGGGGCCGATGGCAACGACAACCTGGCTGGCTACCTGGGCCATGATCTGCTGCTGGGCGCTGACGGCGACGACCAGTTGGCCGGCCACGACGGCGACGACGTGCTGATTGGCGGCGCGGGCCTCGACGCCGTGCGGGGCGATGGCGGTAGCGACCTGCTGATTGGCGGTTCGGCCTCGAATCTGAACCAGCGGACCAGCCCGGCTCAACTGCGCGCGGTGCTGGTCGATTGGATCCTGTCGCGGGGCACCGGCGGCTTGGGCAGCGTGACCGAAGA
>JAGFJK010000330.1 GCA_024102795.1 Pirellulaceae bacterium
ATCCTGTGCCGGCCCTCGTTCGCGCCGTGGGCGGCGATGGCGGCCGGGCTTTGCTGGCTGCTGCCGGGATCGGCCCGTGAACGGCTGCGCTGGTCCGCGGGCCTGTGTCTGGCGCTGGCCCTGGTCCTGGCGCCGTGGATCATCCGCAACCAGTTGCAACTGGGGCGCCCGATCTGGGCGTCCACTCACGGCGGCTACACGCTGCTGCTGGGCAACAACCCGCATTACTACAACTACTTACGTCGTGAGTCCGCCGCGCTGCCGTGGGACGCCCGCGAGCTGCTGGACGGTTATCGAGCGGCCGGGCACGCGGCGGTTCAACCCGATCCTGACCTGCCGCCCGAACTGCACCGCGACCAGCTTGACTACCAGCTTGCAATCCAGGCCATCCGCCAGCAGCCGGGCATGTTCCTGTACGCGTCGCTGGTTCGGGCCGCGCGGTTGTGGAGCGTCCTACCGCGGCCCACCAGCCAGCCCGAATCGACGGCTCGACGCGGGCTGCGGTACCTCACCGCGGCCTGGTACGCGATTCTGTACGGGCTGGCCGCGATCGGAATGATCGGACTGGGGCGTCAAGCGGCGCGTTTCCCCTGGGCGTGGGGCCTGGCACTTTGCCTGGCGGTGACGGCGATGCACACGGTGTACTGGAGCGACCTGCGGATGCGGGCCCCCCTGGTACCTGTCCTGGCGCTGCTGGCGGCGGCCGGTTGCCAAACTATGACGGTCGCGTGGATCGGCTGGCGGAAGCGCTCAACAAGTCATTAAATGGCCAGTGTTTGCAGCCAGCGGCGAGCGTTCGTTTCCGCCTTGCTCCCAAGTTGAGCCGCCCCTATAATCCGCGCCGCCACCGGTCTCGCTCTGCGCCGGTAGCAACCAGCCGTCCAGCAGGCGACATGTTTCGAGGCAAGGACGCCGCGACTCTGAACTCTCCGTCTCAGCAATCCAGCTCCTGGTGCCCCAGCGCGCGGCGGGTCGGCGACTCGTCCGGGTCGCCTGGCGCGCCGACGCGGCGGCGGTGCGCAGACGGCGAAAGTCGGGTCTGGGACCCGTGTGGGGGTTGTGAAGGACGATGCCAGAAGCAGAAACAGGGGGCTGACGCCCCCCGCTCGCCGCTCGACCAGAAACAGGGGGCTGACGCCCCCCGCTCGCCCACGCGGAGCGAAAGGCGACTCTGGCCAGGCTTGGGTCTTGTTCTGTGGCTGGCCGGCGTTCTTTGCCCGGCGGTCGGGCGAGCGGACATCGACTGGCCGGCCGCCGATCCGGGCGCACCAGTGACGGTGCGAGCGGACCGGGCCGCTCGCTGGCGCCAGGGCAACTACGACGTCTGGCACTTGCATGGCAACTGCCAGATTCAGCAGGATCGCGTGCTGGCGCGGGGCCACGAGGCGGTGTTGTGGGTCGACATCGCGCCGCCCGGCGACACGCGCCCCGCCAAGCTGATCACCTACCTGGAAGGCGACGTCTGGGTCGATCACAACCACCAGGGCTCATCGCACGCGGCAACCGGCCGAGCGGCTCAAAGCATGACGGGCCGCACCTGGCTGGGGCGTTTCGAAACCCGTGCCCGGATCGTGATGCAGGTGCCCCTGGCCGAAACACCCACCGCTCAGCCCGCGGTCTATCAGCGCGGCACCGCCGCTCGCCAGCGCGAGCTGCAGCCGGCGCAATTCACCGAGGAGATTCCCACACCAGCCGCCGAAAGCGCCACCACCGTCGGGCTGGGCAACCGGCGGGTGATTGTGCGGGGGCGAAGCAACGTCCGGCCGCAAGCCCAGTTGGAGACGGATCCGGTCACGAACGAGACGATCGTGATTTTCAAGGCCGGCATCCTGGCGGCCATCGAAGGCATCCAGCCGGCGGACCTGGGAGAGCTGGGGCCAAGCGCCGGGGATCTGAGCCGGGTCACGATTGAAACCGACCGGCTGGTGCTCTGGGCACCCAACCTGCAGGACCTGGGACAGCGCGGCGAGGCGGCGCAGGCGGGCGACATCCCGCTGGAACTTTACATGGAAGGCAACATCGTCTTCCGCCAGGGCGACCGGGTGATCTACGCCGAGCGGATGTACTACAACGTGGGCCAGGATTACGGTGTCGTGCTGGCGGCCGAAATGCTCACGCCCGTGCCCGAATACGAAGGCCTGCTGCGGCTCAAGGCCGATGTCCTGCAGGTGGTCGATCGCTATCACATCCAGGCGTATGGAGCCGCCGCAACCAGCAGCCGGCTGGGCGTGCCAAGCTACTGGTTCCAGTCCGAGAACTTGGGTTTCCATGACCAGCCTCGCCCGGCCACCGACCCGCTGACCGGACAGCCGGTGTTCGAACCTGGCACGGGCCAGCAGCAATTGGAACACAGCTACCTGGCGACAGCCCGCAACAATTTTATCTATGTGAGCGGCGTCCCGGTTTTCTACTGGCCCACGATCGCCACCGACCTGTCCCAGCCGTCGTATTTTCTGGAGCAGATCAAGCTGGGCAACGACAACGTGTTCGGCACGCAGATCATGGCCGACTGGAACGCTTACCAGTTGCTGGGCATTCGCCGACCGATCGAGGGCACGCGGTGGACGCTCAGCACCGACTACCTGTCGGATCGCGGTTTTGGGCTGGGCACGAACTTCACCTACGAGCGGGACCGGTTCCTGGGGATTCCCAGTCCGACCCGCGGGTTCATCGACGCCTGGGGCATCAAGGACGATGGTCTCGACAACCTGGGCCAGCAACGGCAAGGCCTGGTCCCCGAAGAGACCTACCGCTACCGCGTCCTCTCGCAGCACCGGCAGTTCCTGCCCTACGGCTGGCAGTACTTTGGCGAGATGGGGCTGGTCAGCGACCGCAATTTTCTGGAGCAGTATTACGAGCTGGAGTGGGACACGGGCAAGGACGCGACGACGGGCCTGGAGGTGAAGCGGTACTTCGGCAACCAGTCTTTCTCGATCAGTTGGGACACGCGGTACAACGACTTCTTCACTCAGACCGAGTGGCTGCCGCGCGTGGACCATTTCCTGACGGGCCAGCCGCTGCTGTTCGACCGCTTGACCTGGTTCGCCCACTCCCAGGTCAGCTACGCGCACCAGCGGCCGGCCACTCAGCCCGAAGACCCGCAGCAGGCCGCGCTCTGGCAGTTGTTTCCCTGGGAGACCGACAGCGAGGGGATTCGGGCCGCGACGCGCCAGGAGATCGATCTGCCGCTGAGCCTGGGTCCGGTCAAGGTGGTGCCCTACGCGCTGGGAGAGGCGGCGCACTGGGGAGGCGACATCGACGACGAGGATCTGACCAGGCTGTACGGGCAGGCGGGCATCCGCGCCAGCCTGCCCCTGTGGCGAGTCGACCCGACGGTGCAGAGCGCCTTGTTGAACGTCAACGGGCTGGCCCACAAGATCGTGTTCGAAACGGACATCTTCTACGCCGACGCCAATCGCGACGTGGCGCAACTGCCGATGTACGACCCGTTCGACGACGACGCCGTGGAGGAGTCGCGGCGCGTGTTCTCGTTCACCACCTTCGGCGGCGTGATCCCCGATCAGTTCGATCCGCGATACTACGCCGTGCGTTCGGGACTGCAGCGCTGGGTCAACTCGCCCAGCCTGGAACTGGCCGACGATCTGACCCTGGCCCGTCTCGGCGTGCGGCAACGGTGGCAGACCAAGCGGGGCCTGCCCGGCCAGGAACGGATCATCGATTGGATTCTGCTCGACGTGCAGGGTTCGGTTTATCCGGACGCCGACCGCGACAACTTCGGCCAGGAGTTCGGGCAACTGGACTACGATTTCCGCTGGCACGTGGGCGACCGCTTCACGCTGCTGTCGGACGGTTACTTCGATTTCTTCGCCGACGGGTTGCGCAGCATTTCGATCGGCGGACTGCTCAGCCGGCCCGAACGCGGCCAGTTATACCTGGGCTATCGCAGTCTGGAAGGACCGATCAGCAGCAACATCGTCAACGCCAGGCTGAGCTACCGGCTAAGCGAGAAGTGGATCGCCAACCTGGGCGCGTCGTACGATTTTGGCGAGGCGGGGAACATCGGCCAGAGCGTCAGCATCGTGCGGGTGGGCGAATCGGCGCTAGTGCGGCTGGGCTTTATCGTCGACACGGGCCGCGACAACGTGGGTTTGCAACTGGCCATCGAACCGCGGTTCCTGCCGCGCGGACGCCTGGGACAAGTGGGCGGGGTGCAGATTCCGCCCGCCGGCGCCCGAGGCCTGGAGTAAGAGGCCCTGCGTGCGATGAGCGAGCCCGACTACCAGCCGCCGCGACGCTCCTGGCCCCGGAAGTTCCGCAACGCGCTGGCGGCGATCGGCGACGCCATGCGCTGGCAAAGCAGCTTTCACGTACACCTGGTGTGCGCCGCGCTGGCGCTGGGCCTGGCGGCCGGGTTGCGCGTGGGACGGACCGAGTGGTGCCTGATCGCGCTGAGCGTCGCCGGGGTGCTGGCCGCCGAGATGTTCAACACGGCGCTGGAAGTCCTGGCCAAGGCCGTCGATCGGCGGCACAATCCGCACCTGGCCAGGGCGCTGAACATGGCCAGCGGCGCCGTGCTGCTGGCTGCCCTTGGCGCCGTCGCGGTCGGGCTGCTGGTGTTCGTGCCGCGCTTGCTGCAGCTTCTCGTCCCAAGCTGAGGGGCCGCTGGCCAGGCGCCACCGGGCCCGTCACTGCCAGGGGTTCTGCCAGTCGCCCCAGTGGGCCAGGTACTGCTCGAACACGGGCGTCTCGCCGGCCCGCTGCTGAAGCCACTGCCGAGTCAGTTCGACCAACTCCTGCTCGCGCTCCAGCGTCAACTGGCCCAGCACCACGGAAACGCGGAGAAACACAAAATAGGTGTCCAGCACGTCGCAGCGGCAGTAGTCATTGATCTCGGCCAACCGGCCGGCTTCGTACAGATCCTGAACCATGTGGCCCTGGACGGTCATCTTGCCCGGTTTGCCCAGCAGGTTGGCAGCCAGGTTCAGGCCGCCATGAAAGCGGGACGCGCCGAAGTTGGTCAGCACGTCGTGCAGGTCCAGGTGAGCGCCCAAGTTGTAGCGGTTCCGCGGCTGATCGTAGGCCCGCGCGTTCGTGTCGAACCAGCTCGGCAAGCTCAGCCCGTAGCGGAAGGCGGCCAGCTCCATCAGCGGCATATCGAACGTCCGCCCGTTGAAACTGACCAGCGTCGGGCGCTGATACACGTCCCAGCCGCGCCAGAACCGCTCGGTCAACTGGTGCGAGCGGAACTGCGGTTCGTCCAGCGCCACCAGGTCCAGCAACTGGAAGTCGGCGGCCACCTTGCCCACCACCACCGACACGGGAATCTGGTACGTGTACGGGATGAAATCGCTGTCGTATTTCTCCACCAGCTCCGCGCGGAACCGGGCACAGGCCGCGGCCGGTTCGAGCTGCTCGCCGGGATATCGCAGGCGGGAAACCAGCAACCCGTCGGCCGCGCTCTCGATGTCGAACACCAGGTACCGCACGTTGTCACGCGCCATCGCAGGACCCCTTCCACGAGCTGACCGGCTGAGACATAAAGATTAACAGATTTTGAGCCTGCCGGGCGCGCCCCGGTTCAGAAACTGACCGACGGATCTGCTCCTTCACTCTTCGGGCTGCGACCGCATGAATCCAAGCATCATCAATCGCCAGCGGCTGCTGGAGCGGTTTCTGCGCTACGTGCGCATCGACACGACGGCCAACGACCGGACGGAGGAGTATCCCAGCAGCCCAGGCCAGCGCGAGCTGGGCCGGCTCCTGACGGACGAACTGCGGGCGATGGGAGCCGCCGACGTGGACCACGACCGCCACGGTCTGGTCTGGGCCACGATCCCGGCCAGCACGCCTCGAGCCACCCAGGCGATCGCCTGGAACGCCCACCTGGACACGTCGCCCGAAACCAGCGGCAGCGGCGTGCAGCCGCAAGTGATCGAGTCCTACACAGGCGGCGATATTGTGCTGCCCGCCGCTCCGGACAAGGTGATCCGAGTGGCCGAGAATCCCGAACTGGATCAACTGATTGGAAGCACTTTGATCACCACCGACGGCACGACCCTGCTGGGCGGCGACGACAAGGCCGGCGTGGCCGTGATCATGGAGACCGCCCACTGCCTGCTGGAACATCCCTACCTGCCCCACGGTCCGATCCGCATCCTGTTTACCTGCGACGAGGAGATCGGGCGGGGAGTGGACCACGTCGATCTGCGGCGGCTGGACGCCGTGGCCGGTTACACGCTGGATGGAGCGGGAGCGGATGAGATCGATGTCGAGACGTTTTCGGCCGATCTGGCGACCGTCCGCGTGCGAGGCGTGAACATCCACCCGTCGATCGCCAAGGATCGCATGGTCAACGCCCTGCGGGCCGCCGGCGAACTGCTCGCCCGCCTGCCCCGCACACAACGGGCGCCCGAAGCGACCAGCCAGCGCGAAGGCTTCCTGCATCCTTACCACGCCGAAGGCGGCGTGGCCGAAGTGGTCCTCAAGGTCCTGCTGCGCGACTTCGACACCGCGGCGCTGGAAGACCACGCGGAACTGCTGCGGTCGACGGCCGCGGAAGTGACCAGTCTGTTTCCGGGACTCGACATTCAGGTCGACGTCCGCACCCAATACCGGAACCTGGCTGACGGTCTGGCCCGCGAGCCGCGAGCCGTGGCGTACGCCGCGCAAGCCCACGAACGGCTCGGCCGCACGCCTCGCACGACCATCATCCGCGGCGGCACCGACGGCTCGCTGCTGACCCACCGTGGCCTGCCCACGCCCAACCTGTCCACCGGTCAGCACAATCCGCATTCGCCCCTGGAATGGGCCTGCCTGGACGAAATGCGGCAAGCCGCCGACGTGCTGGTCGAACTGGCTCAGGTCTGGGCCGAGTAAGCACGTCGGGCAGTGGTCGCGCCGACCGGCCAGAGGCCCGTGACCACCGTTGGCCCAGTTTGCGCAATCCAGAGAATCCTGGCAATTGCTGTTTCCGCCAGAACCACGGAACCGGGGGCATTCGGATAAACTTCGCGGGCTGCGGCATCCGAAATAACGAGACGAGAGGGCAATGTCTCCACCCGTCTGATGGCTTTGATTCTGAGCTAACTTGTGAAGGCGGTAAGCCAAGGAAGGTCACCGTGCCTCGGCTTTCAATTGTGATCGCCAGTCTGAACGACGCCGAGCCGTTTGAGTTGACGCTGGCCTCGGTGCTTCAACGCCGGCCCGACGACTGCGAAGTGGTGGTCGTACACCCGTTCGCCTACGCGGACCCGTACGACCTGTCGGCCGAGGTCCGTTTTCTCCACGCGGCGGGTCAGGCAAACTGTTTGGAATTGCTGAATGCCGGGCTGGCGGCGGCGCGGGGCGACGTGGTTCACTTCCTGGAAGCGGGCCTGGAGGTAGAAGACGGCTGGGCGGAAAACGCCATGGCCTGTTTCGACCAACCGGCCGTGGGTGCAGTATCACCGGTGGTGACATTCGCTGGCAAAGGACAGCCAGTCGCCTGGAACGGCATTGGGTACCATGCCGGAGGGCGCCGCATGCTGCTGGAGTCGGTCGGATCGGCTGGCCGCGCGGCCACACCGCTGGATGTCCTCGGACCGGCCCGGTGCGCGGGCTTCTATCGCACTCGACCGCTGCGCGAACTGGGCGGCTTCGACGTGGGCCTGGGAGAACAACTGGCCGACATCGATCTGGCGCTGTCGCTGCGGCAACTGGGATTCCGCTGCGCGACCGAACCGGCCAGCCGGATTCGAGCGGCGGCGATGCCGATTCAGCCGGGACCCAGTTTCGCGTCCGGCTGCCAGTCCGAACAACTGTTCTGGCGACATGCTCCCGCCCAGGGTTGGCTGACGGCACTGCTGTTGCACCCTCTGGCGGTGGCTGGCGAAACCATCTCGCAGCTTCCCGATCCCAGCGCCCTGGCACATCTGGCGGGGCGCGTCTGGGGCTGCTTCAGCTTGTCGGGCTACAAGCGGCACCAGCGCCGCGTTCAGCGAGCGCGGACCCGGCTGGACGAAAGCGGCGAAGCAGCCGAAGACGCCACCGCTACACCGCCTGGCATGTGGAGTCCCACCGTGCGCCGCCAGGCCGCGTGACGATGGTTTTGCAAGTCATCAGTCGTCAGTCATCAGTTGTCAATTTTCAATTTGCAATTTTCAATTTGCAATTCCTAATTTCCAATCTCCGGCCGTCCGCCCAACGCGCCGCAACCTCCTCGTCCCGCCGGACGATGCTCCTCCGGCCTACGCAACACGAGTCTCAGCCCATCCTGCTTGCCCCGGCACTCGGACGCTACCTGCCTCGCGGCCAGGCCAGGTCCAGCAGCCGGGCGATCAGCGCTACGTCCGCCTGGTCGGCGCCGACGGCTTCCAGGTGCCGCAGGAGCCGATTGAGCCAGTTCTGGCCTTCCGGCCAGCGGATTTCCATCACCTCGCGGCATTCGTCCAGCATCTGGTACACGCGGGCTCGTGTCACGTGCAGGCGTCGAGCGAGGCAGCGAACGGGCGGGCAGTCGCCGTTCAGGCCCAGCCGGGCGGATGCCAGTTGGACGACAATCGGGCCCGCGTCCTTCTCCCACTGCTCCAGCAGCGGCCGGATCAGCGAGCGTTCGATGTCGGCAGTTGACGGTGGCTGGTCCGAGTCGAGTTGCATGGCCAGCCAGCCAACCAGTGGCGGCACGAATGCCGGCAGGACCGACACCGCCAGACCGTTGCGGGTCTCGCTCCGGGCGAGCAGATTGTGCAGCGTGTAGAAGACTTCGAGGATCGCGCGGATCCGCTTTTCGCCATAGGTCTTCCGGCCCCGCAGCTCAGCGATCGAGCGGCCCAGGAAGGCGTTCAGCGGCACTTGCCAGATGACCGAGGGCAGATCGCGGAGCGATGGCGCGAACCGGGCCAGCTTCTCGTGTCCCATGCCGTAGCGTCGGACCGTGGCTTGCCACTCTTCCCAAACCAGCTCGGACACCAACGTCTCGTCGAAGTGCCCGTTCGGGCGCGGCATCGGCTCGGCCAGCAGCGGTTCGACGTCGGCTCCTGAGGCGTCGGCGGCCGGCAAGTCCGGCGACAGCTCGGCGGCGTTCGGGGCCGCCGGCACTTCCTCCGTCGCCCGGCACATCAGCCGCACCAGCGATTCGAGCTTCTTGTGCCCGACGCCGGGCGTCGCCACCAGTTCCTGGAACGGCGTATTGACCAGGTCGCCCAGCTTGCGGCCCAGCAGGGCCAGCGGCAGACGCCGGTCTTTCGGCAGGGCCCAGTAGGCCAGCGGCTTGTCCAGGCGCCGAGCGAACTTGTCCTGCAGCAACTGCCGGCGGACGACTTCGAAATTGGACTGCAGTCGATAATCCAACACGGACGCAGCTTTGGCTAACCTCATCTCTCGCTCCACGTTCTTCAGGCAGGGCCGCTGGCCGGACCGCTCCCGTCCGGTACCATTGGCCCCGCGGGGGGCTTGCACGCAGCCGGAACCCGAACCATCTCGCCGCTTCGCCCGCGGGACATGCTTCGGCATTTCCAGACTGCTCAACAGGGATGACACGTGACTGCGGCTACCCGGTCGCTGCCAACGTGAGAGAGGGGCAGCGCCGAACCGTCTTCGCACCGCGGTCAAACACTTCACAGTGTCTAGGGAGAGTTTCGCAAGCCAACTCGTGGAGTTCCCACGAAAACCCATGGTGGCCGAGGATTCGAGGAGCGTCAACCGGGGTTCCAGCAATCTTAAGAATCGGCGCGGTTGGCCAGGCCGGCACGGTTGGCCAGGCCGCTGCGGCAACGGTCCAACCACCAGTTTCGCCACCCTCGTCCGTCGCGTAAACTTGCCCCCACCGACTGGCCCTGCCAGGCAACCGGCCACCCGTGGCTGGGATCAGGAATTCAGCCCGCTGACCTGTCTGTCCGCAGTTGCACCACGATGAACGCCAGCTACGTTGACAAGATCCTTTGTCCGCGGTGCGAAGCGACTTTGCCGTTCACCGCGGAGGTCTGTCCGCACTGCGGATCGGCTACGAGGCCAATCGGCCAGCCGGGCGCCGGATCCGATGACGCCGGCGGACCGAGTGCCCCGCCGTTGCTGGACCGGCCCTGGGTGGTTCTCAGCCTGCTGTTCTTCGTGATGGCCATCCTGGGTCTTCCGCTCCTCTGGAAGTCCCGCGCTTTCAGCCTGGCCGCCAAGATTGTGCTTTCGATCGTCGTCACGCTCTACACGCTGGCCCTGTTCGCGGGCGTGGGAGCGATCTGTGTCTGGGCCTACCGCCGGGTCGTCGAAGCGATGTAAGCGCCGGCGACCTCGCAGCCAGCCGCTCCAGCACGATTCCCGTCCGCTCGGCCGCCGTTTGGACTAGCGGCGATGTTCCTTGCGGATCACGAGCTTGAGCCCGGACCATGTGTCATCGATGGCACAGACCTTGACGTCAACCAGCCCCAGGGGCAGGGCCACCGCACGCACGGTATCCTCGGTGATCTCGGACGGCACTCCCGACGATTTCTTCGGCCACGAGACCCAGATCATCCCGTCCGACTCAATCTGGCGCATGGCGATCGGAAGCTGCCGGGACAATTCGACAAACGATGCCGTGAACAAGTGCCACAGGTGGATCTTGGATCGAACGGACCGCGAGATTATGATACCCTCCGGCAGCGGTCCCAACAGGTCGAGGTAGTGCGGGGGAGCGTTGCAGGTTTTGAGCCGATAGCCCGGCTTGAGGCCCAGCTTCGCGGCCAGCGGCTTGCCTGAGTATCCTGGCATGAGGGGTACTTTCGCTCGAGTCACATCGCCGCAATGCGAATCCCTGAATCACATCGACAGTTTGACATGGCCACCCGCACCTGATGTCACCAGGCGAATTTGACCTGGACGAGGATCCCGCGCATGTCAGTTTACGACGAGTGGACCGCTGACGAAATCCTGGAAAAAGTCATGAGGGACAGCCTGGTCGACGCGGACGAGGTTCGCGCGCTGGAACGCAGGCTGCAGCGGGACTGGGTGGTGGACCGGAGCGAAGTGGAATTGTTGTTCCGCGTGAATCAGGCGCTGGGTGAGCGAGCGGAGCAGTGCGGGGAGTGGACCGAGTTCTTTGTGAACCATGTCGCGCGCTTGCTGATCATGGATATCGACACTCCCGGCGAAATCGATCAGGCCGAGGGCGATTGGCTGGCGGGGATGCTCGACCAGTACGGTACCGGCAACTCGGCCGAGTCCGCGTTGCTCGGCGCCCTCCAGAGAAGCGCGACCCGCGTCTCCGGCCGTCTTGTCGAACGGCTCGGCTGAGTCCGGATCGGAGGCCAGCGCCTCCGTCACCACGTGTGTGGGCTGGAACAACGCCGGTTGAATTCACAGTTGGCCGGAAATTTCTGGCCGCTCGCGCGCCCCGGCGGCAATCTCCCGGGTGAAGCGGGTCCGACGGGGACTCGCCGCAGCACCCGGAACGCCTGCCGAAGGGGAGTCATCATGCGGAAGTCTTGGCTGCACGCGCGAACCAATCGAAACCGGACCCCGAAACGTAACCCGCGCCGCTGCTTGCGGTTCGAGACACTGGACAGCCGCCAATTGCTGGCCGCCAACGTGCTGGCGCTGCCGGCGGCGCCTGTCGCCAATGCCCAGGAAGCGGCCGCGTTCGACCAGTATGCGGGCCACTGGCAGGACAGCCAACCGTCGTACCTGGACCCGGCCGACGTCGCCCGCGGGGCGTGGGTCGGTATCGGCCAGGGCGAAGGAGACGGCGAAAGCGGCGGGCAGCAAGTCCCGCCGCTCACCGAGGAAGAGATCCGCTGCCTGGAGAAGGCGGCCACTCAGGACAACGACCGCCACGCGGCCCAACTGCTGCAGCGGCACCAGCAAGCTCAGGAGCAGCTCGACGCGGCCCGCCAGGAGCTGGCCCAGAAACAGGAGCAAGCGGCCAACGATCCGCTCTCGCAGCAGCTCCAGTCCCAGATCGAACAAGCCCAGAAGGCTCTCGATGAACTGGACAAGCAGATCGAGGACCTGAACAACCGCGTCAAGTCGTTGGAGAACGACGTCCAGCAACCCACGCCCCACCGCCAGGTGATCCGCATCGGCGGGCGGCCCGGCCACTACGTGATCATCGAGGAAGGCCAGCCGCAAGTCACCGTCGATCTGCGCAAGGAATTGCAGGAGCTTCCCAAGCAGCGGGCCCGCGCCGCCAAGACCCTGGAGAAGCTCGAAAACAGTCTGGAGAGGCGGCAGGAGCAGTTGCAGCGGGAAATCGATAAGTGCCAGCAGAAGGTGGACCAGGCGGAGAAGAAGCTGGACGACGCCACCGCGGCCGCTCGCGCCTACGCCCAGCAGCTCAAGGAGCGCGAGAACGAGGACAACGACCCGCCCGCTCCGCCGCCGCAGCCGGAACAGCCAACCGAGGTTCGCGACTTCGAGCCCGTCTGGTTCTCGGCCGATGGCGATATCTTCGGCCAACTGGTCGGCCACGTGGCGGGCGAAGTCCAGCAGTCGTCGCGCGATCCGCTGGAAAGATTCCTGCTCGACGAGGCCCAGGAGGGGCACTGGACGCAGGTCACCACCTACCTGGCCGACCTGCTGGGCAAGCCCGTGCAGATCCTGTCCCAGGGGCTGAGCTGGCAGGACGTGGTCGAGTTCCTCTTCAACTTCGCGCTGTTCGTGCAGAAGCGGGGCGAGCAGTTGGGCGAGGGGTTCAACGGCCACTTGGAACACAAGGCGACCAAGGAGATCAAGGGCCATGCGTTCGGACTGGGCGACCAGTCGCTCGGCACGTTGATGGTCTGCATCAAGATGAAGGACGGCCAGTTTGAGATGACGGTCGATTTCAGGGCCACGAAGGAACAGACGCTGACCAAGCGCGACGGGACCGAGATCCGCTTCCGGGACTTCACGAAGACCTACAAGGGCAAGATCGTGGCGCCGAAGTAGGCGAGCGGGGGGCGAGCGGGGGGCGAGCGGGGGGCGTCAGCCCCCTGTTTCTCCGGCGTCGCGATCAAACCAAACGGGCTACACGGGCTGGAAGCCCATGCTACCCCTGTTTCTCCGGCGCCGCGCACGTACAGGCGAACGGATTCGGCGAGCGGGGGGCGTCAGCCCCCTGTTTCTCCGGCGCCG
>JAGFJK010000466.1 GCA_024102795.1 Pirellulaceae bacterium
TGATCGACCTCGTCGTGGGCCTGAACGCCTGGATCCAGCGCAGTTGGATGCGGCGCGTGGCCGTGGTGGCCGGGCTGGTCGGCGCGTCGATCGTGCTGAGCATGGTGTTCTGGCCCAAGGTCGAATACCTGCCCGTCGGCAACCGCAACCTGGTGCTGTGCTTCATCCTGCCGCCGCCCGGCTACAACCTGGAACAGTTGAACGCCATGGGGCAGATCGTGGAGGACGAGCTGCAGCCGTACTGGGACGTGAACCCGGATAGTCCCGAAGCGAAACAACTCGACTTTCCCCCGATCAAGGACTTCTTCTACTTCGCCCGCGGCCGCTCCGTGTTCCTCGGCCTCCGATCGGCCGACCCGTCGCGCGTGGACGAGCTGATTCTGCTGGTCGACAGGCTGCGACCCAAGCTGCCCGGCACGATCGTGGTGGCCAGCAAGTCGAGTCTGTTCGAACGGGGGCTGACGGCCGGGCGGAGCATCGACATCGAGATCACGGGCCCGGAGCTGACCGAGCTGGTGGCGATCGGCGGCCGCATCATGGGGACGATCATGAATCCCCAACAACCGCTGATCGCCGGCGCTCAGGCCCGGCCCGTGCCGAGCCTGGACCTGTCCAGCCCCGAGGTGCACGTCACCCCGCGGCTGATGCAGTCCTCCGACCTGGGCGTGTCGGCCGCCGACCTGGGCTATGCCGTGAACGCCCTGGTCGACGGCGCCTATGCCACCGACTACTACGTGGGCGGCGACAAGATCGACCTGACGATTATCGGCGACGAGCTGTTCATGGATCAGACCCAGGACGTGGAAATGCTGACCGTTTCCACTCCGGCCGGCAAACTGATTCCGATCGCGGCCCTGGCCGAGGTCACCTTGGGCAGTGGACCGGAGCAGATCAATCACCGGGAACGGCAACGCGCGATCACGATCCAGGTGACTCCGCCGCCCGAAGTGGCCCTGGAAGACGCCATCGAGCGGATCGAGACGCAGATCCTGGCTGGGCTGCGCGAGGAACTGCAGGGCGAATACACGATCCGACTCAGCGGCACCGCCGACAAGCTCCGGGAAACCTGGTTGGCGCTGCGCTGGAACCTGCTGCTGGCCCTGCTGATCACCTACTTGCTGATGGCCGCCCTGTTCGAATCGTGGGTCCATCCGCTGGTGATCATTCTGAGCGTGCCGCTGGGCGCCGTGGGAGGCATCCTGGGACTGCGGCTGCTCAGCCAGTACCTGATGCTGCAAGGCCAGCCGCCGCAGGCGCTCGACGTGCTCACCATGCTCGGCTTTGTCATCCTGATCGGGACCGTGGTCAACAACGCCATTCTGATCGTGCACCAGTCGCTGAACCTGATGCGCGAGCAGCAGATGCCGCCGCAGTCGGCCATCCTGGAAAGCGTCCGCACGCGCATCCGGCCCATCTTCATGACCACGCTGACCACCGTGTTCGGACTGGCGCCACTGGTGCTGTTTCCCGGCGCGGGCAGCGAATTGTACCGCGGCCTGGGCAGCGTCGTGCTGGGAGGCCTGCTGGTCTCGACCATCTTCACGCTGGTCCTGGTGCCGTCGTTGTTCAGTCTAATGCTGGACCTGGGCCAACTGCTGCGAGGCTCGGTCTTGCCGACCAGTGACCGGGACGAGCCAACCGCGTGCAGCCGGGAACTGGACGTCCGGGAGCCGGAACCGAGCGAAGTCCCCGGCGCCGAGTCGCTGGTGTGAGCCGCGGCGAACGTCGTGCTGTGAGTGGTGCCCACCGCACCTCAGCCGGGAACGCCCAGAACGCTGGGGTTCTCGCGGGCCAGCAGTTGGCGGATCTCGCTGAACTCCTCGGCCAGCAGATCCAGCACGTCGTCGACGCTGACCAGTCCAACCAGACGGCCGTCGTCGTCCACCACCGGCACGCGGCGGTACGGACCCGCTCGCATCACCGTCAGTGCCGCCTCGATCGACGTGTCCTCGCCCACCGTCTCCGGGCACTCCGTCATGACCTGGCCGACTGTCGTGCCCAGTGGCGCCAACCCCTTGGCCACCACTCGCAGAGCCAGGTCACGGTCGGTGACGATGCCGATCGGCCGCCGCTGATTGTCCAGGACGACAAGCGTTCCTACGTTGCGATCGTTCATGCGCTGAGCGGCGACTTGCACCGGTTCGTCCGCTTCCGCCAGATCGACGCTGCGCACACAGATTCTTCCCACGGACATGGCTAAGTCTCCTGCTGGCTGGTGATCATCCCCCCTTCGCGGGGCCACATCCGGCCGCCGACGCCAAGCGCTCATGCGGTGCATGCCGCGTGCCGGCGCGCAGTTCTTCGATTATCGGTTCAGCGGACGAGCATCGCGACGTCCGGATGGCCACTGCCCGGCCTGTATCATTCAGGCATTCGAGCGATTACAACGGAACCAGGGGAGGCGAACTGGCCCTGGAAGTCCAGCCAGGAATGCCGTCCATTCCGCCGGACGGTATGGCTACCAGCCCAGCGAGGCTGACAAGGGAAACGCACGATGGTCCAATTTGTCGCGCTGCGACCCTTCCAAGTGGTCGTATTCGGTTGGGGGCTGTCTCTGCTGGCGCTGGGTCTCTGGCCGGCCGGGGCGGCGGCTGACGATCCGACGGTGGAACGACCCGCTGCCAGCCAGCCCGGTAGCAGCCACGCGCTGATTGTGGTCGGCCTGCCCGGCGATGACGCTCACCGGCAACTGTTCGACGACATCCAGCGCCGCTGGGTCGCCTGGCTGACCGGCCCCGCCGGATTCGATCCCGAACGGATCACGATTCTGTCAGGCGCCGAGCGGCGGGCAAACGACGCCCGCCAGCCCGAACCGGCCGCCGGCGGCTCCCCGCCCAACAAGGCTGCCGAGCCCAACGAAACCACCGAGCCCGACAAGGCTGCCGAGCCCGCGCAGCCGCGGCGGCGCCCGGGCACGCGGGACGAACTGGAAACGGTGGCTCGCGAGCTGACCGAACGGCTGCGGCCGGAAGATCGTTTGTGGGTGCTGACGCTGGGCCACGCCAACCATGACGGGCGGCGAGCGTATCTGCATTTGCCGGGCCCCGACGTGGATGACCGCACCTGGGGCCTGCTGTTCGAGAAGCTTGGATGTCGCGAGCAGATCTTCTGGTTGACGACCAGTTGTGCTGGATGGTTCGTGGATCGCTCGTCGCGCGAGGGGCGGATTGTGATCGCCGCGACGGCGGCCGACATGGAGTACAACGAGACGGAGTTTCCGCTGGCCCTGTGCCGAGTGGCCGAGCGCCCGGCGGCCGAGCTGGACGGCGACGGCGATGGCCGCGTCTCGGTGCGGGAATTGTTCGGCGCCGCCGTGGCCGAGGTGACTGCTATCTTCACGGCGGACAAGCGCGCTCCCACCGAACACGCGCAACTGGACGATAACGGCGACCGGCGAGGCACCGAGTGGGACCAACTGACTGACAGCGACGCGCCGCCGGCCGACGCCGCCCAGCGGCCCGACGACGGCCAGTTGGCGGCCAAGACCTACGTACTCCAAGATGGCGGGACGCCAGCGACAAGTGATGCTTCCCAAACCAAGAACTGAAGTCGATTCAAATGGTTGTCCGACGCGTCGGTGAATGGTGCCGAAGCGTCAGCGAGGGATTTTCGTCGTCCCGGCGTGAGTTGTCTTCTCGAAAGAATTTAGCGTGACTTACGAGTGTCAAACTCCGCTCTTCAACCTCCGCTTCGGCGAGCGTATGCCCTTGATATCCCTCTGGCCCCGTTCCCGCTTCGGGATCGTGCAGCTTTTAGGTTGCTTTGCCGAGGGGATTTGGCGTTATGACCGAGGGAAAACGTGGATGGTCTCCGCGTCGGCAAGCGCCCCCCTTGCTATCCCTCTGGCCCCCTCCCCGGCTTCCGGGGAGGGCTGGGGAGGGGCTCTTCTTTGCGCTGCCAGAGTCAACCCTTCCCAAAGTAGCCATCACGCTCCGCGTGATGAGCCTTCCGACCGCCGTCTGAACCCTCCGCCGCGGTCAGTGTCCAGCCCGACTTGCGAGTGGCACAGGTCCGGACGCTCCGCAACAACCGATGGAGACTCCCTCAGTACGGCGATCAAAGATTGCAAATTGCAAATTCCCGACTGACAACTGATAACTGACAACTGACAACTCAGAGCCGACAACTCCCATGCCCGAACCAACTCCAGCACTGAATTCCTCCGACCAGGAAGCGATCGAGCGGCTCAAGGAAGCTCGCCGCCAGCTCAAGGCCGAAATCGCCAAGGTGGTGGTGGGGCAGGATCGCGTGGTGGACAGCCTGCTGGTCTGTCTGCTCTGCCGCGGCCATGCGCTGATGATTGGCGTGCCGGGGCTGGGCAAGACGCTGATGGCGCGGACGATCTCGAAGACGTTGCGGATGGACTACCGGCGGATCCAGTTCACACCGGACCTGATGCCGTCGGACATCACGGGGACGGACATCATCGAGGAGGATCCGGACACGGGCCGCCGCAAGCTGGAGTTCTTCCCGGGCCCGTTGTTCACGCATTTTCTGCTGGCCGACGAGATCAATCGGGCGCCGCCGAAGACTCAGGCCGCGCTGTTGCAGGCGATGCAGGAACTGGAGGTGTCGGTCGGCCGCAAGACCTACACGCTCGAACCGCCGTTCTTTGTCGTGGCCACGCAGAATCCGGTCGAGCAGGAGGGGACGTATCCGCTGCCCGAAGCGCAGTTGGACCGTTTCATGTTCAATATCCCGGTCACGTACCCGACGCCTCAGGAGGAGTCCGAGATCGTCAAGAGCACGACGACCACGCGGGTGGTGGAGCCGGAGGCGATCCTGGCGGCGGAGGAAGTCGTGCGGTTGCAGTCGCTGGTCCGGGGCGTGCCGGTGGCCAACGACGTGGTGGATTATGCGGTGGCCCTGGCCGGCTACTCGCGGCCGGAAATGACGGCCCACCACAAGGACGTGCATCGTTTCATCCGCTACGGGGCCAGTCCGCGGGCCTCGCAGTACCTGGTGCTGGGGGCCAAGGCGCGGGCCTTGTTGTCGGGCCGGTACCACGTGAACTTCGAGGACGTGCAGGCGGTGGCGGCGCCCGTGCTGCGGCACCGGCTGCTGCTGAACTTTCACGCCCGGGCCGAGGGAATAGACACCGACGAGATCATCGCGCGGATGCTGCGCCTGGTCCGGCAGCGGTGACGCGAGGGACCGATGCCGCAGACCAATCCCCAAGCGCACGCGCTGCTCGATCCGCGGGCCGCCTCGACGCTGGAAGATCTGGACCTGATCGCCCGCTGGGTGGTCGAGGGGTTCATGCACGGGTTGCATACCAGCCCGTACGTCGGGTTCTCGGTCGAGTTCGCCTCGCACCGCGAGTACCTGCCGGGCGACGATCTGCGGCATTTGAACTGGAAGCTGTACGGCCGGCACGACAAGCTGTACATCAAGCAGTACGACGCCGAGACGAACCTCGAGATGCACATCGTGCTGGACGTCAGCGGATCGATGACGGGCGGCCCGCCGCCGTTGACCAAGCTGCGTTACGGTTCCATGCTGGCCGCGTCGCTGGCGCATCTGGCGCACCGGCAGCGGGATGCGGTGGGCATCACGCTGTTCGCCGGCCGCGTGCTGGAACACCTCAAGGCCCGTTCGTCCACCGACCACCTGCTGGAGATCCTGGAGGTGATTGGCCGCGTGACGGAGCATCCGCCGGCCGAGAGCCCGCAGGTGCTGCACGAGGTGGCCGAACTGATGCCGCGGCGCGGCCTGGTGACGGTGATCAGCGACCTGTATTTCGACGCCGAGCCGTTGTTGTCGGCGCTGGCTCATTTCCGCCACTTCGGGCACGACGTGCTCGTGTTCCAGATCCTCGATCCGCTGGAACGGCGGATGGAGGCCGAGGGGGCGATCCGGTTTCGCGACCTGGAAACGCGCGAGGAGGTGGTCACGCTGGCGCACGAGATCCGCGACAGCTTCAACTCGGCGGTCCAGCAGTGGCTGGACGAGATCCAGCGGGGCTGCCTGAGCCGCGACATCGACCACCACCTGCTGGTCACCGACACGCCGCTGGAGAAAGCCTTGCTGGACTACTTCGTCAAGCGCGCTCAACTGTTTTAATGTGCAACAGGAATGTGCAACAGGGTTGGACTACCTCCGGATGGTGAACCGCGACGATGTGGGGTTTAAGCTTCATTCATACCGGGTTTGTCGTGGCGGGCGTGGCGGCCGCCGGGCTGCCCGTGCTGATTCACATGTTGATGCGGCAGCGCACGCGGAACATGCCGATCGGTTCGGTGCGTTTCCTGAAGGTGGTTCTCCGCGAGCACACTCGGCGGCGGCGGATCCGGCAGTGGCTGCTGCTGGCCTTGCGAACGCTGGCCGTGCTGCTGCTGGCCCTGCTGTTCGCCCGGCCGTTCCTGGACTACATGGCGCAGGCGGGACTCGACCAGCAGGTGCTCGTGCTGCTGGACCGCTCGGCCAGCATGCAGGCCGCCGACACCGGACTGACCGCGGCGGGGCGCAACACGTTGTTCGCCACCGCGCTGCGGACGGCCCAGGGCGAGCTGTTGAAGCTGGACGAGCAGACCGAGGTGTCGGTCGGCCTGTTCGACGCCGGGGGCGTGCAGACCGTGCCCGTCGAACAGCTCGATCGATCGCTGGCACCCAGTGAGGTGGCGACCGACTACGGCGCGGCGCTGGCTTGGGCTCGCGACCTGATCGTCAGTTCGCCCCGGCCGCGGCAGCGCGTGATCCTGGTCACGGACCTGCAGAGGTCGGGCCTGCACCGTACGCCGCTGGCCGATTTCCCGGAACACGCCGAACTGGTGATTCACGATGTGGGCCGGACGATCAGCCAGAATGTGGCGATCGAGCAGTGCGGGCCCGCGCGCAGCGAGATCCGGCCCGGCGAACCGGTCCGCATCACCGCTCGGATCTACAATGGCGGAGCGTTGCCGCTGCGCAATCTGCCCGTGGAACTGGCTCTGCGGGGACCGGGCGGCGTGTTGAGCCAGCGGAGGAATGTCACGCTGCTGGGCGGCGCCCGCGAGACGGTTGAGTTCGAGTTGCCGGAGATTCAAGCGGACGGCATGTACGAGGGAAGCGTCGCGGTCCAGCATGGCGACGACCTGCCGATCGACAATCGCCGCTGGCTGGCGTTCGAGGCGCGGCACCCCGATCGGCTGCTGCTGGTCGATGGGCAACAAGGCCGCTCGGTCTACGCCAACGAGACGTACTATCTGGAGAAGGCGCTGCGGCTGCGGCCGTCGGCTCAGGAAGGCCCCAGCCGGTCGTTCGAGATCGAGCGGATCGTGTGGGAGGACGGCGATGGGTTTCCGGGGCTGGACGGCTTCCGGGCGATCGTGCTGTGCAACGTGGCCCGACTGACGCCGACCGATGGCCAGCGGCTGCGGGAGTATGTCGAGTCGGGCGGGAACCTGCTGCTGTTCGGCGGCGATCAGATGTCGCCCGCCGTGTTCGAAACGCTGCGCGACGCGGGACTGGTCACCGGACGCATGGTGCGCGATCCGGTTCGCGGTCTGATGCGCTGCCGCAACTGGGACCCGCGACATGCGATCTTTCTGCCTTTCGCGGACCCGCAGCGGGGCGACCTTCGGCGGCTGGGTTTCGAACAACTGCTGGAAGTCCGCGACCTGGCTCCCACGACCAAGGTGCTGATCGAAGCCGGGCCGTATCCGCTGATGCTGGAACAGCCGCTGGGCGAGGGCACGGTGCTGCTGGTGACGACGGCGGCCGACCGGGCCTGGAGCGACTGGCCGCAAAGCCGGCTCTACGTCCCGCTGGTCCGGCAGATGCTGGCCTATCTGACCGATCAGTTGGCCGGGCGGCAGACGGTGGTGTCGGAACTGGTGGAGCAACCCGGAGCGCGGGCCGGCATCACGGCGGACGGCGAGCGGCGGCTGGTGCGGAACGTCGATCCGCGCGAGTCGGTGCTGGACCGGGTGGCGGAGGAGGAGTTCCGCGAGCAGTTGGGTCTGGGGCCGCCGACGCTGGAGCAACTCACGGCCGGCCTGGAACTGCCGCGGGACGTGAGCCGGCCGAGTGAGATCTGGACCGGCCTGATGTGGGCCCTGCTGGCGGTGCTGGTTGCCGAAACCCTGCTCGGCAGCCGCGTCCACGCGTGAATCTGGTGTGACCCTTCCAATCCCGCCGGCTTGCCCGGCGGATCGTTCGGTTTCTCACTAACACGTCCGAGCGAGCGCTTGCGAATCCCGCCGGCTTGTCCCAGGCGAGCGGCGGGCGTCAGCCCGCTGTTTCTCGCTGTCGTGCGAATCCCAACGACCCACCGCCCAAAACCGGCGCACGTAAACCTTCAAACGGGCCCACGATCTCGTTCCCCGTGGCGCGGTCCCACTAATTGTGGCGGATCAGCAGGATGTCGCCGTCCTGGATCACGTAGTCCTTGTGTTCGTGGCGGAGCAGGTTATGGGCCTTGATTTCCCGCTCGCTGCCCAGCCGGATCAGGTCCTCGCAGTTCATCGTTTCCGCTCGGATGAATCCCCGCGCCAGGTCGGTATGGATGTTTCCCGCGGCTTCAACGGCCGTGCCGCCCTGGTGGATCATCCAGGTGCGGACTTCTTTCTCGCCGGCGGTGAAGAACAGCATCTGGCCGGAGACCTCCATGATGGTTCTCAGCAACGGGGTGCGGTCCAGCGGCTGGATCCCCAGTTCGCCGCAGAACTCGGTCCGTTCGTCCGGCGTCATGCGGGACAGTTCCAGTTCGAGCGACAGGGAGGCGGCGACCAGCCGGGTTTCGGGCGGCGCGAGCTGTTGGAAGCGTTCGGGATGCTCCTCGTCGTCGGCCGTGTTGACGATCACCAGGCGGGGTTTTTCGCTGAACAGTTGGAAGGACCGGATCGCTCGCCGCTGCTCGACGGACAGGTCGAGCTGCCAGATGGCCTGGCCGCCTTCCAGAGCGGTCAGGAGGGGCTCCAGCGCGGCCAGTTCGCGCAGTTGTTCCTCGCGGTTGGGGCGCGGCTTCTTGACCGACTCGCGGAGCCGCTCGATCCGCCCGGAGACGATATCCAGATCGGCCAGCAGCAGGTCGTCGTCCAGCCCGGTCAGGTCGACCGCCGGATCGTTGCCGCCGAAGGCCGCCACGACCACCACCAGGCAGCCGGCCTCGCGGATCAGGGCCAGCTTCTGGGCGCTGCCTTCGTGCGACCGGCTGAGGCCGGGCGTGTCGGCGATTTCCAGCGCGGCCAGGGTGACTTTCTTGGGGCGATAAATCTGGCACAGGGCGTCCACGCGCGGTTCGGGCACGGGCGCCATGGCCGTCTGCGACTCATAAGCCTTGGCCGGATCGGCGCGCTCGCCGGTCAGCCATTCAAACAGCGTGCTCTTGCCGCAGCCCTGGTAGCCCACGATTCCAATTTTCATTGACAACGGTCCCCGACCTGAGAATCAAACTCCTGGCAGAGGCGGCAGGTTCACCGCGCATGGCCGCCGGCGGCCACCTGGGAGCCGAGCAGCGTCTCCAGCCGGGCCAGGGCCTGTTCTATCGCCTCGACTTCCTGGTTGTCCAGGGTGCGGGCGCCGAATCGGACGGCGTAGAACCGCTCGACCAGCACTCCCAGAGGCGCCGCGAAGTCGGCCGCCGTTTCCGCGTCGCCCGCCGGCGCCGGCCGGACGGCGTCGTTGGCTCGCGCGGCCCGAAGCTGGCGGGCGGCCCCGGCCACGAATTCCCGCTGGGTCTGGTGCGGTTCGCGGACCAGGCCGGCCAGGCCCAGCAGCCGTTCCAGCCGTTCGTAGAAGTCCACTCGGACGCGGCGAGCGCGGGCGATCCGCCGCGCGTCGCGCTTGGGCCATTCGAACCGCTTCCAGGCGCTGGCCAGGGCTTGAAAGCTGACCAGCACGATGGCGGCCAGCACCATGGCGATCAGCCCGGCGCGCCAACTGAACCAGTCCTTGAGCTGCCATTGGGAGATATCCATCCCGGCCCGCCGCAACTGCTGGCGCACCCAGGCCCGCCAGGCCGTCAGGCTGAAAGGGCTTGTCTCCGCCGCTTGCCGGGATTCGTCGAAAGGGTCGAAGACGGTTGGCTGCTGGCGTTCGGGACTCAAACCCAGCACATAGTCGTCCCACATCGCCTGGGCGTAATCCAACGCCTGGCCGACTTTTTCGAACAGCGTGTTCGACTGGTCGTTGCGCGAGCCGGCGGTGGCGGACGGTGTGGGGTCGAGCCGCATCCAGGCACCGGCCAGGTACTGGTCCGCCTCCGCCAGGATGGCCGGCGGCAGATCCTCCCGGCGGATGAACGCTTCGACCCAGGCATGAGCCGAATTCTGGCGGACCTGCAGATAGCCGCCCAGCTTGTTCAGCTCGCCGCCCCGGTACCCGACCACGATCCGGGCCGGGATGCCCTGGCTGCGAAGCATCATCACCAGGGCGCTGGCAAAGTATTCGCAGTGGCCGCTGCGGTGGTTGACCGCGAAGTCCTCGATCGGGTCCACGCCGGGCGTGCGGCGCAGCCCGCGAAAATCCAGCGTGTAGCGGTAACGCTCCGTGCTTTGCAGGTAATTCTGCAGCAGCCGGGCCTTGTCCAGCGGGTTGAGCGCCGTATCCAGGGCTTTGCTGACGATCTCTTCGGCCAGAGCGGTCAGGCCGGGGAAATCGGCCGGATCGAAGTTGTTCAGCAGTTCCTGATTCTCGCTGGCCAGCCGCAATTCGTCGGCGGCCGGATCGAGACGCGACAGATAGACCAGTTGAAACGACCTCTGCACACCGTCGCGGAAGGCGTCCGTGGCCACCGTGTAGCGGTACGGCACGCGCAGCTTGAGCTCCTCGTCCGACTTGCGGAACAGTTGGCCGCTGCGCGGTTCCATCACGACGTCCTCGCCCAGCACGCGGCCTTCCAGCCGGTAGGCGGGCGACACGCTGAACAGCAGCGGTTCGCGGCGGGGTTGCATCAAGACATCCTGCACGACCATGCCGGGCTGGACGCGGACGCGGGGCAGGTTGCGCCGCTCGCGCGATTGGGCCGACTGCCGGTTGCTCCAGCTCGAACGCGGGCCGCGCGGGGAATACAACGTCAGTACCATGCCGCGGAAATAGGGTTCGTTGAACACCTCGTACGCCGCGCCGGTGGCGGCGTCGAAGAAGTGGACGCGCATCACCTGTTCGTTATTCTGCAGGATCCGGCCCAGCTCGTTCAGCTCGATCTCGTTCGAGAAACCGACGACCGGCTGGCCGCCCCTCCCGCCCCGCCACGCGGACCCGATGGTCCGCGGCGTGCAGTAGAAGAAGACCACGGTGAAGACCAGCGTGGCCAGGGCCATTCCCAGCACGTGCCGGCCGAACCCGCCGCTCATCAACTCCCCCTGCACCTCCTCGCGGTCAATCTGCGGCTCCGCGCGGATCGCGGTGCCCAGCAGCACGCCGTACCGCGAACGACCCGCGGCATCTCCCGGCGAGCCGGCCGCCGGCTGCGCCGCTGGCGAGTCGGCCGCGAATTCGGCGTCGGAAGCCGACTGCGAGGGGAACCGGCTGCCGGTGCGGTGCACGAAGAACACGGCCAGCGTGAGGAACGCCAGGGCCGTGAACGCCACCAGCACCACGCCAAACTCGAAGCCCACGTTCAGCGCCGCCGCGACCACCACCTGCAGCAGGCTGAGGACCGCCAGTTGCCAGTAGATCCGTTCGCTCTTGCGCTGATACAGCAGCACCACCTGCAAGTAGATCAGCAGGTGGGCGATCGAGAGCAACTGCCGCTGCGTGTCGTTCTGCAGAAAATCGCTCAGCGAGAACACCACCGCCACGATCGCCGCCAGGTTGGCCACCGCGCGATGCAGCCGGAACCAACCCAGCGAGTCGGTGAACACGATGGAGGTGACCACGGCGAAGACCATCAGCGCCGGCAGCATCAGATTCCGCTGCCCCATGCCCAGCAGGATGGTTCCCAGCGCGGCCAGCAGGCCCATCAGGATTTGCAGCGTGCGTTCGACGTGCACGGCGGGGCGCCCTTGCGTTGATCAGGCCAGTTCGAAGTATTCGTCCAGTTGAGGCCGCGAGACATCGATCCACAAGCCGCCGCGCGGCTGCTCCAGCCGGCCGGACGACGCGCGCTCGGCGTCGGCCAGCAGTTGCGCCCACCGCGCCGCGCGAGTGCTGACGACCACGATCCGCATGCCCGCTCGCCGCGACTGCAGGACCTGAGCCAGCAGTTGGGGCAGTTGGGATCCGGCGCCCGCTCCGATCGTGGCCAGCTCGTCCAGAATCTCCTGGGTCATCATCCGCGACGCGGGAGCGGTCCGCCAGAAACATCCGCGCTCGCCCGACAGCGCCACCATCAACTGGCTGCTCTGCCGTTCCGCCGCGTCGGCCACGATCGTGGCCGCGAAACTCACCGCCAGCTCCGTCCGCAGACGGGTTTCGTCCGCGGGCGTCTCGTCCTGCCAGAGATCGACGATCAAGGCCAGGTCGCGGCCCCGCGGCTGTTCGAACTGCCTCACCGCCAACTCGCCCAGTTTGGCCGACGTGCGCCAGTGAATCCAACGGCGGCTGTCGCCCGCCTGCCATTCGCGGAGCCCGTAGTAGTCGCCCTCGGTCAGGCCGCGGCGATGATGCTGCTGCTGGCTGCCGCGCCGTTGGGCCTCGAAAAGCTGCCGCCAGCGGCGCGTCAGCTTGCCCAGCCGCGGGCAGACAATCAACGTGTCTTCGTCCTTCACCTGGAAGCTGCCCTGCATCAACCCCAAGGGGAAGCGCGACGAAACGCGCAAGGGTCCGAATCGGTAACGGCCGCGGCGGGGCAGGTGGCAGCGATAGGTCGCGGCCCGGGTCTGGCCCGCCTCGAGCCGGGGAAACAACACCTCGACCCGCGTCCGCTCGTCCGCCGGACGGGCCCCTTCGCGCCGGATCGCGTCCTCGACCGAGATCGCCCAACTGGCCAGCCTCCAACGCTGGTTCGCCGCCAGGATCTCGACTGTCAGCGGGTCGCCGGCGCAGATCCGCCGCGGCAGCTCCCGCCGCACGCTCAGCCCCCGCAGCATCAACCCCACCAGCCGCCAGTGAACCACGAGCGGTCCGAGCAGAATGCCGGCCAGCAGGACCAGCAGGTTGCGGTCGCGCAGCACCGCGCCGCCGATGATGAACACGGCGACACAGATGTAGTAGAGCCCCTCGCGGCAAATCGTGATCCGCCGTGCGCTACCCATCCCTCGTGCCTCGCTGCCTGTCGTGGTGCCGCCCCGCGGCCATGCGCCGCCCGCCAGCTCGGACTCGACCTGACTAACTGGGAGTTGCTGTTTCGTCGAGAATGCGGCGAATGATCGCTTCCACGGTCTCCCGCTGCTGGCCGTGCAGATACCCCTTGGGAATCACCCGGTGCGCCAGCACGGCGGGCGCCAGCCGCTTGATGTCGTCGGGCACGACAAACGACCGGCCGTCGATCAGGGCCGACGCCTGCGCGGCCCGGTACAGGCTGATCGCCCCGCGGGTACTCACGCCGACATGCAGGTCCGAACACTGCCGCGTCGCCTCCACGATGTCCAGCAGGTAATCGTACAGCGATTCCTCGACCGACACCTCGCGGACCGAATCCTGCAACGACACGATCTGTTCGTGGTCCAGCACCGGTCGCAGCTCGTCGACCGGTTCGCCCTGCCGGTGGCTGACCAGCACTTGCCGCTCGTCCTCCCGCGACGGGTAGCCCATCGAGATCCGCACCAGAAAGCGGTCCAACTGGCTTTCCGGCAGCACATAGGTCCCCTCGAACTCGAACGGGTTCTGCGTGGCGATCACCATGAACGGCCGCGGCAAGGGGTGCGTCAGCCCGTCGACCGACACCTGATGGTCGCTCATCGCCTCCAGCAGCGCGCTCTGTGTCCGGGGCGGCGCCCGGTTGATTTCGTCGGCCAGCACGATGTTGGCGAACACCGGCCCCCGGTTAAAGATGAACTCGCTGGTCTTGGAATTGAACACGCTGCTGCCGACGATGTCGCTGGGCAACAGGTCGGGCGTGAACTGCAAGCGGCAGAAGACCCCAGCCACACTGCGGGCCAGCGCCTTGCCGACCAGCGTCTTGCCGACCCCGGGCACATCCTCCAGCAACACGTGCTCGCCCGACAGCAGAGCCACCAGGCACAGGTGGATCACCTCGTCCTTCCCCAACACCACTCGGCGCATGTTGTCTTCCAGCAGTCCGACCAACCCCCGCAGTTCGGTCGTGCTCATGCAACTCCCCCGAATTCGCCCAGTGGAATCTGAATCGACCCGTAGGTGCAGGTGGACCTGCCCGCCAGCGGAGGTTCCATCCTAGCCTCGTGGCGGGTCCGCGGTCCAGATGGTGACATGTCCAGCCGGTGCCGGGCCGCGGACTTGTTGCCCGGTCCTTCGGCCAGCTAAACTGGCGTCAGGGGCCAGGCCTTGCTGGGGCGATACCAGGGTGCCGAGACTGCGCGCATGGCGTCTGAAGCGAATCACGATTCCCATTTGCAGTTAAGCCTGGAAGCGGCGGTTACCGCCGGGGGCGATCCGGCCTGGAGCGGCGTGGCTCACGACACCGCCAGCGCAGCCGCACGCCTCGAAGCTGGACCGCTGCCCTTCTTCGACCTGCAATCGGCCGAACCTTTGCCGGCCGAACCAGGAACCACTGCGGCCCAGCGGCCCGCCGCCGGCGGCGGACTGCCCTTGGCCGCCGGTGAACCGGTCGGCGCCGGCCC
>JAGFJK010000333.1 GCA_024102795.1 Pirellulaceae bacterium
GGCCACCTGCTGCTGGTCCAACTGGGCACTCGCCTGGTGGCCATCGATCAGTTGAACCCGGGCGAGCAGCCGCTGTGGTCCGCCGACACGCTGCAGGTGGACATGAGCCAGTGGTGGTTGGTGCCGCAGCTTCAGGCGCGGATGCAGTTGCAGGCCCGCATGCAGCAGGGCCAGTTGCTGCGGCCTGAACTGCCGCCCACCGTGGTCGCGACCACCGACTATGTTGCATACCAGGAAGGCCGGTTACTGAAAGCGGTCGATCCGCTGACGGCCCAAACGCTCTGGCTGCGCGATGATCTGCCCGCGGGCTGCGAGCTGTTCGGTGACGACCAGTTGGTGCTGGTTCAGCCGCCGCGCGCCGACGAACTGCTGGTGCTCAGCGCCGTGGATGGGCGCGAACTGGGCCGCCGCCCGGCTCCCGGCAGCGGGCAGCGGTATCTGACGCTGGGCCGACTGGTGCTGAATCTGGACTCGAAGCCGGAAGGAACCGAACTGCAACTGCGGGATCCCTGGGAGCAGCGCGTGGTCTGGTCGCGGACGTTTTCGGCCCGAGCCCGCTTCTGGCCAGTCGAAAACCTCGAACTGGCCGCGCTGGAACCTGACGGCTCGTTCACGCTGCTGCGGATCCGCGACGGGCAGCCGGCGTTCGAGTCCCAGGTGGACCCGTGCGACGACCTGGAGAGCATCCTGGTGCTGCGCGGCGAACGCCGCTGCACGCTGGTGGTCAATCAGCCGGAACCCAAGCGGGAAGGCCCGAACTTCGCCAACGGCATTCCGGGACACGTGCGAGTGGATGGCAAGGTCTATGGGCTGGACGGGCGAACCGGCCAGCGGCAGTGGCAGGCGGAGGTGCAGCAGCAGTGGCTGCGGGTCGATTATCCCGCTTGCTCGCCGGTTCTCACATTCTATCGCCGCCATCAGCGGCACGTGCAGGTGAACGCCAATGGTTGGCGTTCCGAACCGCCATTTGTCCTGCTGCGGTGCCTGGACAGCCGCACGGGCCAACTGCTGCACGATACGCAAGTGGACAACTCGTACGAGCAGGGCTACGGCCTGGAAGTCGATCCGCGGACCCGCACGGTCAAGGTGCAGACCCGCCTGCAGCAGGTGACATTTACTTACCCGAGCCGATCGTCGTGAACTCACGATCGAGTCACCGGCGGGTTTGCACTACTGATCCGGATTGTCGAGGAGTGACTGCAGCCTTTCGGCCAGTGGTCCGGGAAATCTGCCAATCCAGGTCTGGTCGATGATTCCGACCTGGATCATATCAATCAGGTGGACTCGGTCTTTGAGTCGATAGGCATTCAATTTCATCCGCTCGGCCCAGCTTCTGTTGTTGTTCCTCAAGTCGCGCCGCCTTGGTGTTTCTCCGCACGGTCGCCTGCGACTCGGCCCACTGAACCGTTTCCTGCAGCACCCGCCAGCGCACGGCCGGATCCCAGTGGCGATCTCGCCGCGATTCCTCGGCCGCCTTCGATTCGTTATCCATCACCCGTGTCTCGCTCGCGGATGGCTCGCTTCAGAGTCTCGATCCGGTCTTTTTTCCGCAGCCCGTCCTCCAGTGCGTACTGGCACCGCAACATATCGTCGTCCGACAGGCCAATGTACTCCACGCCCGACGCCGTGCGGGAGGCCACACTCGTGGCATGCGAGTCATCCCAACTGCCCAGTCCGGCGACCCTGCGAAAGACATCAATTGCGCCGTGAGGACTGGTCAAGCAAAATAATGGTTGGGACTCCAGCCACCCAGGCGGATGATGACTGACGGGCTTCCAATCCTCATCGTCGCGGCCCCACTGGGCGTCCAACTCGGCTAAAGCCCGTTCGCAACGATCCCGGTTGGTCGGGTCGTCGGCAATCCAAAGGTCGACGTCAAACGTCAGTACGGGCTTGTGGCGCAGCAGGAAGTTCATACCGCCGATCAAGAGATAGGCGACTTGATGGCGATTCAGTGTTTCCAGGATTCGATCTACGTTCACGCGCGCCAGTCGGTGTAGGACCTGGTGTCTTGTCCACACGATCGGGGCATCGTTAGTAACAGAAGGCGGACGTTGGCGCGGCGCTGTCTGCGTTGCCCACGCACGAGCCCGCGCACGACACTCTTTAAATTAACGTCCTGTCGATCCGCGTTCAAGGAAGAACGAACGATCGAGTGCTGGTTGCGCTGCTTTCAAGTTGGCAGCGGGCCGTGGAAACGGGCGTTGAACTGGCAGCCGCCGCGGTCCCTAACAGCCAAAGCAGTTGTTATCGCTGGTGGAGGCGAGGTTGCCGAAGAGCGTGGCCAGGGCCGCGTCGATGGCGCCCAGGTTGTAGACGCCGCCGCCCGTCGCGCGGTTGCCGAAGATCTGGCTGTCGCGGATCGCCGCCTGGCCCTGATACACCGAGATACCGCCGCCCACCGCGCTGCCTGGCGCTTGAGCCGGTGGCAAGACAATACGTGCAAGTTCGGTTCGGGATGCGTGCTGGACGGACGTAAGCGAAGGCTCCGGTTTGCGGCTGCGAAACGCTGGGCGGTGTGCGCCGGCAGCGGTGGCAATCGCTCGCGCAGTGACGCTCGCGAAGCGCCCCTACGAACTACTTGTCTGGCCAAACCGAGTTCTTTGCAGAAAAAAAGTGCGGGCTAGCTTCCAATCCAGCGAGGGGGCGCTGTGATTCTTCCGGAAGGTGTGCAGACCCGCTCGAATGGGTTATGATCTGGAAGTTCAGAGTAGGGTGGGGCGAGCATTCAATGAGTGGGTTTTCCATGCAAACATCGCAAGCAACCGGCCGCGGCGCGTGGCCCACGACACAGATCACGCTGTTGCGGCAGGTCGCCGACGGGCAAGACCAGCGGGCGTGGGACAGTTTCGCGGGGACTTACGCGCCGTTGATTCTGGGCTACTGCCGGAAACGGGGCATGCAGGAGGCCGACGCCTTGGACGTGGTCCAGGAGGTCCTGCTGCAAGTCAGCCGTCAGATGGGCCAGTTCCAATACGACGCTCGGCGGGGGCGTTTCCGTGGCTGGTTGGGAACCGTGACGCATCGAGCGATGCTGAGGCAACGGGAGCGGTTGCGACGACGGGCCCGGAGTGCGAGCGGATGTGCCGACGACGATTCGCTGTCGCGGCAGGAGTGCGACCAGCCGCTGGGAGAATTGTGGGTCGAGGCGTTCAACGCCCACGTGTATCGTGAAGCGGTTCAGCGGGTGCGGCTGCAGATCACGGACGAGACGTGGCGAGCCTTTGAGGGGACCTTTGTGCAAGGCGTGCCTCCGCGCAAGGTGGCGGAGGAACTTGGCCGATCGGTCGGCTGGGTCTATCAGGCCAAGGCGCAGGTCGTGTGCGGCTTGAAGTCGGAGATTCTGTACCTGGCCGAGGATTCGGTACTGCTCAGCCGCGCTGCGATCGCATGAACGGATTCCGTCGCCAGGCCGCCCAAAGCGCGGAAGCAAGACCCATGGCATGCTGTTCCCCGGACGAGCTGCGGAGCTACTTGCAGCGGGAGTTGCCCGAACCGGCGTTGGTCCGCGTGGAGCGGCATGTGAGCCGATGCGAGGACTGCTGCCGGACGCTCGACGCCTTGGCGTGTGACCTGGACGCCGAGTTCGTGCGGCAATTCCTGGAGGCATCGCGGCGCGATGCCCTGCGCGGCGAGCACTCATGTCGCGACGGGGAACCAGGCGCGACAACCGGCAGCGGGGACGATTGCCCCGACTGGCGACCGTTCGCGGCGGACGCTGCCCTGCCCTTGCGATTTGGCCGCTTCACGCTGAAGCAGATTCTCGGCACGGGCGGCTTTGGCGTCGTGTACCTGGCGGACGATGCGAACCTGGATCGTGAAGTGGCGGTCAAGATCCCGCACCTGGCCGGCGTGTCGCCCGACGCGCGGGAGCGTTTCCGGCGGGAGGGAACAGCGGCGGCGGGCCTGCACCACCCGCACATCGTGCAGGTGCATCAGGCGGGCGAGCACCAGGGAGTTTGCTTCCTGGTTTCCGAATACTGTCCGGGAAGGACTTTGCAGCAGTGGCTGGAGGAGCAATCTCGGGTTGGCGACGCTCGCCAGGCAGCGCGGATCGTCCTGGCGCTGGCCGAAGCCGCCGAGCATGCCCATCAGCAGGGAGTGATCCACCGGGACATCAAGCCGGCCAACGTCATTCTGGATGACCGCGACACTTGCGGAAGCTTGCCATTCCGTCCCAAGCTGACCGACTTTGGCACGGCCATTCTGGTGGACGAAGGGCAGCGGATCACATCGTCCGGAATGCTGGTTGGTTCAGCGCCCTTCGTGTCCCCGGAACAGGTTCTGGGCGAGCGTGCCGGTCCGGCCAGCGACGTGTATGCGCTGGGAGTGCTGCTGTTCCAGTTGGCTGCCGGCGAACTGCCGATTTGTGGAGCGAACACCGCCGAGACCTTGCAGCTGGTTGTATCGCGCGAGGCGCCGCCGCTGCACCGGGTGGCGGCCGGCGCGCCGCGAGACATATCGGCGATCTGCGCGATGTGCCTGGAAAAGAACCCCGCGCGGCGCTACGCTTCGGCCGGCGACCTGGCTCTCGATTTGCACCGCTTCCTCCGGGGTGAGCCCACGCAAGCCAGAACGCTGGGCCCGGCGGCTCGGCTGGGACGCTGGTGCGTTCGCAACCCGCTGCCACTGGCGATTATGGGCAGTGTGATCCTGGTGCTGGTGCTGGCTGTCGCGGGAATGACCTGGCATGCGATCGCTTTGCAGCGCTGGAACGGGCGACTGCGGTTGGCGCACCTGCACGCCGTCGCGATGCGCGACCGCGCGCTGGCCAGCGAACTGAAAGCGCGCCGGCTGCGCTACGCCTCGGATATGCGACTGGCCGCCCATTGCTGGCGAAGCGGGGATCCGAGCGGTGCCCGCCAGATCCTGGCCCAGCACGTTCCCAGTTCCGGGCAGGCCGACTTGCGCGGCCTGGAATGGTACTTCCTGCACCGCGAGGTCCACCCCGCGGTCGAAACCATCGCCACTCACAACCCTCCCCTGTACTGTGTCCGCCTGGCGCCCGACGGTCGGCAGTTCGCCACGGCCGGGCAGGACGCCGTGATTCGCGTCCACAATCGCGCGACGGGCCAGGTGAGGCTGTCGATTCCCAGCGGCCAGGGCGAAGTGAACAGCCTGGCCTATTCGCCCGACGGACAAACGCTGGCCTCGGCCGGTGACGACGGTTCCATCCGCTTGTGGAGCGTCGCCGACGGGCAGCCCGCCGGCCAGTTCGCGGCTCACGAGGGCCTGGCCTTTGGCGTGCAGTTCACGCCTGACGGCAAGTCGTTGATCACGTGTGGCGCGGACAAGCGGGTGCATGTCTGGAGTGACGTCGGGACGGACGGTCGGACGCGGGCCACATACGCAGACCACGCGGGGCGAGTCGAGGCGATCGCCGTGTCGCCCGATGGCCAGTGGTGGGCGTCGGCCGGCGACGACCGGACGGTGGTTGTGCGAGCGATCCAGGACGGAGTGCTGCGGATGCGCTGGGACCAGGCCCACGGAAAACTCTCCTCGGTCGCGTTCTCCCCCGACTCCCAACTGCTGGCCGTCGGCGAGTTGGGCGGGCAAACCACGAAGCTGCGATTGTTCGCCCTGCACGATGGGTCGCAAATCCTGCAACAGCCGCATCCCGATGGGATCCGCTCCGTCGACTTCACGCCCGCGGGAGATGGCGTGCTGTCGGTGGATAACCTGGGAACCGCCCGGCTGTGGGTGGTGCCAGGTGATTCGTCGAGTCCCGTCTTGGACCGTCCGTTGGGTGTTTGGAAGGTCCAAGACTCGCGCATCTATTCGGCCGTTTGCGAACCGGCCGGCGATTCCGCGCTGCTGGTGGGGCGCGAAGGGATTGTGCAGCGTCTGAACATGAACACCAGCACGGCCGAACGAGTTCTGGACCGCGCGCGTCTGAGCGAGCTCGCGCGACTGCCTGAGACCGAGCTGCGGATTCACGCCGTCGCGTTTGATCAGGCCCGCGAGCAACTGCTCGTGGCGGCGCATGTGGGCCTGGCGACCGTGTCCCTGCGGCCCGGCCATGCGGCGACGTTTCGCCAACTGCCAGGAAACCGCACTTGGGAACAAGTCACCGTGCCGCGGGAAGGCGGCTGGTTTACGCTGGCGGGTTCCACCTCCCTGCAGGCCACCGCCAGGAATCTGCCGCAGCCGTGCGTGCTGGAACGCTGGCACTCGCCCGGCGGCCCCGTTCGACTGCTGTTCGAATCTGATCGGAACAGCAGCCTGCATGACGTGCGTTGTTCCCCGGCGGGCGACATGCTGGCCGTCGTCGTCAGCCAGCATGAACAGGACGGCTTGCCCAAGCGATTGTTGCTGCTCGACTCCGAATCGGGCCGCCTGCTCCGCGAGTTTCCCGCCGCCAGTGGCACCAGGCCTCGATTCACGTCGGACGGACGCTGGCTGATCTTCGGGGTCCAACGAGACGTGCATGTGGTGGATCTGCACGGTGACTTGCGACGCGTGGTGCGGGACGCGCACGCCGAAAGCCTGGGTGGGCTGGCCGTCAGCGGCGATCAACGCTGGTTGGCCACCTGCGACGAGGGGCGGGAACTGAAGCTCTGGAATCTCGCCACGCTGCGGCCGCACGCCGAATTGCAGGGGCATCTCGGCAAGATCACGTCGTTGGCGTTTCACCCCGACTGCCGCACGCTGCTCAGCGGCGCCTTCGACGGCACGGTCAAGGCCTGGAACGTCGCCACCGGCCAGCAACTGCTGAACATTCACGA
The DNA here is from genome assembly GCA_024102795.1 of Pirellulaceae bacterium. GTDB lineage: Bacteria > Planctomycetota > Planctomycetia > Pirellulales > Pirellulaceae > JAGFJK01. The sequence goes on from JAGFJK010000333.1 coordinate 6,726, forward strand.
AGGTCCGCTGGGGATCAGCCACATGGCGCTGTCACCCGATGGCCAGCGGCTGGCGGTTGTCGAGCGACGCCGCAACCTGTGGGTGTATCACCTGCCCCGCTAGAACACGCATGGCGAGCGGGGGGCGTGACCCCTTGTTTCTCTGCACAGTTGCTCCGACGTGGCTCGTTGTCCAAATGGTAGTCCGAACAACATGAAGCGTGCCTATTTGAGGCTCTGAATTTGCCGTTTTCTACTTTGGGGGCAGCGTGCCAGGTTTGAACAGGGATTGCCAATCACACCTTTTAGAAACAGGGGGCTTACGCCCCCCGCTCGCCTCGCACGGGGCTTACGCCCCCCGCTCGCCTTGTACGAACTGGCTGCGGTATACCGGCAGGCCGAGCAGGCGCTTGCGGCGTTCGAAGTGCGTGCGGTAGTCCAGATCGTGGTCGGCCGGAAGTTGCTCGACCGCCAGCGGGCCTTGCAACCCGGTCCGGGCCGCGATCAGCTCCAGCGTGTCGCGGAAGTACTCCTCCACGTCCGTCCAGAAGTGCAACTGGCCACCTGGCTCCAGCGTCCGTTCCACGTCGGCCAGGAACGCTTCATTCATCACTCGCCGCTTGCGATGCCGCTGTTTCCACCAGGGATCGGGAAAATAGACATGGACGGCTCGAACCGAGCGATCGGGCAGCCAGAGCTGAAAGAATCGCAACCCGTCGCCGTGGATGACGAGCCCGTTGTTGCTGGCGGCGCGAGCCAACTGGGCGGCCGCGAAGCGGGCGTAGCGGCCGGCGATTTCGAGCCCGATGAAGTTGTGTTCGGGCAGGGCTCGCGTTGCGCGCCGCAGGAACAGTCCCTTGCCGGACCCCATTTCGACTTCCAGTGGCGCGGTACCGCGGGGAAACCAGTCGGCCGCCCGCCAGTCTTCGCCCAACTCCCGCAGTTCCCGATAATGCCGGCTGATGTCCAGCGACGGATCCGGTTTGCGTAACGCGCGGCGACCCATGGGCGTGAGGGCTCAAACGGCTTAAAGCGCGGGGACTCGGTCCACGGGAATCGGGATGCCCTTGAGCGTGCCTTCGACCACCAGGCTCTGCCGGACCACTCCCTGGAAGTCGCAGGTGATCATCCGGTGGCGGCGAGCCTTGACCAGCTTGCACATCAGTATCAGACGGTCCCCGGGAATCACCAGGTCGCGGAAACGGACGTCCTCCAGGCCGCCGAAACCAATCATCTTGGCGCCCAGCGAATCGTGCTTCTGGGCGAAGTAGCTGCACATCTGCGCGGCCGCTTCGAGCATCATCACGCCGGGCATCAGCGGCATGTTCGGCATGTGGCCCCGGATCCAGAACTCGTCCCGCGTCACGTCCTTGTAGCCCACGCAGATATTGTTGGTCAGATCCTCGTACACGATCGCCGTCAACTGCTCCATCTCGTACCGCTGGGGGTTCACCCGGCGGATCTCCTCGAGATCGGCAATCACGTGGTTGAAGTCGATCTCGGACGGATCGATGAACAGGGGCTTTGAAGGCACGGCGGGCTCCCTTTGCTCAGGTGCGGACCCGACGCCGCTTGACCCGCCTGGCCTTGGCGTTGGCGGGACGACGGCCGTGGTTGGCCTTCTTCAGTGTTCGATGCGGCTTAGCCATCGCGTAATCCTCCTCTGCTGGAACCGTGTTCGTTGGAAACCCTATAGCGTACCATGTGCCCTGATCCCTGCAAAGTCGGGCTACACCTCTACTTCGACATCGCCACTTTGGACGCAAATCGTTGCCGCATATAGCCCGAAGCGTCAGCGAGCGAGGCCCTCCAACCCGCTCCCTCGCTTACGCTTCGGGCTTCAATTGAGTCGAAGTTAGCACTTTCCAGCTACGCCGCTCGCCGCACCTCGGCCCGCTCGTCGGCCCGCACCTCTGGCCGCTCGTCGGCCCGCACCTCGACCCGCACCTCGACCCGCTCGTCGGCCCCTACCTCTGCCCGCTCGTCGCGGTGCCGAGTCATCCAGCCGAGCAGGGCCGGCAGCACGAGCAGCGAATTTACCAGGCAGCAGAACACGCCGATCGTCAAGACCTGTCCCAGACTCTGCAGCCCCTGGTGCCGGGCCAGCATCAGGCTGCCAAACCCGATCATGGTCGTGGCCGATGTGAGCAGTACGGCCGCCGCCGTGGAATCGTTCAACCGGTAGCGACCCCGCTGCCGCAGAAAGTCGTGCACCACATGTACCCCATCGTCAATGCCGATCCCCAGAATCAGCGGCAGCACAATCATGTTGGCCGGGTTCAGCGGCAGATCCAGCAGCCCCAGGATGCCAAACGTCTGCACCGCCCCCAGTCCCAGCGGCAACAGGGCCAGCAGGGCGCTCCGCCAGCGGCCGAAGTCCAGCACCAGCACGGCAATCACGGCCAGCAGCGAGTAGCAGGCCGCATGCAGGTAGCTGTCCTGCATCTGACGCGAGGCATAAAAGGTCTGGACCGGGTGCCCGGTTACCCGTGGATCCACCCGCTCGACGTCCCGCACGAAACGCTCCAAGGCTTCCCTCTGCCAGATGTCGCCCCGAGCGTAGACCCTTAGCAAGTGGCGGCCGCTGCGCCCGACGAAGCGGTCCGCCAACCCCGCCGGCAAGTCGGCTCGTGTCGGCGGTGCCGGGTCCGCCAGCGTCGCCAGCCGCTCCAGGTGGTCCAGCAGCTCCTCGGCCTACCGCTGCTGGAAACGGCCGAGACGTGCCAGACATTCGTTCTCGGCCAACGCGTCCAGTCGCACCAGCAACCGCTCGACCGCCGCCCGCCCCGGGCCCGCAACCGACCCCGGGCCCGTAGCCGGCGCAGGGTCTTCAACCAGCGGGCCGATCCGCTCCAGCTCGCTGCGCAGCTCCGACCGCGACGCCGCTCGCACCAGCGGCGCCCGGTCGGGCAAACCGCTCAGCCGGCGGCGGATCTGCTGGATCCAGACCGCGCGCCGCGGGTCATGAGCCGGCAACAGGTCGGCGATTTGTTCGGTCCGCTGCACGCTCGGCAACCGCTCGAACCGCGCCTTGCGCGCCAGTAGTTCCGCGGGGCTGTCGCACACCGACAAGGCGAACCAGACGCTGCGGTCGGACCGTTCCAGCAGCCGCCGCTCCAGTTCCACGCTTTCCAGGTTCCGCGGTTGCAGGTTCAGCAGATTGTGATCGTACCGCAACCTCGGCAGGCCGGCGGCCAGGCCCAGAGTGACGAGCACCGCCACGCCTAGCGCCCACTTCGGCCGGCCGACCAAAGGCCAACACATCCGCCCCACAGGCAGCGCCGACGACCGCTCGGCCGCTCCGTCGATATCGTTCCCGTCGACCGTCAAGATCAAGGCCGGCAACACGAGCAAGGCGGCGGCAATGCACAAGAGGATGCCGCCGCCGGCAATTACTCCCAGTTCGGCCACTCCCGTAAAGTCGGTCAACCACGCCGAGCAGAACGCCAGGGCCGTCGTCAGCCCGCCCGTCACGATGCCCGGCCCGACGCTGCTGGCCGTCTCGCGCAAGGCCCCTGCCACGTCCTCGGCCTCCAGCCGCACCTGCTGATAACGGGTCACGAAATGAATGCCGAAATCGATCCCCAGACCAATCAGGATCACGCCGAACGAAATGCTCAGAATGTTCAGGTGGCCCACGGCCAAGGTGACAAACCCAAACGACCAGGCCATGGCCAACAGCAGGGCCAGTACGGTCATCAGCGGCAGACGGACGCCACCGAATCCGGTGATAAACAGCACGGCCACTCCCACCAGACTGACCAGGCCGGTCCGCAGCATGTCGTCCTGGCTGGCCTGCATCTCGTCATGCTCCAGCACGGGCAACCCGGTCACTCCCAACCGCACGTCCGGCTCGTGACGAGCCAGCTCGCGGACCACCCGCCTCAG
>JAGFJK010000482.1 GCA_024102795.1 Pirellulaceae bacterium
CACGTGGAGCTGGACGGCTATCCGCATTACATGCTCAAGGAGATCTTCGAGCAGCCGCGGTCATTGACCAACACATTGCGAGGCCGCTTGGATGAGGACAACGCCACGGCCGTCTTCGGCGGCTTGAACCTGACCGCGGAACAACTGCGCGGCGTCAAGCGGATACTGCTGACGGCCTGCGGCACCAGTTGGCACGCCGCGCTGGTGGGCGAGTACGTGATCGAGGAATTGGCTCGGATTCCGGTGGAAGTCGAGTATGCCAGCGAGCTGCGGTATCGCAATCCGCCGGTGGAGCACGGGACGCTGGTGTTCGCCATCACGCAAAGCGGCGAGACGGCCGACACGCTGGCGGCGATGCGCGAGATGAAGCGCCAGGGGCATCCCACGCTGGCGATCTGCAACGTGGTGGGCAGCACGATCGCCCAGGAGGCGGGCGGCGGCGTGTACCTGCACGCGGGGCCGGAGATCGGCGTGGCCTCGACCAAGGCGTTCACTTCGCAATGCCTCGTGCTGACCCTGCTGGCGCTGCATTTCGGCCGCCTGCGGCACCTGAGCTATCCGCGGGGCGGCGAAATGGTCGAGCGGCTGCGGCGGCTGCCGGAGCTGGTCGAGCGGACCCTGGCGTGCAACGACCTGGTGCGCACGATCGCGGCCCGTTATTGCCACGCGACCAACTTTCTGTACCTGGGCCGCCAATACAACTTTCCCGTCGCCCTGGAAGGCGCGTTGAAGCTGAAGGAGATCAGCTACATCCACGCCGAAGGCTATCCGGCGGCCGAAATGAAGCACGGCCCGATCGCCCTGGTGGACGAGCGGACGCCGAGCGTGTTCATCATGCCACAGGGCTTTGTGTACGACAAAGTGATGTCGAACCTGGAAGAGATCAAGGCTCGCGGCGGCCCGGTGATCGCCATCGCGGCCGAGGGCGACCAGCGCGTGGGCCGGCTGGCCGACGACGTGATCCACGTGCCGGTGGTCGACGAGTTTCTGCAGCCGCTGGTCACGATCATTCCCCTGCAGTTGCTGGCGTACCACATCGCCGTCCTCCGCGGCTGCGATGTGGACAAACCGCGGAACCTGGCCAAGAGCGTCACGGTGGAATGACCGGCACGGCGGGTGCCCGAGCGACGTTGACGCTGACGTTGACGCTGGCCCGGAGCTGGCCGATACTGCCGGATGCTGGTGGGAAGCGGGCCGGCCCGCTGGGGCCGGCGTCTGGCGGAAAAGGGCCTGCTTCGATAGAGGTAGCTGTTGCCATGGCCGTGGTTGAAGAACGGGACGTGCGTGAATACTGCCAGCAGGTGGCCCGCCGCGCGAAGGCCGCCGCGCAGGTCCTGGCCGGTGTGCGGGGCGAGCAGAAAAACGCCTGGTTGCGGCAGTCGGCGCAGGCCTTGCGGGCATGCCAGGCGGAGATTCTGGCCGCCAACCAGCTCGACTTGCAGGCCGCTCCCCAGTTCGGACTCAGCGACGCGCAAGTCGATCGCCTGCGGCTGTCGCCCGCTCGGATCGAGGAGATCGCGGCGGCGCTGGAGGAAATCGCCGCCCTGCCCGATCCGGTGGGCGAAGTGATCGAATCCTCCGTGCGCCCCAACGGCCTGGAAGTGATCAAGGTGCGCGTCCCGCTGGGAGTGGTGTTCTTCATCTATGAGTCGCGTCCCAACGTGACGGCCGACGCCGCCGCGATCTGCCTCAAGAGCGGCAACGCGGTGATCCTCCGCGGCGGCAAGGAGGCGGCCCACTCCAGCCGCGCCATCGTCGACCGGATGCGCGAAACGGCCGCCGAACTGGGGCTGCCGATCGACGCCGTGCAACTGGTGGCCACGGCCGACCGAGACGCCGTGGGCCACCTGCTGGCGCTGGACGAATTGATCGACGTGGCCATTCCCCGCGGCGGCGAGGGGCTGATCCGGCGGGTGGCCGCGGAGGCTCGCATGCCGGTGATCAAGCACTTCACGGGCAACTGCCACGTCTACGTCGACCGGGCAGCCGATCTGGAGATGGCCGAGCGGATATTGGTCAACTCCAAGTGCCAGCGGACCGGAGTCTGCAACGCCTGCGAGTCGCTGCTGGTCCATGCGGAAGTGGCCGAACGCGCGCTGCCCCGGCTGGGACAGGCCCTGCTGCGGCAAGGCATCGAGATCCGCGGTGACGAAGCCACTCGCCGGCTGGTCCCCGCCGCACTTCCGGCGACCGACGACGACTATCGCACGGAGTTTCTCGGACCGGTGATCTCGGTCAAGGTCGTGGAGTCGCTGGGGGACGCAATCGAACATATCAACCAGTACGGATCGCACCACACGGACGCGATTGTGACGGGCGAACTGGCCGCGGCCCGGCAGTTCGTCCAGTCGGTGGACAGCGCCGCGGTGCTGGTCAACGCCAGCACGCGCTTCAACGATGGCGGCCAGTTCGGGCTGGGAGCTGAAATCGGCATCAGCACCGACAAGTTCCACGCCCGCGGCCCCTGCGGACTGAAGGAACTGACCAGCTACAAGTATGTCGCCTACGGCGACGGGCAGGTCCGCGGCTGAACGGCTGGCGTGCGGAGCAGGAGCGCGATGAGCGTTTCCGGCTGGCGATTGCTGCCGTACCGCCGCTACCCCAGGTGGACCGCGTCGGTCACTTCGTCCCGCTGATGATCGAGTTCCGGAGGCGTCTCGGCGTCCAGGTCCAGGCCGCCGGGGCCCCGCGCGAAGGAGATTGCCGCTTCCACGATCAACCAGGCCGACAGGACCAGCACGACGATCGTGGTCCCGATCAACAGGGGCGATCTCTTTTCGGGCTCGACCGCCAGAAACTCGTCCAGCTTCCAGATCATGGCCCAGACGGTCATCACCAGCATCATGGCCATCGGGATCAAGGTATACAGGATCGGCCGCCCCAGTTTGTACAGAAACAGGCTGATCGTCAGCAGCGCCAGCCCCGCCAGCAATTGGTTGGTGGTGCCGAACATGACCCACAAGGTCTTGCCGCCCGGCAGCAGGGCGAACGCCGCGATGCCGCCGACGGCCACCAGGGACGCCACGTAGCGGTTGGCGAGTGGCTTGAGCCCCACGCCGCGGAAGATTTCCTCCACGTTGAAGCGCAGCAGCCGGGTGGCCGAATCCAGCGTAGTCATGGCGAAGGCGACAATCGTCACCGCCAGGAACGCCTGGCCGAAGCGAGCGGGAACGCCCAGCAAGGCCAGAAAATTCGCTCCGCCATGGACCACTGCGCTAAGCTGGGCGCCGAGGCTGCCAGTGCCCTTCCAACTGGAATACACGCCGCCATCCTGCCAGGCTGCCACTCCGAGCCCCGCCACGCAAGCCATGATCACGATCACGGCCAGTGCGCCTTCGGTCAACATGCCGCCAAACCCGATCGGCAGGGCATCCGTCTCGCGGTTGAGTTGCCGCACGGTCGTGCCGCTGGACACCAGGCTGTGGAATCCGCTGACCGCCCCGCAGGCGATGGTGACGAACAAGAAGGGGAACAAGGGCGGCGAGTCGGCGACCGAGTACCGGATGGCCGGGGCCTGAATCACACCTACCTGGGAACCAGTCACGCCGGCCACGATCAACCCCAGCAGCAGCGCGCCGAGCGCGAAATACAACTGAAAACTGTTGATGTAGTCGCGCGGTTGCAGCAGCAGCCAGACCGGCAGCACCGACGCCAGGAAACCGTAGGCCAGCAGGATGAACAGCCAGCCGAACCGGGTGTTCTCCTCGGCCTTGGTCAGCTTGTCGGCCGCCGCCTGCCGTCCCGTGGCCTCCAGGTACGCCTTCATCGCCGTGGCGCCGTAGGGAGCGGCCAGTTCGGGAACGGCCGGAGGGGCGGCCGGAGGGGAGGCCACGCCTTCGGCCGCCGCAGGACTTGTACCCGTCGTGCCGCCCGGCCCGCGGGGTGTTGTGACTGCCGGGGCCGCGGTGGCCGCTTCGGCCCGAGCCTCGGCCAGCACCGTGCGCGTCTCGGAGTCCAGAAACCACTCGTAGCTGAGCACCGGTTGGGCCACTCCCCAGGCGATCAGTCCGCCGAAGGCCAGCAGCCCGATCACTGTGACCGGTCCCAGTGGTGCCCGCAGCTTGTAGACCACGACGCCAATCACCATGGCGATCAACATCAGGCCGAAGGTGGGAATGATCGCGTCGGGGTTGAAGTTGACGAACAGGGACGAGATGGCACTGACGAAGGCTCCCATGGCCAGCGACATCAGAAAGAAGATGATCACCAGGAACAGGAATCGCGCTCGCGGGCCGATAATCTCGCGGCAGACGTCGCCGATCGAGCGCCCCTTGAACCGCATGCTGACGGTCAGCGAGCCCAGGTCGTGGACGGCGCCCACGAGGATGCTGCCCGCCACGGCCCAGATGACCGCGGGCACCCAGCCCCAGATGACCGCCACGGCTGGTCCCAGGATCGGGCCCAGGCCGGCGATCGACGCGAAATGGTGCCCGAACAGGATGGGAATCCTGGTCGGCACATAGTCCACACCGTCCTCCAGTTCGTGAGCCGGCGTCCTGCGGTGTGGATCCAGCCGGAAGACACGGCGCGCGAGGAAGCGGCCGTAGATGACATAGCCCAGCGCCAGGCACGCGAACGAGATCAAGGTCACCAGGACGGCGCTGTTTTCCACGGGAGGCTACCTGCGGGGAGGGATCTTTAACTGGGCGGGAAACACGGTTCCCGAACGGCTGATTCTCACGATAGCGGAAGCCGATCGGGTAAACAAGAATCGATCTATCCCGGTGGTGAACTGGTGGTGCTGGGCGTCCGGTGTGTCAGATGTTGCGCGTCGATTCACCGCGCGGCGGTTCTGAAACAGGGGGCTGACGCCCCCCGCTCGCCGTGTGTGCGGGTCAGACGGGTCTCAGACCCGCACTACCGCGGGTTCCTTCCCCCTGCCGCCCGCACGTGTCTATAATGTTCGGCTTGTGCCGACAGCCGCCGTCGACCGAACCGAGTGACGGCTTCCGCGGCGGGTCGCCAAACGCACAACACTAGCCGCCTGATCCGAGATCTGGGAAAGGAACTGTTGCCGTGCCGGAGCATGTCGTGATTGTGGGGAGTGGTCCAGCGGGCTGGTCGGCCGCCATCTATGCGGCTCGTGCCAATCTGAAGCCGCTGTTGTTCGAGGGGGCGATTACCGAGGAGAATCGGCTCAACGGCACCTTGCCGCTGGGACAGCTCGCCCTGACCACCGAGGTGGAAAACTACGCGGGGTTCCCGGCTGGGGTGCTGAGCCAGTTCCTGAAGACGGCGATCGACGAGAAGCGGCAGAGGATGATGGCCCCCATTACCGACCACGAGCACGCGGTGACGGGGCCCGAACTGATGGAGCTGATGCGGCAGCAGGCGCTGAACTTCGGCACGCGCGTGGTGACCGACGACGTGGTGGACGTCGACCTGGACAACCGCCCGTTCAAGGTGCATACGCTGGAAGGCCAGACGGTCGAAACGCATACCCTGATCGTGGCCACCGGCGCCAAGGCCAACTACCTGGGGTTGCCCTCGGAGGAAGCCTATAAGAACCGGGGCGTGAGTGCGTGCGCGGTCTGCGACGGGGCGCTGCCCCGCTTCCGCAACCAGCCGCTGGTCGTGGTGGGCGGCGGGGATTCGGCGATCGAGGAGGCGACGTACCTGAGCAAGTACGCTTCCAGAGTCTACCTGGTGCACCGCCGCGACGAACTGCGGGCCTCGAAGATCATGCAGCAGCGGGCGTTCGATAACCAGAAGCTGGAGATCGTCTGGAATCATGTGGTGGACGAAGCACTGGGCGACGAGCAGCAGGGACTGACCGCCGTGCGGCTCAAGAGCACCGTCGACGACAGCCACCGCGAAGTGCAGGCCAGCGGCATGTTCCTGGCGATCGGCCACACGCCGAACACGGGCTTCCTCAAAGGCAAGCTGCAGATGACCGACAAGGGCTACATCAAGTGGACGAGCCATTTTCGCACGTATACGAGTGTCGAGGGGGTGTTTGCCGCGGGCGACGTGGCCGACGACTACTACCGGCAGGCAATCACCTCGGCCGGCACCGGCTGCATGGCCGCCCTGGACGCCGAACGCTACCTGGCGGAACACGGACTCTAAGCGCAGGCGGCTCGACCGATGAATGAAGCCCCGAAACGCGGCGACACGAGGGACCGCTCCGCGGCCGCTGCCAGCAAGGCGGAAAACGAGCGGCGGACGTTGCGCGAGGCCGAGGCCGCCGGACCGCTGGCCCGGCTGGGAGCGTACGTCCGGCTGTCGGGACCCGGCTGGCTGCAAAGCGCGATCACGCTGGGCGGCGGGTCGCTGGCCAGCAGCCTGTACCTGGGGGTGCTGGGCGGCTTCGCCTTTCTCTGGGTCCAGCCGGTGGCGATGATCCTGGGGATCATCATGCTGTCGGCCATCGCGTATGTCACGACCAGCACTCAGGAGCGTCCGTTTCAGGCGATCAACCAGCACGTGAGCCCCGTGCTGGGCTGGGGCTGGCTGCTGGCGGCGCTGGCGGCCAACATGTTCTGGTGCCTGCCGCAGTACGCGCTGGCCAACGGCGTGATGCAGCAGAACCTGTTGCCGGGGTTGCTGGGATCGCAGGGCTCGCTGAACGCCCTGTTCGCCGGTTCGTCGCCCGATGGCTGGCTGGCGTCCAACGCCAGTTCAGTGGCCATCGTCACCGGCATCCTGGTTCTGTCGACCCTGATCACCTGGTCCTACGACAGCGGCAGTTGGGGCGTCAAGCTATATGAGCTGCTGTTGAAGCTGATGGTGGGCGGCGTGGTGCTCTGCTTCTTCGGCGTGCTGGTGGCGATCCGCAACGAGATCGACTGGGGAGCGATGCTGGCCGGTTTCGTCCCCAGTCTGCGGCAATTCACCGAACCGCCGGCGGCGATGGCCGCGGCCCTGGAAGGCAGCCAGAACGCCGCCTGGTGGAGCCAGCGGATCGTCAGCCAGCAGCACGACGTGATGATCAGCGCGGCGGCCACGGCCGTCGGGATCAACATGACCTTTCTGTTTCCCTACTCGATGCTCGCTCGCGGCTGGACGCGCGAATTTCGCGGACTGGCGGTGTTCGATCTGTCGACCGGCATGTTGATTCCGTATGTGTTGGCGACCAGTTGCGTGGTGATCGCGGCGGCCAACCAGTTCCACACGCAGCCCGTACCCGGTTTCCTGGGAGAAACGGACGCCGAAGGGCAGCCGATCGTGCCGCCGGAGAAAGCCCGCGGCGAATACTACGCGGCCCTGGAAGGCCTGTACGCTCACCGCGAAGGGCCGGAGCGGGTCAAGCAGTTGAAGGACAGCGGCGCCTTGCGGGAGACGCTGGACGCGCTGCCCGAAGGCGACCGCCGAGTGGCGGCGATGCTGGTCAGCCGCGACGCCTTTGAGCTGGCGCGGGCCCTGTCGCGCCTGGCGGGCGACCGCGTGGCGAACGTGGTGTTCGGCCTGGGCGTGCTGGGCATGGCCCTGTCGACCATCACGTTGCTGATGCTGATCTCCGGTTTCTGCGTCTGCGAGATGTTCGGACTGCCTTCACGGGGCTGGCCGCACCGCCTGGGCAGCCTGGTGGCCGCCACGGGCGTGCTGGGGCCATTCATCTGGAGCAAGGCCAGTTTTTACCTGGCGGTGTACGTTTCGGCGTTCGGGCTGATGCTGCTGCCGATCGCCTACTGTTCGTTCCTGCTGCTGATGAACCAGCGTTCGCTGCTGGGTGACGACATGCCGCGAGGGCTGCGGCGAGTCTGGTGGAACGGGCTGATGTTGCTGGCCACCTCGATCGCCACGGCGGCCAGCGTCTACAGCATTCACAAGAAACTGGGCATGCCGGGCCTGCTGGCAATGGCGGCCTTCGTGGTGTTGGCGGTGGTCGTGCAATTGCTGCGCAGGCGGGGCCGGTCGGCCCGGTCCGCGGCCGGCTGAGACTGGAAACGCAACGGGCCAGGGAGAACCGTGGGATGGAACAGATATCAGTCGCCGCCGCTCGCGAACCCGAGGCCATCGGGCGCCAGGTCCGGGTCCACGGCTGGATCCGCACCCGCCGCGATTCCAAGGGCGGCTTCAGCTTTCTGGAAATCAACGACGGCAGTTGCCTGGCGAATGTCCAGGTGATCGCCGACAGCCAACTGGCCAATTACGAAGCGGACGTCAAGCGGCTGGCGCCCGGTTGCAGCGTGACCGTGCAAGGCGAAATCAAGGCCTCGGCGGGCCAGGGGCAGGCCACCGAGATTCACGCTCAGCAGGTGCTGGTCCACGGCTGGGCCGACCCGGAACAGTACCCCTTGCAAAAGAAGCGGCACACGTTCGAGAAGCTCCGCGAGTGGGCTCACCTGCGGCCCCGCACGAACGCCTTCGGCGCCATCGCCCGGCTGCGGAACGAGATCTCCTGCTCGATCCATCGCTTCTTCCAGGACGAGGGCTTCCTGTACGTCCAGACGCCGATTATCACCACCAGCGATTGCGAGGGCGCCGGGCAGATGTTCCGCGTCACCACGCTGGACGCCGCCAAGCCGCCGCGCAACCAGCAGGGCGAAGTCGATTTCGAGCAGGATTTCTTCCGCCGGCCCAGCTATCTGACCGTCAGCGGTCAGTTGGAGGCCGAGGTGTTCGCCACGGCGCTGGGCAAGGTCTACACTTTCGGTCCCACGTTCCGCGCCGAGAACTCGAACACGTCGCGGCATCTGGCCGAGTTCTGGATGGTCGAACCGGAAATGGCCTTCTTCGACCTGATCGACAACATGGACCTGGCCGAACGGTTCCTCAAACGCCTGTTCCGCGACTGCCTGGAACATTGCCTGGAGGACATGCGGTTCTTCAACGAGCGGATCGACAACACCACGATCCACACGCTGCAGAAAATCGTGGAAAGCAACTTCGTCCGCCTCAGCTATACCGAAGCGGTGGAGATTCTGCTCGGCAGCGGCAAGAAGTTCGAGTACCCGGTGGGCTGGGGACAGGACCTGCAGTCGGAACATGAGCGGTACTTGACCGAGGAGAAATTCGACGGGCCGGTGATTCTGACGGACTATCCGGCCAGCATCAAGCCGTTCTACATGCGGGTCAACGACGACGGCCAGACGGTGCGGGCGATGGACGTGCTGGTGCCCAAGGTGGGCGAGATCATCGGCGGCAGCCAGCGCGAGGAACGGCTCGACGTGCTCGAGGACCGCATGCGCCAGCAGGGTCTCGACCCGGAAGCCTACTGGTGGTACCTGGACCTGCGGCGGTTCGGCACCGTGCCCCATGCGGGCTTCGGCCTGGGGCTGGAACGGGTCGTGCAATTCGTCAGCGGCATGGGCAATATCCGCGACTGCATCCCGTTCCCCAGGACGCCGGGCAACGCCGACTTCTAGGGGCGGTTTGCCGCTCAGCCGGGCTTGGCAATGGCGGGCACATCTGATACTTTACCGACCCCTGGGAGCGACGTGGTTCGGCACTCAGGAAACCCTGCCAGCCGGCGAGCTGCCCGCTGGACGTTATTGGCAAGTTGCAGGAAGGAGTCCGGCATGAGTTCAAGGGAGAAGCAGGGTATCTGTGTCCATATTCGCTGGATGATTCGCCGGGACATGGCGGAAGTGCTGGAGACGGAAAGCCGCAGCTTCGAGTTTCCCTGGACCGAGGAAGATTTTATCCGCTGCCTGCGGCAGCGCAACTGCATCGGCATGGTGGCCGAATACGACGAACGGGTCGTCGGTTTCATGATCTACGAGTTGCACAAGAGCCGGCTGCACATCTTGAACTTCGCCGTGAGGCCGGAACTTCGTCGCCGGGGCGTCGGTTCCCAGATGGTCAGCAAACTGATCAGCAAGCTCTCGCACCAGCGCCGCAACCAGATTCAATTGGAAGTCCGCGAAACGAACCTGGAGGCTCAGCTCTTTTTCCGGCGGATGGGCTTCCGGGCGATCTCGGTGCTGCGGGACTTTTATGAGGACACGGTCGAGGACGCTTACTTGATGCAACTGAGGCACCAGCCCGCGACGGACGAGGTGGTGCAGCCAGTCAACCGGATTACGCGGCTGGCCGGTTAAGCGGCCGGACCGGGCAGTCGCGTCGGGAGCCAGGTGTCTCAAAAGTCGGGGACGCACCCGGAGCCTCGGGGACGCACCTGGAAGGTCGGGCGCGATGACAAGGGAACTGGCGGCGGTGATCTTCCTGCTGCTGGTTGGACTTGCTCCCTGCCTGGCGCTGCTGGCCCACGCCCGGCGCAGCCGCTACTCGCCTTGCCAACTGCTGTTCCTGTTCCTGGCGACGCTGCTGGCCCGCCTGTTGTGGCGTGCCAGCGGAAGCCGCCAGTTGCCCGGCGCGGCCGCCGGCGGCGCCGTGGTGATCTGCAATCATCGCAGCAGCGTCGATCCGTTCTTCATTCAAACGATCGCCGATCGGCCGACCCACTGGATGGTCGCCCGCGAATACTGCGAGCATCCGGCCTTCGCCTGGTTCCTGCTGGGGATCTGCGAGGCGATCCCGGTCGGCCGCGGCGGGATTGACACGCGAGCCACGCGGACCTGCATCCGGCTGGCGGCCGAGGGCGGCATCGTGGGCGTTTTTCCCGAAGGTCGGATCAACATGACCGAACGGTTCATGTTGCCCGGCCGCCCGGGGGCCGTCCTGATCGCGCTGCGGGCCCGGGTGCCGATCATACCCTGCTACATCGAAGGTTCGCCGTACGATCGCGTTCCCTGGAGTCCGTTCTTCATGCCGGCCAGGGTCCGGCTGCGGATTGGCGAGCCGTTGGATCTGTCCGCCTGGTACGATCAGGAACCGGATAAGGAAGTCGTGCAGCGGCTGATGCTCGACTGCCTGAACTCGATCCGACGGCTGGCGGATTGCGAGACGGGCGAGGCCCAACTGGCCGGTCGCGACTGGAAACCCAGCCGGCAGCAACTGGAAGCCGACATGCTGGCCAGCCGGCGCCGCGCGCGGCAGCGCTGAACGGGCGAACGCCGGGGCAGTACAAGCTCAGTTCGCCACCAGACGCTGGACCAGCCGCGCGAAACGCCGCAACCTGCCGGCGGCCTCGGATGGATCGCCGCCTTGCACCAGTAACGTCGTGATCGGCCGGCCCGGGTGAATCCGCTGCCCGGCCAACGGAATGTCGGCAATTCGCGGCCAACCGCGGGAAGCATTCCAGCGCTCCGCCCAGCGGACGAAGGCCGAGCCGATGGCGGCTGGGCGGCGAGCGTACAGGATGCCCTTGCCGTACACGGCGGCGGGTGTGTGGACCGGGACTTGAGGCAACGCGAGTTGCTGGCAGGCCAAGGCGTGCAGCCCAATCGCCTGCCAGGGAGCGGCCCGCTCCAATACCTCGACCGACGCCGTGTAACGCGGATTCACTTCCAGGCAGTACAGTGCATCGGCTCCCAGGATCAAGTCCGCGCCGAACAATCCGCGCAAGTCAAACTGCCCGCAAAGCCGTCGCCCCAAATCCCGCACTGCGGCCAGCAGTTCGTCACTGGCCGGCCAGGGGCCCAGGTTGCCGCAATATTGGAAGCCTTGTCCGCCCAACCAGGCGCATCCGGTCAGTTGCCGGGAGATTCCCAGGCAGTGGGCCGTGCCTCGGTCGGCAACAAATACGGCGCTGCAACATAGCCCCGGCTCGAACTGCTGGTAGTAATAGTCGCCTCGGTCCGGCTGGCGGTCTCCGGCCCACGTAATCCGGCTGCCGCCGGCCGATCGAAAAGGCTTCCGCAGCCAGCGAAGCGGCGGGCACGTGGTCGGACCGGCCGCGGGGCGATCGTCCAGCGTGCGGCACAAGCGGGGCACTTGCCAGCCCGATCCGGCCACCGCCTCGGACAACACCCACGGGTTCCGCAACTGGCGAACGGTGGCGGCCGGAATGCCCCACAACGGCCGCTCGCCGGCCAGCGTTTCCAGTATCTCGGGGTGGTTTTCCAGAGCGCCGGTGTACATCCAGGGCGCGTCGGGCAACCGGCGGCTGGCGGCCAGCAAACCGGCCGGGTAGGGCGTCGCGGGGCGGGCCGCCGTCAAACGCCTCAAGTCGGCGTCGGCAAACAGGTCGGCGGCCAGTGGCTGATAGCCGGCTCGCCAGGCCGATTGTGCGGCGGCGCGCACGCTGGCTCCCAACAGCAGCAACCGCGGTCGCGATGCCGGCAGGCCGTTGCGGGCGTTCCAGCCGGTCGTCGGGCAAGCGGCATTCGGCGTGGCGGGTGGTTGCATTCGGCGGCAGGTTTGTTAGCCTTGCGGCTTGTCAAATGGGAGCGAATCATTTGTATTACGGAGACGCGCGCATGTCGATGTACATCGGAGAAGCCTTGACGGGTGACGGCAACGAAATTGCCCACATTGACCTGCTGATCGGCAGCAAGTCCGGACCGGTGGGCGTGGCCTTCGCCAACGCCCTGGCTCGTCAAAGCGAAGGCCACACCAACCTGCTGGCCGTGCTCACGCCCAACCTGGCCGTCAAGCCGGCCACCGTGATGATCACCAAGGTCACGATCAAGGGCATGAAGCAGGCGGTCCAGATGTTCGGACCCGCCCAGGCTGCCGTGGCCAAGGCCGTTGCCGACTGCGTCGCCGAGGGCGTGATTCCCAAGGACCAGTGCGAGGATCTGGTGATCGTCTGCGGCGTGTTCATCCACCCGGCCGCCGAGGACGACCGGAAGATCTACGAGTACAACCACGCGGCCACGAAGCAGGCCATCATCAACGCCATGAGCAACTCGCCGTCGGCCGATGAGATGGTGTCCAAGAAGGACTCGGCCGAGCATCCGTTCAAGGGCTTCTAGCAGGATCGCCCGCGATTCGGCCTTCGGCGCCAATCGTGGGCGATTTTTTTTCAACAGGGCTGGCCCGTGGGCAAACCCCGCATTCTGCTGCAGTTGGATCCGGACCGCCATGCCAGCGTATTCGACGCGGTCGTGGCTGTGGATGCCGAAGTGCAGCATCTGCTGCAATACTCGCAGGTCCGGCCAGAAGACGTGCAGGGACTGGTGCACGGCGCCATGTTCACTCGCGGTCCGGCCGATCTGCACAGTACGGCCGTGTTCATCGGCGGGGCGGACGTCGCGGCCGGCGAGGAACTGCTGCGGCGAGTCACCGGGTCGTTCTTCGGTCCCCTGCGCGTGTCGGTCATGCTGGACGCCAACGGCGCGAACACGACGGCCGCGGCCGCCGTGCTGGCGGTCGCTCGGCATCTCGACCTGGCGGGTGCCGAGGTGCTGATTCTGGCCGGGACCGGGCCCGTGGGGCGACGTGCGGCGCGATTGCTGGCCGGTCGAGGCGCCAGCGTGCGGGTGGCGTCCCGCAACCTGGATCGAGCGGACCAGGCGTGCGGCGATAT
>JAGFJK010000519.1 GCA_024102795.1 Pirellulaceae bacterium
AGTCGCTCGGCGACGGGGGCGGCCGCGGCCGGGGGGTCGCCGGCGACCCACCCCAGATCAACCGCATCCAGCCCCTGTTGGATCACGCGGTAGCGGCCCCGCAGTCCGGCGCGGCAGGCCGCGTCGCCCACGGCGGCGGGCGCGATCCACTGTCCGGCAGCGCCCCGCCAGGCGTCGCTCGTCCGCCCCTCGATCCGCTGCAGCGCCGGGTTCTGTCGACCGCAAGGGCAGGGACCGCTGGCCAGCGTCGCCAGATCGCCCACTTCGTAGCGGATCAGCGGCATCCGGTAATTGTCCAACGGCGTAACCAGCAGCCGCCCCAACTGGCCGGGCTGGCAGCTCTGCCCCAGCTCGTCCACGATCTCCAGATAGTTGACGTCTACACGCAAGTGCCACCGGCCGGCGGCGCATTCATCGGCCAGTCCGGGCGTCTCGCCGGCGCCGTAATGGTTGTACACCGGACATTCGAACGCCTGGCTGATCTCCTGGCGAACCGACGCCAGCAACAGTTCCGAATAGCAGACGGCGGCCCGAACCGGCAGCCGCCGGCCCGTCGCCAGCAGGTAGCGGGCCAGTTGCCCCCAGTAGTTGGGCGCTCCGACAATCAGTTCCGTCCGTCGCTGCCGCAACTGTCGTAGCAGTCGCTCGAAGTAGCCCTCCGTCTCGCGAAAGATGTCCAGGCTGCTGGGCAAGTGAAAATACGAGTTCAACCGCGACCAGACCAGCACCTCGCGCACCCGGTCTTCCAACGTTTCCCGCTGGTCGGTGATCGAACAACTGGTGGCCGAACACTGGGGCGACATCAGAAAGGCGGTACGCGGACTGAGCAGCCCCTGGCGGAAGGAGAGCAGGCTGAAGTACGACGACTTTTTCCAACTATTTTGCCGCAGAAACTGCACCGCCTCACCGGTCGAACCGCTGGAGCGGCCGAATTCGGACGGGTGCGCGCGACCCGCGTCCACCACCAGCCGGTCCGGAAAGTTGCGCCGCAGATCATCCTTGGTCGTCAGGGGCAACCGGCGGACATCTTCCAGCGACTGCAACCGCCGCGCGTCCAGACCCAAGGCCGCGTAGGTATCGCGGTAAAACGGCGCGTTCCGGGCCGCATGGCGGATCAGTGCCAGCAGCGGTTGCTGTTGGGCGGCCAGTTGGCGTTCCAGGGGGTACTGGAAGAACCGCCGCTGCTGCCCAGGAGCCCAGCAGAAAATGCGATAGTACTTCAGTCCGCGCCGGGCGAATTCGGCCAGGTCTTGGAGCAGCTCAGGCATGAACCAGCTCCCCCTGCCGGATCCGATAAACGGGAGCGGACTCGCCCCGCTCCACCAGCACGTCCTCGACGGCGCCGAACGCAAAGCCGCGCACCAGCCGTTCGAGCTTGTCGAGCGTGCGGTCCAGATGCACATAGTGCCGGAACCGCGAAAGCCGGGACCCGGCTACCAGCCGGGGCTGCCCGGCGTCGATTTCCCAGGGATGCGTGTAGAACATGAACGGTTCGTGCTGCCGGCGAGCCAGGCAGTACCGCGTGAAACGGTACGGATACAGGCGAAAGTAGCCGCCGCCCGCCACGGGAAAGTTCTGCCGAGCCAGCCGGACCACGGTCGGCGGGAACTGCCACAGCGGTCCGGCCGGCGTTTGAATGCGATAAATGCCCCGCGGCGCTCCGGCAATTCCGTAGCGGTCGTGGAACACCGGGAAAATGCTGGAATCGACCGTGAAGCCTTCCTCGACCAGAATCTCCAGCGCCCACAGCGAGCGCCGCGTGATCGAAAACGTGGGTGCCCGATACGTCACTACCGGCTGGCCCGTGATCTGTTGCAGGACGTCGCGGGAACGCCGCAGATCCTCGCGGAATTCGTCGGGCGTCAGTCCATACACCAGACGGTGCCAGTAGCTGTGCGAGCCGATCTCGTGTCCGGCGGCGGCAATTTCGCGGACCAGTTCCGGATGACGCTCGGCCACCCAGCCCAGGACATAGAACGTGCCGCGCGTCTCGTGGCGGGCCAGCAGTTCCAGCAACTGCCGAGTCGGCGGCGCCACGCGGCTCGGAAACTGATCCCAGTCCGCGCGGTCGATCTGCCGTTCGAACGAGGTCACCTGAAAGTAGTCTTCCACGTCCACGGTAAACGCATTCAGCCCGCGGCTGGCCGGCCGGACGTTCGCCCGCAGCGGCGCGGAACTGACGGTGAAATGGTTCACGCGATTTTCCAGAGGGGGAAATTCGACAAGCAGAAAGTGTGGGAGCGCCCGAACAATCGGCAGGCCCACCGCCTGGCGGCGTTCGATCAGCGGGGCTTGGGACCGGGCTGGCGCACGGGCGCCGGCTGGACGCTGGGCAGGGGTTCCGCGTCGGCAGACCGCGGCCTTGAGATGCGGACGGCGGGAAACTCGACCGTGTCTCCCCAGGTGACGGTTCGCCTCAGCGCTTGCGGGACGGCTGAGGGCGCCGCGGCCGCCTTCAGGGCGTCGGGCGTCGGTTCCAACCCGGCCTTCGCGGGGCGCTCCGGCGCGACGGCGGCGGACGGCGATGCGAGTTCGACCGAGCGATGCACGGCCAGGAAGCGGGCGGCGAGATCGGAAGAGCCCGCGTCTGGACTCCAGGCACGGACCGCGAGCACGTA
>JAGFJK010000065.1 GCA_024102795.1 Pirellulaceae bacterium
CTCCTGGCCTGCTGCCGGCGCCGCCAGCGTGCCGGCGGAAATTCCCAGGGAAAGCAGCAGCAACCAGCAAAGACGCGGGCGCGCAAACATGACAGGTTCCTCAGCCAAGAAACGACGGCGGCGGGCGATCCATAAATCGCCCGCCGCCCCGGTTGCGGGACGCGAGACCTGAGTCTAGCGTACCGCGAGCTTGTTTTCACCCGCCGGCTGCGGTCTGCTTCGTGCCGCAACGGTCCGTGTCGAAGCCAGGCCGCTTCGAGCCTACGCGCCACCGACCAGCACGTCGTCCAGTTCGTACAGGCAGCGCCGGTCTTCCAGCCCGGCGAACACCAAGTCCGCCGCCGCCCCGCTGTCCAGCTTGTCCGCGGCCGAGTCGCCGTGAACCGTCTGGCCCGCCACCAGCCGCACGCCGTTGGACAGGCCACTGGTCAGCAAGGCGACACGAGCCGGCAAGTCCTGGTTGGCAGTCCAGGCCGAGTGGATCGCGTCGAGCGCGGCCAGATCGTCGTCGTAGTCGGTCGTGCCGCCGATCAGCAGGTCCTGGCCCGTGCCGCCCGAGAGCCAATCCTGGCCCCAGCCGCCCACCATCACGTCGTCGCCCAGGGCGCCGTCCAGGTAGTCGTCGCCGTCGCCGCCCAGCAGCACGTCGTTCCCCTCCCGGCCCAGCAGCCAGTCGTTTCCCGCGCCGCCTAGCAGCACGTCGTTGCCGGCTCCGCCCCAGATGCGATCCCAACCCTCGCCGCCGTCCAGCAGGTCGTCGGCCGAACCGCCGGTGATCTGGTCGTGGCCGCCCTCGCCGAAGATCGTGACGCCCACCCGCATGTCGGTCGCGTAGATCTGGTCGTTCCCCTCGTCGCCGTGCACGATCACCTGGCCGCCATCGGCCAGCGCCCACGGACCGAACATCTGGCCGTTGATCCAGGCGAACACCTGGTTGTCCGCCGCCCCGCTCCACAGATAGATCGTGTCGCCGGCTGGCGTGCCCTGGACCAGGATGTTGCTGCCCGACAGGATGGCCGTGCCTGGTTCCGGCGCCGGATCGGCGGGCGGTTCATCCTCCGGGGCCGGATCTTCGTCTTCCGCCGGCTGGTCGTCCGAGCCCGACTCGTCGCCGCCGCTGGCCGCCGCCAGCACCTCGGCCGCGATCACCTCGCCAAAGTGCAGGGCCGAGTCGTAGTTCTCGGCCGTGATGATCCGGCCGTCGACCACCACGTCGTCAGCCACGGTCGTGGGGTCGCCGTATTGCCCGCTGAACGTGTTCGCCAGCCCGCCGTTGTCCACCACCTGCTCGTACTGTCCCAACTGGTAATAGCTGTACCAGGTGTTGTTGTAGAAGACCGGGGGCGAACCGATGTATGGCACCGACACCTCGCGGCCCGCCAGCGGACTGACGCCGTCCACTCGTGCCCAGGCCAGCACCGTCACGCCGTGGCAGATGGCCGCCACATGCTTGTCCTCGGCCATAAACTCGTTGATCAGATCGTTGACCACCTGCTTCGTGGCCAGGTCGCCATCGTAGCGGTCGTTCGAATAGTCGCCCGGAAAACTGTACTGGTACATCGACGAACCCCAGCCGCCGACGAACACGATGGCCGAGTAGTCCTCGGAGTTCACGTCGGCCAGCGCCACGTCGGGAACCACCACGCCGCCGTCGGATCCCTCCCCCGTGTTGTAATGTGGCGTCGAAGGGGCGTGGCTGGTGGCCGCGACCACCACGTCCAGGCCGGCCGCCTCGATCGACTGCCGCGTGTCGCCGTACTCGCGGTAATAGAAGTCCTGCTGGTCGGCGATCACCATCAGCACGGGCAGCGTGTCAGTCGCCATCAAAACCCGCGATTCCAGCGATTCCAACCGCAGTCCGCTCCGCTGACCCCGCTGCCGCCTTCTCTGCTGTTCCCGGCCCCGCGCCTGCCACATGTTCCACTTGTTCATCCGATTTCTCCTGCCGATGCTGTGCGTTGGATACCCCTGACACAGGAGAAATGGCGGCTGGCAGGAAAAGATTACAGAAAAAAGCAGGGCGACTGGGGACAATCATTCAATTGTAGCCCGATTGTCCTCAATCGGGTCCGGCGGCCGGCGGCCGGCCGAGCGATTGAGCACGATCGTGCAATTGTAGCCCGATTGTCCCCAATCGGGTCCGGCGGCCGGCCGGTGGCCGGCCGAGCGATTGAGGACAATCGCTCCACCAAAGAGCGATTGAGGACAATCGCTCCACCAAAGAGCGATTGGGGACAATCGCTCCACCAAAGAGCGATTGGGGACAATCGCTCCACCAAAGAGCGATTGGGGACAATCGCTCCACCAGGGGATCAATTCAGCGTCGAGAAGAAGTACCGCGTGAGATGAAAGAAAACCGGCGCGGCGAAGCAGACCGAGTCGATGCGGTCCAGCACGCCGGCGTGCCCCTGGACCAGCGTGCCGTAGTCCTGCACCCCCCGATCCCGTTTGATCGCCGACATGGTGATGTTGCCCGCGAACCCCATGATGGCGATCGTCATGGCCATGCAGGCCGATTGCCAGATCTGAAACGGAGTGACCCAGTACAGCAGCGCCCCGATCAGCGTGGTGGTGGCCACGCCGCCGAAGAAGCCTTCCCAGGTCTTGTTGGCGTTGATCGAGGGGGCGATCACCGTCCGTCCCAGCAGCAGGCCCCAGGCGTACTGGAACACATCTCCCAACTGAGTGACCAGGACGAAGTAGAACAGCAGGCCGAAGTTGCTGCCCGTCCAGGGACGCCAGGTCCCCTGCAGGCCGTCCAGCGTCCGCAGATCCAACTGCAGCAGGGCCGGCGCGTAGCTCAACGAGTAGACGCAGATCAGCAGCCCGGCCTGGATCTTGGCCGAACGCTCCAGGAACCGCTTGTGATCTCCCGACAGGGCGATCCGGGCCGGGATGAACAGCGAGGCATAGACCGGAATCATGATGCTGTACAGGCCGTAGTACTGCGTTCCCAGGGCGATCAGCACGTACTGCAGGGGCGTGAACAGGAAGAACGTCCAGAACAGCGTGCGGTGATCGCCGCGGCGAGTGGGCGTCATCGTCACGAACTCGCGCAGCGCCCAGAACGAGACCAGGCCGAATAGCACCACGGTGGCGATCTGGCCCATCAGAAAGCCCGCCACTAGGATCGCGCACATCGTCCACCAGGCACGCACGCGCAGGACAAACTTGCGGGCCACGGCCGGATTCACCGTGCCTTCGGGCTGCTTCCGCAGGAATCGGCCCACCAGGTAGGCCACTCCCAGCACCAGCAGCACGGTGCCCAGCAGAATGTTGGTGGGGATGTCCAGGCGGCTGCCCAGCCCGCCAAGATGCTGCCACATCGACAGCAGGGACGCTCCGGAGAGTGGGTGGGAGCCGAGTGAGCCGGCCATAGGCTTACAGGTCCTTCAGGCGCTGCACGGCTTCTCGAGCCCGCCGCAGGAAGTCCGACTTGGGTTCGCCCGTTTCCAGTTGGATCGGAGCGCCAAACGTGATGCAACTCAACAGCGGCACCGGCAGGAACTCGCCCCGCGGCAGCACGCGGTTCAGGTTGTCGATATACACCGGCACCAGTTCCAGATCGGCCCGCTTCTTGGCCAGATAGTACAGCCCGCTCTTGAACTCCAGCATCTCTTCCTCGGTGTTCCGCCGGCCTTCCGGAAACACGATCAGCGAATAGTCCTCGCCAATCTCACGCAACATCAACTCCACCGGACTCTGGTGCACCTTGATCTCCCGCCGGTCGATCAACAGCGCGTTGAACGCTCGAGCCATGTACGGCCGCAACAGGCCGCGCGACCAGTAGTCCTTGGCCGCCACCGGCCGAGTGACGTTGCGCACCGGCTTGGGCAACGACGACCACAAGACCAGGGCGTCCAGGTGGCTGGTGTGGTTGGCGAAATATACGCGCTGCCGGGTGTCCGGCTTGCAGTCGATCCAGCGGACACTCGAACCGCTCATCAGCCGCGCCACCAGCGACAGCAGGTTGGCAGTGACGCGCAAAGCTGGCGGGCGAGGGCCCGGCCTCCCAGGGCGCCGCGGGCCAGGGCCAAGAGGCGTGCTGTGTGTCAAGGGCTGCCAAACGTTCTCTCAAAAGCACAATCCACCCCCAGACGAACACCGTGCACTCAGCGGGCGGACTGGCCAACAGCGTATCGCGCCAGGCCGCCGGCCAACAGACCCAGAGCGACAAGGCCGGCTGGGCACTGGTCCTCGGCAGCGGTTTCAAACCGCGGTCGGAAGGTTCATCACGCGGAGCGTGGACTGCCAAAAACAGGGAGGTCTTGGTCGAAGTATTGGGGTTCGTCGGTCAGGCACACTTATGCCCCGTACCCATGTTGGAGCTAAGTGGCCTCGTAAACCACCAAACCCCCTCTGGCCCCCTCCCCGGCTTCCGGGGAGGGCTGGGGAGGGGCCTGCGGATCTAGAGCGGTCAACCATGGACCATTGTGGACAATTGACCTCACAATTGACCTCTGGGGTCGATTTGGCAGGATGGCGAGCTCCGGCAAAGTAGTCATCACGCTCCGCGTGATGAGCCCTTGCAGACTCAACGTATCCTGTCGCAAGGAGTCACCATCGGTCGTGGAGGAGCGCCCGGACCTGTGCCACCCCGCAATTCCGGCTAGGCGCGGGCTGCGGCGGAGAGTTCAGACGGCGGCCGGAAGGCTCATCACGCGGAGCGTGATGGCTACTTTGGCGAGGGCTGGGAACGGGCTATTGGCACTCGTTCCAGGTCACGATAACAATGGGGTAACAATGGGACCCCCAGCTCCGACACGCCAACCCCCCACGTCCCAGAGTCGCGCAAACTTGAGTACCCGCAACGCGATCGTGTTGGTGGTGGACCGACTGGGCACAAGCTGCCTGGGTCCGTATGGCAACACGTGGGTTGAAACCCCCGGCTGGAACCGCCTGGCCAGCCAGTCGCTGCTGTGCGAGCAGATGCTGGTCGACGCCCCCGACCTGCCCAGCGTCTACGGCGCCTACTGGCTCGGACAACACGCCCTGAGTTTGCCGCCGGGCGAGAACCGACTGCCGGAATCGCCGAGCTGGATGGACGCCCGGATCTTGCCCTCTTTCCTGGGACGGCAGGGCGTGCGCAGCTTGCTGCTGACCGACGAGCCGGCGCTGGTCGAGTTGCCGCCGGCCAGACAGTTCGCCGAAGTCCGCCTGATGCCCACCGCCGGGGTTGAACGGGCGGCCGAGCGGATCGAACAGACCGAGTTGGCTCGCGGTGTCTCGGCCGCCCTGGACTGCCTTGACGACCAGCCCGATGGCAGGCTGGTCTGGATCCACCTGCGCGGGTTGGCGGGTCCCTGGGACGCTCCGCTGGAACTGCGTAACCAGTTCGCCGACGAGGATGATCCGCTGCCGGGCGAATTCGTCGTCCCGCCGCAGAAGTTGCTCACTCCGCCCTGGGACCCCGACGAAACGCTGCGGGTCAGCCATGCCTATGCCGGCCAGGTCGCGGTGCTGGACGCCTGCCTGGACGCGCTGCTCGACGCCCTGGCCAGCAGTGCCTGGGCCTCCTCAACACTCCTGGCGGTCACTTCTGCCAGGGGGTGTCCTCTGGGCGAGCACGGGCGAATCGGGCCATGCGACGAGGCACTGTACGCCGAACTGCTGCAGGTGCCGTGCCTTCTGAGACACCCGGAGCAGGCGCGCGCATCCTGGCGGATCGCACCACCCGTTCAGCCGACCGACTTGCACGCCACGCTCGCCGGCTGGTTCCAACTGCCAGCCGGTACCGTTCCACTCTGGGGGAGGGACTTGTTCTCGCTCCATGACGCTCGACCGGATTTTCAACCCCGGCCGGCCTGCAGCCGCGGGCCCCGACAGCGCTCGATCCGTACTCCAGCCTGGTACCTGCGAGTGCCGGAAGACGCCGCGCCCGAGCTGTTCGTCAAACCGGACGACCGCTGGGAGGTGAACGAAGTGGCCAGTCGCTGCCCGGCGATTGTCGAGCAGATGCTGGTTCAGTTAGACCAGTTCGCGCGGGCTGCCCAGTTGGGACAGCCTGACCAGCTTGCGCCGCTTCCCGACGAGCTGGTTCGGAGCGAGATGTAACTCGTGCCCTCGTCGCTTTCTCTGTCAGGCTCCCCGGAGTTCTCTGCGGTTTTAGCAGCTAAAACTCAGACGGCCAATGAGTTACGTCGTCTGGCAGTCCCGCCGGCTGAATGCTTCAAATCGGGGTGGCTTCCCGATTCACCGCCTGCTTATAATCCGCGACCTGATTGAACCTCGGCCGCCGGTGCGGCCATCCCAGTCTGTTGGGCCGAGAATGATCGGACAAGGAAGTCCGTCGAGCTGGCCCGCCGGCCGCCAGGCCTCGCGCGGGCGATTACAGCAAACTGCTGGCGGCTGGCTGACGGTCTGGCTGCTGGCTGTCATCGGCTGCGCGCTGCTCGGCGCACCGCTCAGCACCTCCGTTCACGCTCAGAATCCGAAGTCCTGGGCCGATCGCATCTTTCGCGGACCGCTTCGACGCTCGGCGGCGACTCCCCCGACCGCTCCCGCCGTGCCGGGACCTGGCCGGGATGCCTCCAGTCCCACGTTGGCGGCCCCTACGTCGTCGGCCCCTCAGTCGTCGGCCCCTCTGTCTCCGGCCCCTCCGTCGCCGACATTGACGGGTGCGGGGACTAATCAGTCCGGTCCCATGTCGGTGGGATCGACTTTTGCCGGTCCGCTGCTGCCGGGTCCCGACTGGTTGGACTTGAGGCTGCGGATTGTGTGGGGCAGCGGCGCCAGCCGGCGGTGGTCGGGCAGTATCCGGCTGGACCAAGGAGGATTCAGCGAGTTTCGGCTATTGGGGCTGGAGGCCGACGAACCCGGCTCGATGCGTCCGGCGGCGCGCCTGGTGAGTATCGATCAGCCGGGTCCGAGGGCCTACGACGGCATCGACTTGCGGGTCGTGGCTCCGCGCACGGCCAGGTTGCTGGTCGAGTTGACGCCGCAAGGCGAGGAGCAGCAGCGGCGGACCTTCGAGATGCCGCTGAGCGAACTGATCGACCAGTTTCGCAAGGAGCCGTTGGACGACCAGGAGAACCGGTTGCTGATCCGGCGGCAGCCGGGCGACAAGTTGCGGGTCACGCTGGATCAACGGGACAACTTGGTGTTTTCACCTGGCGAGCAACTGGTGTTCCACGTTCAGCCTCACGAACTGGGTGGCCAATCGGCCGCGAACCGCTGCCGGCTCGGCCTGGTACATCGATCGACGGGCAACGAGGTTTGGACGGCGCAGCACGATTTGCGGACCAATGGCGCCGGGTTCGAGCCGCTGGGCCCGCTCACGCTGGACCTGCCGGCCGAGGAGGGCGTGTACGACCTGGTGATTGGACTTGTGCAGCGGCGGCTGACCACGCCCTTCGGCCGGCTGCGGTCGATCCTGGAACGCAAAGTTCAACTGGTGGTGATCGGCCAGCAGCCGCCGAGCGCTACGACAGGCGATTGGCGGCAGATTGCCGAGATTGACGCTTCCAGCGGCAACTGGTGGGAGCGGATGACGCGGATTCCCAATCTGCTGCCGGGTTTTTCGCAGGGGCCGATCCACAATGGACTGGTGCGACAAACCCAGTGGAACGGCCGCCCGATGATGGAACTATCCGTCAACGGCTGGCAAGCGTATCCGCTGCCGATCGACCGGGTTGGGCAGCCGCACGTGGTGGTGGTGGAGTATCCGCGGCAAGGTCCGCAGTCGCTGGGTATCAGCATTGTGGAACCGGACGCCGCCGGCAAGGTGCTGCCGATCGGTTTAGATAGCGGCGTGGCGGTGGAGGATAGCGCGGACGCCGGCGACTCGACGCACGAGCACCGCCTGATTTTCTGGCCGCGGACCCGCACGCCCTTGCTGCTGCTGACCAACCGCCACTCGTCGCGGCCGGCCGTGTTCGGAGCGATCCGGCTGCTGGCGGGCCCGGAAGCCCTGCCGGCCGCCGGTGCGACCGCCGGCTCAACCGTTGGTCCGGTTGCCGGCTCGACTGCCGGCCCGGCCGCGCTCTCGGCGAGCGGCGAGCGGTTGCGGCAGTTGGTGGCCTACTTTGACAAGCCGCTGTTTCCGGAAAACTTTTCGGCCGCCGAAGTTCTCGACGAACAGTCCGGTCAAACGCTGGACGACTGGCAAACCTTCTACCAAGGCGGCCGGCGTCTGATGGAATACCTGCGGCACGTCGGCTACCAGTCGGCCGTGGTGTCGGTGTATTGCGAGGGCGGCACGCTGTACCCCAGCCGCGTGTTGGAACCAACGCCCAAATACGACACCGGGATCTTTCTCGGATCGGGCCAGGATCCTCTGCCCAAGGACGCCCTGGAAATGTTGTTCCGGATGTTCGACCGCGAGGGCCTGACGCTGGTGCCGGCCCTTCATTTCAGCGGGCGGCTGCCGGAGCTGGAGCGACTGCGGCGGGAACCGGCGGATGGCCAGGCCGGTTGGGAGCTGATCGACGAGGAAGGGCGCACCTGGGTCCAGCGCCATGGCACGCGAGCCGGGCAAGCGCCGTATTACAACCCGCTGGACGAGCGAGTGCAGCAGGCGATGCGGCGAGTGGTCGACGAACTGGTGGCCCGCTATGCCCATCACCCTTCGTTCGGAGGAATCGCCCTGCAACTGGGACCGGAGACCTATACCCAGTTTCCCGGCCTCCTGTGGGGACTGGACGACCAGACCATCGCCCGCTTCGAACAGCAGCGGAAAGTGGATGTGCCGGGCAGCGGTCCGGGCCGGTTCGCTCAGCGGGCCGAGTATCTGCGGACGACCGGCCGAAGCCAATGGCAGCAGTGGCGGAGCGAGGGGCTGGCCCGGTTGCACCAGCAGATACTTGAGGACATGCTTCGCCGGCGGCCGGCGGCCCGGCTGTACCTGGCGTCGGCCGACGTGCTGACCAGCCAGCACGCTCAGCAGGCCCTGCTGCCAAACATCACCGGCAAGCCGGACGCCCGAGGGGTGCTGTTGCAGTTTGGTCTGGATCCGGAGTTGTACCAGCAGCGTCCGGGGCTGATCTTTCTTCGCCCGCAGCGGATCGCGCCGCCGTCGGCGCTGCCCGAACAGGCGATCAACCTGGAAGTGGCCCAAAGCGTTCAGTTGGACGAGCTGTTTGGCCGTTTCGCGGAACCGGGCAGCCTGCTGTTTCATGAGTCGCAGCCGCTTCGCCTGGCGTCGTTTGACGAGAAGAGCCCCTACGGAACCGAGAACACCTACAGCTACCTGGTCACTCACTTCGCGCCGGCCGGCGACCAGGCTCGCCGGCGATTCGTCCACAGTCTGGCTCAACTCGATGCCCAACTGATCCTGGACGGCGGCTGGATGCTGCCGCTGGGTCAGGAACAGGAGGTGTCGTCGATCCTGGAGGCTTACCGCCAGTTGCCGGCGGCTCCGTTTGAAACCGTGGTGAACCAGCGTCCTGGAGCGAACGATCGCGGGGCAGCCAACGGCCAGTCGGCGGCCGACAGCCAGTCTCTCGTGGTGCGGCGGCTCGTGCGGGGCGGCCAGACGTACGTGTACGTGGTTCACGACGCGCCTTGGCCGGTGACGGCCGAACTGGCGGTGGCCGCGCCGCCCGGTTGCCGCCTGGACCTGCTGGCCGCCGGCGACACGTCCCGCTTCGAACAGCAGGGGACCAGCGGCCGCTGGACCGTGAAGCTTCGCCCGTACGACCTGGTGGCAGGTGTTTTTTCGGCTGCCAACGTGCAGGTTCTGCAGTGGCGGGCGGTGGCGCCGTCCGAGCTGCCGGTCCGTCTGCGAGAGGAAATTACCGGGTTGCGGGACCGGATCAAGTCGGTCACCGCGCCGCGCGCCATGAGACCGCTGACGAACGACGGCTTTGAACTGGAAGGGCCGGCCGAACCGCTGCCGGGATGGTTGCACGCCACCGGGCCGGGGATCGAGGTCGCGCCGAACGCGCAGCAGCCGTTCGCGGGTCGGCGTTCGCTGCGCGTCCACCTGGCTCCCTCGGCGACGTCGGAGGCCTGGGTGCGGAGCGAACCGATTGCCGTGCCGGAGACCGGGCGGCTGAGGGTTTCGGTCTGGCTGCGGACCAGCGACCAACAGCGGCAACCGCCGCTGCGGCTGGCCGTCGAGGGCCGGCTGGGAGGCGAGACCTATTATCGTTTCGCCAACGTCGGAGCCGAAAACCCCCAGGCTCAGGTGCGCGAGCGGTGGGCCGAGTACCAGTTTGTCGTCGACAACCTGCCGCTGACCGGACTGAGCGACCTGCGGGTCGGCTTCGACCTGATGGGGCCGGGCGAGGTGTGGATCGACGAAGTGCGGCTGTTCGACCTGTGGTTCGACAAGACCGAGCGGGACGAACTGCTCAAGAACGTCGCGCTGGCCGACCTGCAACTGGACGAGGGTCAACTGCGCGATTGCCAGAAGTTTCTGGACAGCTACTGGGCGCGCTATCTGAGCTACCACGTGCCTCTGCCCGAACCGGCGGTTGCCGCGCGTCCGGCCGTCACGCCCGTCCCGGACGCCGCCCCACCTCCCGCCGACAGTGACACCGCTCCCTCGCTGCTCGACCGCTTCCGCCAACTGGTCCCCCGCGGCGTACTGCCGTTCTAGGGAAGTTGTCATTGGTCATTGGTCATTGGTCATTGGTGTAGCCGTTCACGGGACTTCCTCCTTCAAACGGGCGAGTAGCATGGGCTTCCAGCCCGTGATTCCGGGCGTGCCGTTGATTTCGCAATCTCTTAAGCGCCGCCGATGTTCCACCAGGCGTGTTGTGCCACGCCAGCGGCGAACAGACGGTAGCCTACCCCGCCTGCCAAATCGACCCCAGAGGTCAATGGTCCTCAACAAAAACCGCCGGGGACTCGCTACAATTCACCCTCAGCAACGGTGGCGAACCGCTCGAAGGGGACCCCCTGATAGGAGAATCGGCCATGAGCCTGACAAGTGACTTCATCCTGGCGGCCCAGGACTTCGCTTCGCGGTATGTGATCCTGGTGCAGGAGGGCGGCGACCCGTCGAAGCACGTCAAGTGCACCAAGATTCAACCGGTGACCGTGGGGGCCGTGCAGCAGTATCCGGCGGCGAACATGATTTTCACGTTTACCATGGAGCGCATTTCGGGCCTGAACACGATGTCCTGGAACCAGGTGTACTGTCTGATCGCGGACCTGCCCACGGGGGGCACATCGCACTTGACGAAGTGCTTCCTGCTGCCCTACGCCCGTAACGAAACCACGCAGATGCGGCTGAACAACGCAGCCGATTTCTTCTTTACCTCGACGCTGTGCGGTTGCACCGTGCAGGTGGACGGACCGCGGAACTCGCCGCGAGTTTGCCATGCGAACGCGGGCGACATCTACGAGAACGCCTATAACGGGGCCAAGGACACCTGCACGCTCAAAGGCAAGCAGGCGATTCACGACTTCGCCGAGACGCGTGCCGACCTGGCCGCTCAGGCCGCGATGGACGGCACCCTGCCGGCTCCGGGCGGAGGTCTGGTCGGCCGGGTGACCAAGGCGGACTACCTGTCCCAGTTCACTCGCCAGAACCTGAAGACGGCCAAGGCGATCTTCCAGACCGAATCGGAGTACCGGCTGGACAGCCTGAAGACGGCCACCAGCAAGGGCGGACTCAAGCCGTCGATCGGGGCGTTCGTCTTTGGCCGCAAGGATGTGCGCGACGAATGGACGTTTTATTACCAGTCCAACATCGAGGTCAGCGGGCACGTCAGCCGCGGCACGTTCATGAAGAAGAAGAAGGAACTCTGGTACGAAGCCGTTGTCCTGGGCCGGGCCACGCAATTCTATCCGTGATCGCTTCGGGCCTGCTGCCGCGAGGTGATGTTTGATGCCCTGGCGGCCGCTCGCCGACAGCCCGACGCTTCGCACGGTCCCGCGGCCTACACGTGCTGGTCCACCAGGATCGGATTGCCATCCGGATCCACGACCACAAAGTGGCCCGGACCGCTCGACGTTTCATCCACTTCGGATTGCAAGGCCACGCCTTGCGCCTTGAGCTGCCGCTGCAATTCGCGGACGTCGGTGAACTGTCCCAGGGGCTGGGCATTTTGATCCCAGCCCGGGTTGAACGTCAGAATGTTCCGCTCGAACATCCCTTGAAACAGTCCGATCACATGATCGCCGTTTTTCATGATCAGCCAGTTCTGCGCGGCATCTCCCGCGAAGACCTGGAACCCCAGTTTCTCGTAGAAGCTGCGCGAGGCCTCCAGGTCTTTGACTGCCAGGCTGACTGAAAACGCGCCAAGGTCCATGGGAAGTTCTCCGAGTTGATGTGGGTCGGCAGGACGGGGCGGTACAAACGCAGGATAGTCTATTCCTTGAAACGGGGGCTGTTCCAGACAGACCCTGGGTGCGCGTTTTGAAGTTGCGATCTTCATGAGGCCCGCATCGCCACGCACCCCACAAATCACTTCTGGCTCCCTCCCCGGCTTCGAGATCGTGCAGCTTTTAAGTTGCTTTGCCGTGGGTACTTGGCGTGATAACCGAGCGAAACTTGGACAGCCTGGGCTCCGGCGAGCGCTCCCCCTGGAAATCCCTCTGGCCCCCTCCCCGGAAGCCGGGGAGGGGGCCAGAGGGGTTGTGAGAGGGGGCCCGGCGAAGTTGAGCTGACCATTGGTTCATCACCCCCAGTTCCATACCCAATTCAACTCTATAGCTGTGCGATCTCGATATCGGGGAGAGAGCCAGAAAGGCATGGAACGGACCTCGCCTGGAAAACACCAGGCTGCCCCAGCTCGCGTTAGCAGGCCGCGCGAAGCCTGATGGCTACTTTGCCGGAGTTCACCAGCCTGCCAAATCGACCCCAGAGGTCAATTGGAGGTCAATTGGCAGCAACTCAGTGTATTCTATCTCCGTTTGGCCGTCTCGGTCGGCGTCAATCGTGGACAAAGAATTGCACTCCTTGATAGTTGTTCTGGCGCCAGCCGGAGACATCGCTGATGCGAGCTCGGTTGTAGTTGGCTGCTCCGGCCTGGGCGATTAACAGATTCGGCAGATTGGCCTTCGTGGGTGCGGTATCTTGGTCGGGGCGAAGCACCGCAATATGATCCGACCGCGAGGCCACCGCCGGCTTCCCCGCCTTCAAATGATTCACGAGCTGCGCCATCTTGGCATCGCTGTCGATCACGATCTCGCGCCAGCCGGCGCTGGCACCTGCGCTACTCTTGAACCATGAGTTCAGGTCCTTGGCATTCTTGGTCAGGTCGTTGATACCGCCCGACTTGGTGGGCAATGGGACGTTCATGGCCCGCATCACGTCACCCGCGAAGATATTGCAGCGGGTGTCGACGGTGGTCTGGGAGTCGGGCCGATAACGTTTGGCATGGCTGAACTGGACGTCGAACTGTTCGATCACCCGGCGATACAGTTCGGGGTTCCGCATGCCGACCGCGCTGGTGATTGGAAGGCGTTTGAACAGACTGACGTTCAGGTGATACCAGCCGGACGCCGCCGCGCTGTAGGTTCGGAGTTCCTGCTGCGCCATTTGCAGGGCACGGTCGGCGATCGCGACCTGCTCGACACCCCACATCGACTTGGGCATCCATTGTTCGACATTGACTCGGTCCGTTCCGGCGTCGCCGCTGACCTCGATGGCTGTCTCTGGGGCCGACGACCACGACGGGCTGCTCGGCGAGGCGAGATTCGCCCTGGCGTCGACCGTAATGGTATCGTTCCCGTTCCCGCCCCAGACTTTGATCGGCTTGCCAAGAATCGCTTGCGGCACATTACTGTCGACCGACACTCGAACGAAATCGTTGCCATTGTTTCCGGCCACATGAATCTCTTTGAACAGGCTGTGCTGCACCGGAGTGGTTCGTGAGGTGGTTGCGTCGACGACCTCCACCCCGCTTTGACGAACATTCACGTAGATGATGTCGTTGGCCACCACGGCTCCGGCGTCACCCCGCACTTTCAGCACAGCGCCGATGCCAGCGACGTTTTCGATCGTCACCATTGCGGACAGAACCTGCCGGTCTTCCAAGGCTTCGAATCGCAGACGACGCTTCGCACGGCTTGGTCTGCGTTTCTTCTTCGAGAACATGATTGTTGGCTCCTTTCTTTTATCGTTTAGCGAGTCAAGGCGTCGGGGACGCCAATCCAAGGACACACGAGTTATGACTGGCGCTCGATCCCTTGATGCTGGTCCTACCGGGTTGTCGGTGACCAATCCTTATACAGTGCCAACCCCTCAACCAACACATGCTTCAAGGTCTTTTCGTCCGATCATCCGTCGCTAACATCGCCGGGTCTTGAAACGGGGCTTGGTCTAGTCAGTTCGCAAAACTGAGGTGAGCGGACAACGTCCCGGTGGTGAGTCAGCGCCGAAAGAAAATAGGCATCGGTCGCCCGGAGCGGAGCCCGCGCTGACAGGCGTCATGCTTACCGGCCCAGACCAGTCCGCGTTTGGGCACTAACGATAGTAACCAGTCGCGACCCAGGTCGAACGTGCGTTCGTACCGATCCCGGTTATGATCTTGCGTTTGCCGGTCGAATCCGGCTTGCCGAGCTTGTAGGTTCGGCTGCTGCTGGAGACTACTTCGTCCCACCCGGCGTTCATCTCCCTGACCGTAAACGAAAATGTTGTCGTGCCATCCGAGTTGTTTGTCTGTCGGGGATTGGTGGTAATGATGGCCACGTGATTATTCCCATAAGTCAAACAATCCCATTGCCGAGGGCGATATCCGGAATCCCACGCGCCAACAGATGGAATGGCGGCCGTTGTATAATAGGAGGTGAGAGCACGCACGCTAATTGATGGTGGTTCAATCACGCTATTTGATGGAGCGTCGTCTGAGGGAAGAAGTACCGGTGCCTCTCCTCTATGCCAGTGTTACCAGCGGTGGATCCAGGGCACGTC
>JAGFJK010000072.1 GCA_024102795.1 Pirellulaceae bacterium
CCGCTGGCTGGCGGGTGTTGGAGGAAGATTCGGCCGAGGGCGTGCGGCGGCAGTTGATCGGCTACGAGGTGGAACCGGGTGTCGAGGTGCAGGCGTACCTGCTGCAACCGGCGGGCAAGTCCGAAGCCAGGCGGCCCGGCGTGGCCGTGTTTCACTCCACCGTGAACTATTCCATACGGCAGCCGGCTGGCATCGAGGGACAGCCGGAAAAGTTCTTCGGCCTCCGACTGGCGCAGCGCGGCTGCGTCACGCTTTGTCCGCGGAACTTCCTGTGGCCCGACAACCACCGGATCGACACGCGGGGCCAGATGGAACTGTTTCAACAGCGGCACGGCGATTCGCTGGGCATGGCCCGCATGCTGCGCGACTCACAGGTGGCCGTCGATCTGCTGGCCGCGCTGCCCCAGGTCGATCCGCGGCGACTGGGAGCGGTCGGGCATTCGCTGGGCGCCAAGGAAGTGCTGTACCTGGCGGCGTTCGACGAACGGGTGCGAGTCACGGTCAGCAGCGAGGGCGGCGTCGGCACGCGGTTTTCCAACTGGGAGGCCGGCTGGTACCTGGGGCCAGGCGTGCAGCAGCCCGATTTCGGGCACGAGCATCACGAACTGCTGGCGCTGGCCGCGCCGCGGGCCTTTCTGCTGCTGGGCGGCGACTCGGCGGACGGCGACCGCAGTTGGCCGTTCATCGAGGCCGCCCTGCCCATCTATCGGTTGCACGGCGGCAGACCGCGCGTGGGCCTCTGGAATCATAAACAGGGTCACAGCGTCCCGCCCGAAGCCGAACGGGCGATTTACGACTGGTTTGAAGCCTATCTGTAGCCATCACGCTCCGCGTGATGAGCCTTCTGTACGCCGTCTCAGCCGACAACGCGGCAGGACGACAAAGTCCGCACCGAGGAGGCGGTCGGCCAACTCGGATGGAGGCGGCCTTCGAAACGGAGAGTCGGCCGTCAAAGGGATCATCACGCGGAGCGTGATGACTACTTTGCCATCACGCTCCGCCGCGTCGGCCGCTACACTCGCGGAATCTCAAAACCCTCCCGCGGCTTGCGGGCGAAGAAGGCCGCGGCCTGCTCGTCGTCCAGGATCTTTTCGGTCTTCGGGTCCCACTTGACCACGCGGTTCAGGCGGGCGGCGATGGCCGTCAGGTGGCAGGTGTTCATCGCCTGCACATGCGAGTAGACGTCGGAGACCGGCAAGCCGCCCTCGCGAATGCAGCGGTAGAAGTTGTTCTTGTGCCCCTCGAACGGCTTGCCGTTGTACAGCCGCTGCAGATCCTCCGGCCCGAACTGGCCTTCGTCCCACTTCTCGTCGATCGGCGCACCCGTGATCTTGCCGCGGTTGACGAACATGCGTCCCTTGGTCCCCTCGAACAGCACGCCGTTGTCGCTGCGGCTGTCGACGATCATTTCGGTGCCGTTGGCGAACTTGCACTTCACGGCGAAGTCGTGCGACGTGTTGTAGCTGTCATCCACCGTGGGATAGCCGTCCTCGAACGGCACCGGGTGCTTGGCGTCGGTGCCGTCAAACTCGATCGGGCCGGAACCGTCGCCATTTTCGTTGATCGCCCAGAGCGCGATGTCGACATGGTGGGCGCCCCAGTCGGTGAACTTCCCGCCGGAGTATTCGTACCACCAGCGGAATTCGTAGTGGCACCGCTTCTCGCGGAAATCGACCAGCGGGGCCTGCCCCAGCCAGAATTCCCAGTCCAGCTCCTGTGGCGGCGTGGCCACCGGGAACGGGCCGCCGGTCGGGCTGCCGTTGATCCCCACGGTAATCCGCGTGATATCGCCCAGCAGGCCCTTCTGCACCATGTTCACCGCGCGGAGAAACCGATCCTTGTCGCTGCGCTGCTGCGTGCCGATCAAGAACACCCGGTCGTTGTACTTCTTGCAGGCGTTGCGGATCAACTGGTTCTCTTCCAGGGTCAGCGTCAGCGGCTTCTGGCAGAACACGTGCTTGCCGGCCTGCAGGGCTTCGACGGCGATCTTCACATGCCAGTGGTCGGGCGTGACGATGCTGACCACGTCGATATCGTTGCGTTCCAGGACCTGGCGATAGTCCTTGTAGACGTCGGCCTTGCCGCGGCCGATGTTGCCGTCGTTGTTCGCCCGCTCGGCGTGCCGCGAATCGACGTCGCAGACCGCCAGTATGTCGCCGAAGTTCGCGTGCGCCCGCGCGTCGCCGGTGCCCATGCTGCCCACGCCGATGCAGCCGATCCGCGGGCGGTCGTTCTTGTCCTGGTTGGCGAACGCCCGGGGACTCCACGCCACGTACGGAACCGTCACACCGGCCACGGCCGCCGCGGCGGAAGTCTTCAGGAAGTCACGGCGCGAGGAAGAACGCTGTGTCATGGGGAAACCTTTCTGTCAGTCGGTCACTCGGTAAGTTCGTGGAACGTCGCCATCCGCCGTTGGATCAATTCGGATAACCCGGGGGGGAATCGCGGAGCCACCTGCACGGCGCACAGGGCCGGCCCACTACCGGGCCGGCCCACAACCGGGCTGGCCCCCAAACCGGGCCGGTTCCGATTGTACCACGAATTGCTACTCGTAGTGCAGCGCCTCGGTCAGTTCCAGCCTGGCCGCCCGCTCGGCCGGCAGCCAGGCCGCGGCCAGCACGATCAGCAGCCCGGCGGCCAACCCGCCGACCCACAAGCCGGGCCGCAGCACAAACTCCACCGCGTGTCCCGTCACGGGCATGGTCGAAAGATTGATCAGCCAGGCCACGACCACTCCGGCCAGGACGCCCGGCGCCAGCCCGATGCAGCCCATCATCGCCGCCTGGGCGAACACGGTCCGGCGTACCTGCCGGCGGGTCATTCCCACCACGCGCAGCACGCCCAACTCGCGGGTCTGTTCCAGCACGTTCATGGTCAGCGTGTTCACCACGCCGAACGAGGCCACGGCCAGACCCAGGACCAGCAGACCCCACAAGGAACCGATCACGCCCGACATCATGCGGTCGATGATTCGCACCAGTTCCGAGAACGATTGCAGCAGCAACCCCTGCTCGTCGCACAACTGTTCCAGCTCGCGCTCCACCGCGGCCAGCGAGCGGTGGTCGGCCTTGACCACCAGCGCGTCGATGCCCTCCACGCCCAGCAACCGCCCGGCGACTTCATGGTGCATGTACAAGGTCAGGCCGCCGCCCAGGTAGTCGTTGGCCACGGCGGCCACGCGCATCGGCAGCAGGCCTTGCCGAGTTTCGACGGGAATCTGGTCGCCCACGCCCAAACCGGTGCGCTGTGCCAGCACGGAACCCAGCACCACCTGGCCGTCACGCAACTGGCCGATCAAGGTCGACTCGTCCCCGTGCACGAGGTCGAAATACACCTGTTCGGGACGGTGAAACTCGCGGATGATCACCATCACCGGCTGGTCGGCGGCCTGGCCGTTGAGCAGTTGCAGCGCGTCCAGATCCTCGACGCCCGGGATGGCCGCGATCCGCTCGCGGATCCCTTCGGGCAGGTCGGCCGCCGCCCCGGCCGCCATGTCGGGCATCATGGCCCGCACGAAAAAGTCGCCGACGATCGCCTTGCCATACCAGTCCCGGACGTCGTGCACGTTGTCCACCACGGCGCTGGCCAGGCCGATCCCCGTGCTGATCGCCACAAACAGCACCCCAATGGTCAGCGACGTGCGAACCCGTTGCCGCAACAACTGCCGGCGAGCCAGGCCGCCTTCCACGCGCACGATCCAGAACAGGCTGGAGGCGACGGCCAGCGACAGCGGTTCGAGCAGCGCGGGCAGCAGGCCGACCGCGCCCAGCAGCAGCAGCACGGCGAAGATTACCGACAGGTCGATCGGCAGCCAGCCCGCGATGCAGGCGGCCAGTCCGCCGCCCATCGACGCCACCATGGCCAGCCCAGTCCAGCCAATCCAGGCCGGCGGACGATCGAGGGCGCCCGACGCCACCGCACCCATCCCTTCCAGGGGCGTCAGCCGAGCGGCCATGCGCGCCGGCAGATACGCGCCCAGCAGCGAGACGCCCAGGCCGAAAGCGCCGGCCAGCAGAATCGTCCAGCCGGACAGTTCCACGGCCGGCAAGCCGGTCTGCATCAGTTGTCCCACGGACGACACTAGCAACTGGCCGCCGCCCAGCCCCACGCCGATTCCCAGCACGCTCCCCACCAGCCCCATCGCCAGCGCCTCGCGGTACAGCACGCCGGCCACCTGCCGCCGCGTGGCTCCGATCGCTCGCAGCATGGCCAGTTGCCGCCGCCGTTCGCCCACGTTCATCAGGAACGTATTCATGATCACGAACACGGCCAGCAGCAGCGAGAACGCGGTGGCCAGGCGCATGCCTTGGTCGGCCGCCACCAGCGTTTCCTCGGCCAGGTTGGTTCGAGTCACCGGATGCTGCAGGCGCACCTCGGCCGGTAACCGCTCGGCCAGTTGCCGCGACACCTCGGCCTCTTGCTCCGGGTCCTCCAGCACGATCGAGATGCTGTCGATTTTCTCTCCGACGCGGAACCGCGACTGGGCCCGGTCCAGAGTCATCAGCAGCAGGCCGCCCTGGGCGACGGCCGAACCACCCCGCGGCTGAAACAGTCCCGCCACTTTCGATCGCCGCAGTCCGGTGCGCGTCAGCAGTCGCACTTCGTCGCCCGCCTGGACGCCAAACCGCCGAGCGATGCCGTCGTCCAGCAGGACGTCGGTTCCGGCCGCCAGCGGTTCGCCCGCCGTGAGTTCGTAGTCCCGCACCTGGCGATCCAGTTCGGGATCCACTCCCAGCGCCATCAGCCGCGCCCGGCCGCCACCCTGCTCCGAGTTGTCCGGGGCGTCCACGTACATGATCGTATACCGCTGGACCAGCGGCACGGCCAGCTTGACACCGGGCACGTCCCGCACCAGTGCGATCAACTGCTGGTCGAAGCTGCCGCCGCCCACGGCCACGACTTCCAGATGGGTCCGGCCGCTGACGGTCTGGAACATCTCGCGATACGCCTGGCGAGTTGTGCGCGTCGCCAGGTTGACCGACACCACGGCCGCCACGCCAATCACCACGCTCAGCAACGTCAGGATCGCTCGCCCCGGCCGCTTCCGCAGCTCCTTGAGGCTGAACTTCCAGAGGATCATGCGGGCGACTCCCCTGCCCGCTCGTCGCTTTCCACCACGCCGTCGCGCAAGCGGATCAGCCGCCGAGCGTAGGCCGCCATCGCCGAGTCGTGCGTGACCATGATCAGCGTCTGCCCCCGCTGCTCGACCAACTGCCGCAGCAGGCCCATCACGAGCCGGCCGTTGGTCGAGTCGAGATTGCCGGTCGGCTCGTCCGCCAGCACCAGTGCCGGCTCAATCACCAGCGCCCGGGCCAAGGCCACCCGCTGCTGCTCGCCGCCGGACAACTGGCTGGGCAGATGACCCTGGCGGGTCGTCATTTCCACCAGGCCCAGCGCCTCGGACGCTCGGCGCCGAGCCTCCGGGGCGCGCACGCCGTCCAGCTCCAGCGGCAGGGCCACGTTCTCCGCCGCCGTCAGCGTGGGCAGCAGGTTGAACGACTGGAATACGAAGCCGATCCGGCGACGGCGAGCCAGCGTGCGGCGATCGTCGTCCATCGTCGCCAGATCGGTCCCTTCCAGCAGCACCTGGCCGCCGGACGGCAGATCCACGCCTCCCAACAGCGACAGCAGCGTGCTCTTGCCCGACCCCGACGGCCCCATGATGGCGACCAGTTCGCCCCCCCCGATCGCCAGATCCACTCCCCGCAGCGCCTCGACCTGCGCCGGGCCGCTGCCATAGGTCTTCTTGAGCTGCCGAGTTTCAATCACGGGCATGGGGCTGGCAACCATCGGCGTGGGAGGGACCGCCGTGAGGTGAGCCCCGCGAAGCGGCGAAGGACGAGGACAACGGCTGGCAAACGGTCGGGCGGCAGGCCGCGGACGCGCAGCTCGGCGTGGAACTCCGCCGTTCGCCCATCGAGTTCTACGCCGCACCTTCGTGGAATTCTATCCGTCCGGGCCGGTTGCTCGCAAGGGTCCCCCGGAAAAGGTGTCAGGTACCTTTTTGGTTGACCGGGTAAAATGGAGGGCTTTGCGATATTTGAACGGATGATTGTCGTGACGCTGGAACGCTCGCAAATCAAGCTGTTCGCCAATTGTCGGCTGCCGAATCGCTGGCAGATGGTCGTCAGCCCGGAAGTCGACGGCGAGTTGGGGCGGTTCGGCCAGTGGTTGGGCCTGACGCGCATTCAACGCCATCCTGCTCATTACCACTCCGCGGGTGACGGCCGCCTGGATCAGGGCCGATCCCTCGTCGCCCTCCTTTGGAATCAATTCGTCGCTCGACCGCTCACCGACAACGAGCGGTGGGAAAGGCAACGATCGATTTCCAGAGGCGTGTCCTATGGCGACGAGGCCTGGGTCGCGACTACAGTGCAACGCCTCGGCCTGGAATCTGACGTGCCGCGATCGCGGGCGGCCCGTAAAATTGCCCA
The DNA here is from genome assembly GCA_024102795.1 of Pirellulaceae bacterium. Lineage (GTDB taxonomy): Bacteria > Planctomycetota > Planctomycetia > Pirellulales > Pirellulaceae > JAGFJK01. The sequence goes on from JAGFJK010000072.1 coordinate 6,435, forward strand.
AAGCCCCAAAAAGGTACCTGACACCTTTTCACTGACTGCCCGACTGCCAATTTGACAGAGCATTCTCGCTGGGCGTTCCGTCCTCCGGAGGCTTGGATCGCTCATGCGGACGCGCATAACCTTATGTGCCCCAAGTATTTATGCATTTCGTTACAGGCTTTGGCACACCGCTTGCATTAGGGCGGCCCCGACTGACGGTCCGGCTGCCAGGTGTGGCGAGGTCTGCCAGTCGCTCGCTCCGACACCAACGGCTCGAAGGTCCGTGCCCCAGGCGGGTCGCGCCCCATTCGCGCCGTCCGTTGAGAAATGAAACCGTGTAGGTCCAGGCTCACAGCGACAGGAGAAAAACAACGTGGCAAAGCAAATGATCTTTGACGACGTAGCCAGGCAGGCGCTGCTGGCGGGAGTGTCAAAGTTGGCGCGGGCCGTGCGCAGCACGCTGGGCCCGCGCGGCCGGAACGCCGTGCTGGACAAAGGCTGGGGCTCGCCGCGAGTCACCAAGGACGGCGTGACGGTGGCCGAGGACATCGAGCTGGACGACCCCTACGAGAACCTGGGCGCTCAACTGGTGAAGGAAGCCGCCAGCAAGACCAACGACGTGGCCGGCGACGGCACGACGACCGCCACGGTGCTGGCCGAGGCGATTTTCCGCGAAGGGCTGCGGATGATCGCGGCCGGCGCCGACCCGATGGCCCTCTCGCGCGGCGTCCACCGGGCCACCGACGCCGTGTCGGAGGCCGTGATCAAGATGGCCACGCCGATCAACGAGAAGAACAAGAAGGAGATTCAGCAGGTCGCCACGATCGCCGGCAACAACGATCCGGCGATCGGCCAGGTGCTGGCCGAAGCGTTTCACAAGGTGGGCAAGGACGGCGTGATCACGGTCGAGGAAGGCCGCGGCAGCGAGACCACGGTGGAGGTGGTCGAGGGCATGCAGTTCGATCGCGGTTTCCTGTCGCCGCACTTCGTCACCAACCAGGACGAAGTGACCGTGGAACTGCAGGACTGCTACATCCTGCTGTACGAGGAAAAAATCTCCAGCAACAAGAAGCTGATCCCGCTGCTGGAAGCGATCAGCAAGGCCAACAAGCCGCTGCTGATCCTGGCCGAGGACGTGGAGGGCGAGGCGCTGGCCACGCTGGTCGTGAACAAGATGCGGGGGATTCTCAGCGTCTGTGCCGTCAAGGCGCCGGGCTACGGCGATCGCCGCAAGGCGATCATGGGCGACATCGCCGTGCTGACCAAGGCTCAGCCGATCTTCAAGGACCTGGGTATCGAGCTGGAAAGCGTCAAGCTGTCCGACCTGGGCCGAGCCAAGCGCGTCAAGATCACGTCGGAAGAGACGGTGATCGTGGGCGGAGCGGGCTCGAAGGCCGACATCGAGGGCCGGGCCGAGCAGATTCGCCGCGAGATTGGCGTGACGGACAGCGAGTACGATCGCGAGAAGTTGCAGGAGCGGCTGGCCAAGCTGGCCGGCGGTGTCGCGCAGATCAACTGCGGTGCCGCCACTGAGACCGAAATGAAGGAACGCAAGGCGCTGCTCGAAGACGCTCGCGCGGCCACCAAGGCGGCGCTGGAGGAAGGCATCGTGCCGGGCGGCGGCGTGGCCTTGATCCGCTGCGAGAAGGCCATCGACAAGCTGGAACTGACGGGCGACGAAAAGCTGGGCGCCACGATCATCCGCAACGTGTTGGATCGCCCCCTGCGGGCCCTGGCCGACAACGCCGGCGCGGACGGGGCCGTCGTGGTCAATCGCGTGCGGCATCTCAAGGGCAAGAACGACGGCTACAACGCCGACACGGACAGCTACGGCGATCTGCTGGAGGACGGCGTGATCGATCCGGCCAAAGTGGTCCGCACCGCCTTGCAGAACGCCGCCAGCGTCGCCTCGCTGCTGCTGACCACCGAGTCGCTGATCACCGAGATTCCGAAGGAAGAGGAAGAAGGCGACCATCACGACCACCACGACCACGGCATGGGTGGTATGGGTGGCATGGGTGGCATGGGTGGCATGGGTGGCATGGGCGGCATGATGTAAGCCGCTGCGGTCGCGGAACCGGCCGGTGCCCGTCGCGAGCAGGTGCCCGTAGCGAGACGATTTCCCCACAAACCAGGTTTCAAGTTTCAACGGAAGGATATGTTCGATGTCGAAAATCAAGATTCGCCCCTTGGATGATCGCGTGGTGGTCGAGCCGATTGCGGCCGAAGAGAAGACGGCGGGCGGGATCGTGCTGCCCGACACGGCGCGCGAGAAGCCGCAGCGCGGGACCGTGGTGGCCGTGGGCCCCGGCCGGCTGCTGGACAGCGGCAAGCGTGGCGAGCTGTCGGTGTCGGTCGGTGACGAAGTGATCTACGGCAAGTACGGCGGGTCGGATATCGAAATCGACGGCGAGGAGGTCAAGATCCTGCGGGAAAGCGACATCCTGGCGAAGGTCATCAGTTAAGGCGTTCCAGGCGGGGACCGGAGTGCCGCTCCGGAGAGAACTCCCGCTGGCAATCACAACAGACAGATATTCCCCCTAGAATCATAAAGGGCCTGTAGGGTGGCGAAACAATTACTGTTCGAGGACCACGCTCGAGCCAAGATGCTGCAGGGCGTGGACAAACTGGCCAACGCCGTGGCGATCACGATGGGGCCGACCGGCCGCAACGTGATCATCGACAAGTCGTTTGGCGGCCCGACGGTCACCAAGGACGGCGTGACGGTGGCCAAGGAGATCGAGCTGGAAAACCGCTTCGAGAACATGGGTGCCAAGCTGGTGGTCGAGGTCGCTCAGAAGACCTCCGACGTGGCGGGCGACGGCACGACGACGGCCACGGTGCTGGCGCGAGCCATTTTCCGCGAGGGTCTGCGGAACATCGTGGCGGGCAGCAATCCGATGGCGGTGCGGCGGGGTATCGAGAAGGCCGTGCGGGCGGCCGAGGCTCGGCTGGAAGAGCTGGCCAAGCCGGTCTCCAGCAAGGACGAGGTGGCCAGCGTCGGGGCGATCAGCGCCAACAACGACAAGGTGATCGGCGAACTGCTGGCCGACGCCCTGCACCGCGTGGGCAAGGACGGCGTGATCACGGTCGAGGAGGGCAAGACCCGCGAGACGACCGTCGAGTATGTCGACGGCATGCAGTTCGACAAGGGCTTCGTTTCGCCCTACTTCATCAACCGGCCGGCCGAAATGGAATGCGTGCTGGACGACGCCTTGATCCTGATCTACGAGAAGAAGATCAGCAACCTCCGCGACCTCGTGCCGCTGCTGGAAAGGACGCAGCAGAGCGGCCGGCCGCTGCTGATCATCGCCGAGGACGTGGACGCCGAGGCGTTGACGCTGCTGGTGGTCAACAAGCTCCGCGGCACGCTGAACGTCTGCGCCGTCAAGGCGCCCGGCTTCGGCGACCGGCGCAAGGCCCTGCTGGGCGATATCGCCGTGCTGACCGGCGGGACGCTGATCAGCGAGGATTTGGGCATCCAGTTGGAAAACGTGACGTTGAGCCAACTGGGGCGGGCCAAGAAGATCAGCGTGGACAAGAGCAACACGACGATCGTCGAGGGCGCCGGCAGCCGCCAGGAGATCGACAAGCGGGTCGCTCAGATCAAGAACCAGATCGAGCAGACCGAGAGCGAGTACGACAAGGAGAAGTACCAGGAACGGTTGGCGAAGCTGGCCGGCGGCGTGGCCGTGATTTCGGTCGGGGCCGAGACGGAAGCCGACATGAAGCAGAAGAAGGCTCGCGTCGAGGACGCCTTGCACGCCACGCGGGCGGCGGTGGAAGAGGGCATCTTGCCGGGGGGCGGCGTGCCGCTGCTCCGCTGCCGCCAGGCGGTCGAGCACGCTCGCGCCAACGCTCGCGGCGACGAAAAGATCGGCATCGACATCGTGCTCCGGGCACTCGACGCCCCCCTGAAGCAGATCGCCGAAAACGGCGGGCTGGACGGGTCGGTCGTGGCGGACGAGGTGCTGTCGCAGCCGGAAACGTTTGGCTTCGACGCCAATACGGGCAAGTACGTCGACATGTACAAGGCGGGTATCATCGATCCGGTAAAGGTCGTCCGCACGGCGCTCAGCAATGCGGCCAGCATCGCCGGCCTGCTGTTGACCACCGAGGCGCTGGTGACCAACCTGGACAAGGATGACAAGCACAAGACGCCGGCTGAAGGGGTCGTTGCCTAGGCAGCCCCCAGTCGACGGCCAGCGTTGGCAAACAGGGCCACTTCCAGGGGGAAGTGGCCCTTTTGCGGCGCTCGCGGATACGGATCGAAGACCGGACGGACACGGCGGAAGCCTGTCACGGTTGGGCGGGCGGATGGAAGGGCGAAACTGGTGTTTCAGATTGCAGATTGCAGATTGCAGATTGCAAATTGCCAACTGACGACCGACGAGGCAACCGTTCACGGGGATTCAAGATTCAGATAGACAAAGAGGAAACAATTCAATCCTTCTGGCTCCCTCACCGCTTCGAGATCGTGCAGCTTTCAAGTTGTTTCGGGTATGGAACTAGGGATGATGAACCAATCGTCAGCTCGACTTCGCCGAGCCCCCCTCACAATACTTCTGGCCCCCTCCCCGCTTCGGGGAGGGCTGGGGAGGGGCCTGCGGGACTACGAAGCAAAGCAAGACGCACAGTTTGCGCATGGCCACTCGCGGGACGTGCATTTCTGACGAGTCGAACATCAATTGAGGATCTGAATTCTTGAGTGCGACAGGTGTTGGGTGATTCCATGGGGCGCCAGGTGCGTCAAAACAAGGTACACAAGAGCCCCTCCCCAACCCTCCCCGGAAGCCGGGGAGGGAGCCAGAAGGATATCGAGGAGGGAGCGCTCACCGAAGCCCCGGCCGCCCAAGTTTCCCACGGTTGTAACGCCCAATCCCCTCGGCAAAACAACTCAAGAGCTGCACGATCTCGGAAGCGTGGAGAGAGCCAGAAGCGATCGATTGAGCCCTTGCCTCCTGCCTTCGTGATGGATCGCCGTGAACGGTTACCTGACGACAAACATCTGCCAACTGACAACTGATAACTGACAACTGATAACTGATAACTGACCGCTGCCAATCAACCACCCGCCATGGCGACGATGGCTTCCAAACGCGACTACTACGATGTGCTCGGTGTGCCCCGCAATGCCTCGGACAAGGACATTGCCGCGGCGTACCGCCGGATGGCCATCAAGTACCATCCCGACACCAACAAGGACGACCCGGACGCGACGGAGCGGTTCAAGGAGGCGGCGGAAGCGTACGAGGTGTTGAGCGATCCGCAGAAGCGGGACGCTTACGACCGGTACGGGCACGCCGGTCTGGGCGGCGGCGTGCACCATTACGAGGACGTGGAGGACATTTTCGAGGCGTTCAGCGGCATCTTTGGGGACATCTTCGGTGGCAGCCGGCGAGCGCGTCGGCCGCGGCGCGGGGCCGACGTGCGGTGCGCCGTGACGCTGGATCTGGAAGAAGCTGCCAGCGGCGTGAAGAAAACGGTGCAGTTCCGCCGCAACAAGCTGTGCGGGAGCTGCCAGGGCAGCGGCGCCGCGCCGGGTTCGGTGCGGCAATCGTGTAGCCGCTGTGCCGGCCGGGGGCAGGTCGTGCAGACCCATGGAGGGATCCTGCGAGTGCAAACGACCTGCCCGGCCTGCCACGGCGCCGGTTCGATCGTCACCTCGCCCTGCCCGGAGTGCCGCGGCGAAGGGTACGTGGCCGAACAGGTCACGCTGGAAGTCAACATCCCCGCGGGCATCGACGACGGGATGTCGGTGCGCGTGAGTGGCGAGGGGCAACCAAGCTTCGAGGGCGGGCCGCCGGGAAACTGTCTCTGCCAGGTGACGGTCCGGCCGCACCGCATCTTTCATCGCGAAGGCGGCCACTTGATCATCGAGATGCCGATCACGTACAGCCAGGCCGCGTTGGGGGCCCGGCTGGACGTGCCGACGCTGGGCGATCCCTACCCGCTGGAGATTCCCGCCGGCACTCCCTCCCGCGACACGTTCCGCATTCGGGGCAAGGGGATGCCGGATGTCCGTGGCGGCCCCCGCGGCGACCTGCTCGTGCGGACCTTTATCGAGGTGCCGACGAAGATCAGCAAGGAACAGCGCCAACTGTTGGAGCGGCTGGCGGAACTGGAACATGCCGACGTGACGCCGCATCGCAAGAGCTTTCTGGAAAAGATGCTTGACTGGAGGAACCGCTGATGGAGCCCGAACCTCAAGATGCCGGGCCGGACCGGTTGCCCCCGGAAGAAGCCGGGGCCGCGGACGCCGAGGCTGGAGCGGGGCCCGATGGAATACCGCCGGCGGACAACGCGCCGGAGGACATTTTGGCCGCGGATATTGCAGCCGCGAAGTCCGCGCCGGCGGGAGACGAACTGGCGCGGCTGCGGCTGGAACTTGACGAGGCCAACCGGCGGGTCTTGTTGACCCAGGCCGAGCTGGAAAACTTTCGCAAGCGGACCCGCCGCGACCTGGACGACGCTTTGAAGTATGCTAGCCTGCCGCTGCTCCGCGACATCCTGGCCGTGGCCGATAACCTGCAACTGGCGATTCAGGCCGCCGAGAAGCATCCGGAGAACGCGGGACTGCTGGAAGGCGTCCAAATGGTCTATCGGCAACTGGGCGATGTGTTGCGAGCGCACCATTGCGTGGAAATCGAAGCCGCGGGAGCCAACTTCGATCCCGATCTGCACGAGGCGATCATGTATCAGCCGCACGACGAGCATCCCGAGGGCACGATCACGCAGGTGGTTCGCGGTGGATACCGGCTGCACGACCGCGTGGTCCGGCCCCCGCAGGTCTGCGTCTCGCGAGGGCAAGCTTGAAACGACGTTCCGGCCGGTAACGGCGACTTGAACTCCCATTTCCAACCTCTGACCGATTCCGATCCGACTTGCAGGAGAGTGCGCCATGCCCACCTATGATTACCAGTGCGATGCGTGCGGCCACGAGCTGGAGATTTTTCAGCCGATTACGGAATCTCCCAAGCGGAAGTGTCCGTCCTGTGGCCGCCAGAAGCTGCGCCGGTTGCTGGGCAGCGGCGCGGCGGTGGTGTTCAAGGGATCGGGCTTCTACCAGACCGATTACCGCAGCGAGTCGTACAAGAAGCGGGCGGCCGCCGACAAGCCGGCTGGCGACGCGGCCTCCAGCGGCAGTTCGAACGACGCGGCCGCCAGCGGCAGCTCGAACGACGCGGGCAAAGCGTCGAAGTCCAAGCCGACCGGCAAGGTTTCGACGGAGAAATGACTTTCCATGACCGTGCTTCGATGCCCCACTTGCCAGCGGCAGTTCGACAGCCAGCGCAGCGACGCTCGGCCCTTCTGTTCGGATCGTTGCCGGCTGATCGACCTGGGGCGTTGGCTGGGCGAGGAGATCGGCGTGCCACTCGAACCCGAAGATCGGGGCCCGGAGCCTCCGCCGCGCGTCACGCCCCCGCGGCCAGACTCGTAGCCGTCGCCGCGGGCCGCGCGTGTGGGAAGTGTCCTGTCTTCAAGCTTGTCGCCTTCCGGCTCCAACCCGTCGCCTGCCCGCTCGATCATCCCGAACCCAGGAATCCGCACCATGGCCGACGGCAACGGCGCGCTCAAGTCCATCGCCTGGAAGGACGTCTTTCCTTGCTGGCTGCTGCTGCGAGTCTTCCGGCTTTCGGTCAGTCCCTCCGTGCTGCTGCTCTCCACCGCCGCCAGCCTGCTCACGCCCCTGGGCTGGTGGTGTGCCGAAGTGGCCTTTCTGCCGTCCCGTCCCGATGGGCAGTTTGCCGGTTCGGGCTTCGATCCGGATGATTCGTTCCGCGGCGTCACGGCCATCCTGGGCCGCTCGGCCGTGGAAACGCCGGCCAGCGTGACGACGGCCAGCCCCTGGTGGAGTGGCGAGCTGCTGGATCGTCCGCTGCCGGCGCTTTGGCAGGCCACGACCAGCCGGACCCGCGCGGTTTATTCGCGGTTCGTCTTTCCCTTCCGCCAACTGATGACGCCCGGACAGTCTTTGACCCATTACGCCTACCTGCTGTTTGGAGTGCTCTGGACGCTGGGGATCTGGGCCTTGTTTGGCGGCGCGATCACGCGGATCGCCGCCGTGCGCTTCGGTCCCGAACAGCGCGTGGGGTTGGTCGAGGCGCTGAATTTCGCTCGCCGGCGGCTGCTGTCGTACTTCGCCGCGCCGTTGTTCCCGTTGCTGGCCGTGGTCGTGCTGGTGGCGCTCTGCCTGCCCTTGGGCCTGCTGATGCGGTTGGAAGTCGGCGAGTTTCTGGCCGGCTTCGTCTGGATCCTGGTTCTGCTGGCCGCGCTGCTGATGGGGCTGCTGCTGGTGGGCCTGACGCTGGGCTGGCCGCTGATGTGGCCGACCATCAGTTGCGAAGAGTCGGGCGACGTGTTCGAAGCCACGCAGCGTTGCTACTCGTACACGTTCGATCGGCCGCTGAACTATCTCTGCTACGCCGCCATGGCCGCCGTGCTGGGAGGACTGGGCTGGATTGTCGTGCTGACGTTCAGCGAGGTGGTGATCGGGCTGGGCTTCTGGGCCACGGCCTGGGGCGCCGGTCCGGCGCGGATCGAGGCGATCGCCACGCCGGCGCTGGTAGGGAATCCCACCGGCGAGCCGGTTTCGACCGGCGCGTTCCTGATTGGCCTGGCCTGCGGTCTGGTCCGCGCCGTGGCCACGTCATACGTCTACGCTTACTTCTGGTGCGCGGCCACGGCCGTCTACCTGCTGATGCGGATGGACGTCGACCAGACGGAACTGGACGAGGTGTTCGAGGAAGAGGATCAGGAGCGGACCGGGCTGCCGCCGCTGCACGTGGACTCCGCCGGCGTGCCCGGCCTGGACGAAGCCGAACCTGGCCCGGACGCGGATTCGGATGCGGATGCGAATGCGGATCCGCCGGCGTCGTGACGCCGGACGGGGCGAAGATAGTTGTCAGTTGTCAGTGGTCAGTAAGACGGTGTCCACCTTGGGGCAACTGGAGGACGGGCCGGAGTTCGAAAGTCCTTGTCGCACCGCCGCCTGGGCCCGATAGCGTTATCGTAGTTCCCAGTGTAGCCCGATTGTCCCCAATCGGATTCTGCGGCGGCGAACGGTGTCCGCCGCGGTGAGCGATTGGGGACAATCGCTCTACAATTGTCGTCCGTCCACGCGGCCGCGATCTCGGGCCGCGTGCGAGCGATCAGGTGCAGATGGTTCGAGAGTACACTGTGGTTGCTCACGGCAAGCGGATGTCCCCTTGGCTGGCGCGGAAATCATACAGCCGGTCCTCGTCGCCGTCGTGGAACACGTCTTGTCCCAGGTCGCCCAGCAGCCAATCGACCGCGGAATCCGCCAGTAACGTGCCGAGTCCCAAGGGGACGGCGGGACGGTTGCTGACCCAGGCGGCCAGGATCGCCCGCAAGGCGGCGTCGCTGGTCGTGTCGCCGACCGCCGACGCGTTGCCGCCGATCACCAGGTCGTTACCCGAATCGCCGCGCACCTGATCCAGTCCGTCACCTCCCAGCAGCACGTCGTGGCCCGCGCGGCCATACACGCGATCGCTGCCGGCGCCGCCCAGCAAGATGTCGTCCCCGTCGGAGCCGCTCAACGTATCGCCGCCCGCCGCGCCGATCAGCACGTCGTCGTCGGCTCCGCCATCGAGCTGGTCATCGCCGCTGCCGCCGTGCAGGTAGTCGTCGCCCGCCGCGCCCACCAGGTAGTCGTCGCCGCCGCCGCCAAACAAGATGTCGTTTCCGCCGCGACCAGTCACCTGGTCGTCGCCGTCGGTGGGCAATTCGACGGGAATGCCGCTGGCGTCCAGCAGGTTGCCGTCGCCGAAGAGTCGATTGTGGCCCTCGCCTCCCAGCACTCGGTCGCGGCCAGGCCCGCCAACCAGCAAGTCGTCCCCATCGGCGCCCGCCAGATAGTCGTTCCCCGCTTCCCCGTGAAACTCGACGGGAATCGGGTCGCCGTTGCCGTCCACGACGTGTCCGGCCACGACCACGTAATCGTCTCCGCCTTGAGCATAGACCAGCAGTTGCTGGAGCATCTGAGCGCCGCCAACCAGACCGAAATGCTGGGGCAGGAACGTGTTCTCGCCCGTCGCGTAGTTGTAGATCCGCAGTTTGACGCCGCCGTCGTTCCACAGCGTGAACGTGACCGACTCGCGGTCATCGGTCGTCCGCACGTACAGGTCGCCCACGTCCACGTTGTCGATGGGGCCCGAATCGTCGACCAGGTGGAGCGTCTCGATATTCTGGAAGCTCACGTCCCGATGACTGGCCGATTGGGCGGTGCCGCCGATCGTATCCACCACGACCGGTCCCGTTACATCGGACATATCCAGGTTCAGCGTATCACCCACGGGAACCGCCGGATCGCCGCCGTCGATCTGGAGCGGCGTGTTGCGATCGGGCCGGATATCCGCCGCGGAGCCAAACGTGTCCTCGCCGTCGTCGCCATTCAGCTCAAGCAAGCTCAAGGCCCCTGGCGCGGCGGGCAAGGCCAGCACGTCGAACGTGTCGTTGCCGGCGCCACCGTTGAAGGTCACCATTTGCAGGCCGGTAGCGCCATCGACCAGGTTGACCGTCAAGGCGTCGTTCTGGCCGTCGGCATTGACCGTCAAGTTCGTCTTGTTGGCGAAGTCCAGCGACAGCAGGTTGTCGAAGTCCAGCCGGGCCAGCCCGGCGATGCTCGCATCCCGCAACTCAATCAGGCTGGCGCCGCCCGTGGCGTTCACCGTCAATCCGGCGACCAACACGGTGTCGCGGAACGGGCCTTCGACACTGGTGAAGCTGAGCGCTTGCGAGTCGGTTTGCATCTGGGCCTCGTTCGCACCCGGGCCCGGCGTGTAAATCTCGCTGGTCGCCGTGCCGTCCAGCAGCGTCAGGGCATCGTTGTCGGCGCCGCCGTCGTACGTGATCGGATTGGCGGGAGCGAACACGCCGCCCGGCGGATTGTGGATCACCAGCTCATCACGCCCCGCGTTCCCGTTGAAGGCGAGACCCGCCAGATTGACGAAGCTGACCGTGGGACCATCCACGCCGTTGGTGCTCAGCACATAGCTGCCGTCCGACGCGGCCGTGGCGCTGACTGTCAGCGTATCGTCCAGTCCCGTGCCATCCACGGTCAGGTGGGCGTTATTGAGCGTGATCCGTTCGATCTCTGTATAGTTGACCGGCATGCGTCCGCCCGCCTGCAGCGAGGTGCCCGTATCGTTCACGGTGCCACCCAGGGCGTCGAATACCAGTTGATCGCCCGGCGCGACCGTGGGATCGTCCCCCTCAACGCTAATCCGAGTCACACCGTCGGGCGTGACATGGAACGTGTCGCCCGGCTGACCGGCCTCATGGCCACCCAGGATACTGAGCCGCTCCAGTTGGTCGTCGTAGTCGATGATCTCCGTCCCGCCTCGCCGGACCTGATCAATGGTGTCATCCGACGAGCTGACATCGAACGCGTCCGACGCCGCGCCCCCGATGACCGTGGCCGTGTCCGTTCCGCTGGAACCGGAGTCCGCGATGGTGATCGCGCTGCCAATCGCGCCGCCTGGCGTATCACCGAGATGGATCAGGTACACGTCCCCACCGCCGGCGCCGTCCAGACTCAAGCCGCCCGTCCCCAGGCCATGGACCGTGATCGCGTCGACGTCGTCCGAACCAATCACCGCGACCGGCGCGGTGGTCACGGGGGTCGAGCGAAGCAGCCCGCCATTTACCAACACCTCGAGGTTGCCGCCGTTCAGCGACAGCTCGATCGTATCCGCCGCTCCGCCATCGTTGCCCGGCTGAGGCGGCGCGATCGGGCCGATGAACCGCAGGTTGGTGTTGATCTCGATGGTGTTGTCGCCCGAAACGGTGATCGACACGGTGGCCATGTCGCTGCCTCCGTCGCCGTCGCTGATGGCATAGGTAAAGGTATCCACCAGCGACTCACCAGGACCCAGTGACTGCAGCACGGCGCTGCCCGTGGGGTCGTAAGTAAAGCTGCCGTTGTCGCGGATCGTGACGGAACCTCCGAGCGTCGTGAAGTCCGTGGCCGACGTAACGAAGGCGTTGCCGTTCAGTTCGCTGACCAGCAGCGGGTCGCTGACGCCCCCCGCATCGCTGTCGTTGGCCAGAACGCCCGTGTTGAAATAGAACGTGCCGGCCGCGTAGCGGTTGGCCGGTCCGCCGTCGACACTGGCCGGGAACGATCCGGCCGCGCCAAATCGTCCCCCGCCCACGAAGCTGATCGCGCCACCGCCGTTGGCCGTGGTCCAAACGGGAACGCCCCCGCCGGAGTTGCCGTTCAGTTCGCCAGCTCCGTATCCCTCCGCCACGATCGTCCCCTGGAAGCCGGCCGGCAGTCCCAACGGCACCGGCAAGGGCCGGAACCGGCTGCCCCCGATCAGCACGCCTGGATCGGACGGCGTGAAGACCAGCGTGGCCAGCGGCGCGGCCGTGTTCGCGCGATCGTAGACGCGGGCCGTGATGGTCCGGTTCAAGCCGTTTGAGCCGTCATCAAAGACTCCCAGGTGGCTGATGCCGATCGGTTCGTTGACATTGAAGTCCATGCCCAGCGAACCACCGAAGGCCTGGTTGCCCGCGGTTCCGCCCGGCACCAGATACGCGGTGGCGGAAGTCGCCAGCAGCGACGACACGCTGAGCACGGAATTCTCGTCCGTCGCGTAGGCGTCGTCGCGGGCCACGGGCGGCGTGTTGCTCACGTCCACCTGCAGGCCGCTCATCGCCGTGGCCGTGCCGTCGCTGACCGTGATGCTGACCGAGTAGATCCCCTGGTCGGCGTAGGTGTGTTCCGCATTGGCCGACTTGAGCGTGGGCGTGTTGGGCGGCGATCCCATCGTATCGAGGTCGACCGTCAACGTGCTGGCTTGCCCGTCACCCCAATCGATCGTGACCGTGTGGGTATCGTTGATGTCGATGTCGCTCAGTTGCACGATGTCCGCGATCGTCAACTGGACACCTTCCTGGGCCACTTGATTGCCGGCGGTGGAGGTGATCATCACGGCGTCGTTTTCGCCCGTGACGGTGATCGAGGCCACGGCCGTGTCGACGGCTCCGTTGGTGTCGACAACGGTGTACTGGAACGTATCCGTGGCTGTTTCACCCACGCCCAGGTATTCGAACTGGCCGTTGGGGTCATAGCCGAAACGGCCGTCGCCCACCAGTGTTGTGGCCAGGAACTGAGCCGGGATGGTCTGGCGGCCGAACGGATTACTGCCCGTGTTCTGCTGCCATTGGGCTTGGAAGTAGGCGCCGCCCCCGCCCTCGCCGAACAGGGCCTTGAATGCGTGCGGGCCGGCGGTCAGGCTCACGGCCGGGCCGGTCGTCTGCCCGCAGCAGGGCCGGTTGACGACCAGTTCGTTCGGGTCGTCGAAATCGCCGTCGTTGTTGATGTCGACATAGATCTGGCTGTTGTCGTCGCTGCGGGCCGTGAACTGGAACTGGGCCGTTTCGGGCACCAGCAGGAAACCCTCCCAGATGCCGCCAAGCTGATCGTTGCCGAGGTTCACTCCGACGCCGCCAAACGGGTTGCCGCTGGTGGCGCCCCGGTTGAGCACGCTGCCATCGCCGGAAGCGAATTCCGTACCCGCTCCGAAGTCGATCACCGTCGTGAACTGAGTGGCCGACGGCCGTAGCGACTCAAGCGGAGTGTTGTCCGTGGGGGCGCTGGCGTTCAGCAGCCATTCATCGAAGGTGAAGTTGAATCCGCCGTTGCTGCCGGGGTTATTCGTGTCGTAGTAGTTCCCGCGAAGCCCGCCAGCGACGTAGTTACCGGGCGAGGCGACGTCGTTGTAGAGCACCGTCGGAGGAATGATCACGCGCGCGCTCCCGGTGTCCGGTCCGGCATAGGATGCCTGCATGGCGGCGCCGCCGGTGCCCTGGTAGTAGCCGACGGCGATGTCGTGCAGTCCCGGCGCCAGCATCACCGAACCGCTGCGATTGGTCGCTCCCTGCGACTTGTTGTTGTTGACCACCGGCTGTCCATTGATGAACAGCACCGATCCATCGTCGCTGCGCGTCGTGAACGTGTACGTGCCGCCGCTGGTAATCTGGATCTTGCCGCTCCAACTGGCCGCCAACTGTTCGCCGTCCATGTCCGCCGCCAGGCCCAGGTCATTGAACAGGCCCTGCCAGACGGGGACCGTGGTGCTGGTGAAGCCGCCGCGGTCCAGGACGGAACCGTTTCCCTGGTTCACCTCCGTCCCGGCGCCGAAGTCGACGCGGGGCGTGATCACGTCGGCGGCATCGCCGGTCGCCGACATGCCCAGTCGTTGCAGCACAAAGTCGCTGGCGCCCGAGGCGACGTAGGGAGTCAGGGGCAGAAACAGCAGGTTCGAATTGGTCGTCCGGCTGCCGACCAGGTCGGTACTGTCGTCCAGATCCAGGTACTGGCCGTCCAAGCCTCCTCCCAGGCGCGTATTGTCGACGGGCAACGTCACCAGGCCCGATGTGGCGCCGGTATTCACGGCCGAGACGCCGAGTCCGTTGGAGGTATCCGGATCGGTGTCGTTGGCCAGTACGCCGGCGGCCGCCGTCAGGCTGAGCGTGCCGCTTTCGCTGACGATGTACGCTCCCGGGAGCGGCGGAGTGGGATCGTCGTTCGTGGTGGGCGCGTCGTTTTCGCCGAACACGTAGACCTCCACCGTGGCCGTGTTCGAATTGACCGTGCCGTCGTGGATCACATAGGTGAAGGTGTCGCGGCGCGACTCGCCATCGGCCAGGCCGTCGAAGACCCCGTTGGTGTCGTAGGCGAACGTGCCGTCGGATTGGACCGTGACCAGGGCGCCGCTGGCCAGGGCGATCTGCGTGTTGACGTTGCCGCCGGAAGCGTTGACCTGGGACACGGTCAGCGTGTCGTTGGCGTCGATATCGCTGTCGGCGCCGTTGCCGTTATTGTTCAGCAAGTTGCCGCTGAGCGTGCCGCTCTCACCCACGTTGAAGCGGTCGTTGACGGCCACCGGCGCGTCGTTCAATCCGGTCAGGTGGATGGTGACCGTGGAGGAATCCGTGGGCGAGCTGAAGTTGCCAGGGTTGGCGGACTCGAGCAAGATGCCTAACCTTCCGTTCTGCAGCAGGCTGAAGTCCGTGCTGTTGGTGAAGCTGCCGAACGCTCCGCTGGCGATCGAGATTTCCCCCGAGTGGCCGCCGGCTCCTTGATAGTAAAACGCATCCAGCTCCAGGATATCGCCGGCGGCCACCGTGAACGTGCCCACCGTCTGGTTGTGCCCCGTGCTTCCACTGAACCCGATCACCGTGTCGCCCGGCGTGAAGGCGCCACTGACCTGGTCGCCGCGAGCGGTAAAGCCGGCATAGCCCGGCGCGGAGCCGGCGAACGCCTCGGTCAGCTCGATGCTTCGGCCGTCATCGCTGCCTAGCGAGATCGTGTACGTTCCGGCGGACGTGAATTGCAGGTACGTTCGAGCTCGAATGCTGTAGTCGTTCGGCCCGTTGAAAGGACCGCCACCGCCGCCGGGCCCGTTGTTGTTGATGGAATTGATGGCCCGATTCACCGCGAAGTCGCCGCCGCCAGAATAATCGTAGCTGATTTCGGTATCGGAGGTGTTGTTGACCACGTTGAATCCGGCCACCGATCCCGTGGGGCCCGCACCGCCATCCAGGGCCGTCCACAGGTTCAGCCAGTTCGCCGTGCTGGTGCCGGGATTGG
Source organism: Pirellulaceae bacterium (assembly GCA_024102795.1). GTDB lineage: Bacteria > Planctomycetota > Planctomycetia > Pirellulales > Pirellulaceae > JAGFJK01. Next base: position 22,036 of record JAGFJK010000072.1, read on the forward strand.
TGCCGCTGGTATTCACCACCTGGACGCGCATCAGGCCGTCCGGCGGAATCGCGTTGGTGATCGTGTAGTCGAAAGTGTCCTGAGCGGAATCGCCATCGTCCAGGGACTGGATGGCGATCGAGCCGCTGGGGTTGTAATGGAACGTGCCATCGCCGTTCACCGTTACCAGCGCGCCCAGAGCACTGGTCGCATCGGCGACCACCAGCGAAATCGGAGCCTGGCTGAGGTCGTTGGCGAACAGGCTGGCGGTCGAGCCGGGATCGACCACGGCCAGCGGCGTGTTCTCGTCGGTCGCCCCCGTATCTGCGATGGCCAGCAGGTTGGTGAAGAACTCCAGTTCACCCAGCGCGTGCTGCGAGCCGTTGACCGACGACGTCGCCAGGTAGCGGAACATCTTGTAGGGCGCCGGGGCGGGATAGTCGGTCCCCGCGTCGAATCTCAGGGTGCGATTCTCCGGACTACCTCCGAAGTTGTCGAACACCGAGTCGCCAGGCACGTCGTATGAAAAGATGTTGGTCCAGGCGATCCCGTCGTCGGAGCCCTGGATGGCCCAGCGATCGGGGTCTCGGCTGATGCCCGAATCATTGTCCGAGGTGATAGTGAAGTACGACAGGATGATTCCATGATTGGGATCGGAACCGGCCAGCAGCGTCTGGCGGAAGTCCGCTCCGACGTGCACTCCGTCGCCGGCGTCGGCGCTGTTGCAGCACCACTTGTTGCTGCCGGACCCCGCCAGGTTGTCGAACACGTTGAACGAGAACTCGCCGCCGCCAAAACCGGGTTCGTCGTCGGCGAAGAACACGGCGTCGAATCCCGCCAGGTCCGTCGGAATGTTGACGGGCGGATGCACGTAGCTGCCCTCCACCCCGTTGTTGGCCAGGTCGGTCAGGTCGTTGCCGAGCATGCCGACGTTGCCCAGGTCGGCGACCAGCAGGCGGCGGTCCTCCAGGGCCTCAAAAGCCCGTCCCCGCAGCCTTGCCGGCGGGCGGCGACGTCGGAGCTGCTGTGATTTGGAGCCGGAGAGTGCGCGGCGCAGTGTCGTCAGGTGGCGGGAAGCGGACATGGCAGTTTCCTTTCGTAGTGCGGACCAGGGTGCGGTCGGCGTTCAGACCGCACGGATGAACGGTCGTTCGGCAGGCGAAATTGGGCGAGGCTGCCGTAGGGGGGACGGCGAGTGGGGCGGGGCGTCCGAGCAAACAAATGGGCGATGTTTCTCTTTGGACGGCTCCCGCTTTCGACATCAGTCACGATGAATTGCCGTCCGAATCGCGAGCGAGGAAATCGGCCTGACGCCTTTCCCCACTCAAGCTTCGGGCTACATCTATCCCCAAAGGGGCGCAGTCCAACTATTAAAGTCAAGATTTGCCGATTATGCAAGCCTTGCGGACTGGGCCAATCAACGGGCCCCGATGCCTTTGATTTAGCCGCTAATCCCGCCGGCTTGCCCGGCGGATTATTCGGTTTCTCGCTAACGCTGCTACGCTACGACGGAGCAACGCCGGACGAGCCGGCGGAGTTTGCGTGCCAGGGCGCTCGCCACCACGTAGGAGAAGCCGAACAAACCGCGGGGCAAGCCCGCGGGATTGGAGGGTGGGCTCGTCGCCTTGTGTCGTGGGAAGCCGAACGATCCGCCGGACAAGCCGGCGGGATTCGAAAGCGAAGGCGGTCGATCGAATCAAGAGGGTCAGGCCTCTTTGCCTCTTGGGAACTGGGTTGAACCGCTCGTGCGCAGACTCAGTTTGGAATCAACCGTGCGTCCGCGTGGCCGTCTGAGAGTCCGACCTGTGCCCCACAGACATACCAAAGAGGCCTGCCCCGAATGGCACTTCCGCACTTTTTCCGGTTTTTTCCGCCGGTGCGCGCAGCGTCGATAGCCGCGCAGGGCGCGCGGATTCGATTTTTTGATTTCTGCCGCGTCGGAACCGCATTCCAGGTTTTGGCGAAACCCCTTGGTCGTTATGATGACACGCGGCGGGACCTTCCTTGGGTGGTGTGGTACCATATTAAGGCCAAGGAAGGTCCATGCCTTTTACCACATCAGTCCGGTTTGCCGCATCATCATTTTCGATCTTCAAACGCTCGATGATGCAGGATGACAAGTTGCCGCTGAGCGACGTCATCGATGACCAGCAATTTGCCGCCGCGTTTGAACAACATGGCATCGACTTCGGCAACGGGGAGGGTGACGTCTATACGCCCGCGATCACGCTGTGGGGCCTGGTCTCCCAGGTGTTCTTTTCCGGTGCACAACGCAGCACCAAGGCGGCCGTGACTCGAATCAGTTCGCTGTTGGTATCGCTCGGACGCGTCGTGTGCAGTTCCAACAATGGGGCCTACTGCAAGGCGCGAATGAAGATCTCCAGCGCCGTGGTGCGGACCATCGCGACGAATATCGCCGAGAGCGCCGAGCGACGGTTGTTGGAGCATCAGCAGGCATCGGACGGTTTCGAGCGGCTGGCCAACGCTCCGCCCCATGTGGCCGCCATCCAGGCGGGGCCAACGACGGGTCGATTGATTCTGGTCGATGGTTTCACGGTGACGGCGGCCGATACCGAGGAGAATCAGGCGGAGTATCCGCAGAATCCTGCCCAAGAGGCAGGGTTAGGCTTTCCACTGTTGCGGTGCGTGTGCCTGATTTCCCTCGTAACCGGGATGCTCATTGACTTGGCGGAAGGTCCATTCAGTGGCAAGGAAACAGGGGAAACCGCCCTGCTTTGGAAGCTGCTCGTCCATCTCCGACCGGGCGACATTCTGATTGCCGACCGCTACTACTGCACTTACTGGATTCTGGCCGCCTGCCGCCTCCGCGGCGTGCATGTCGTCATGCGGAATCATCACAAACGGGACGATGAGCCAGTCGACGCCAGGCAGATCAGCAAGCATGAGCGCATCGCGACATGGAACCGGCCGGCGCGACCCAAGTGGATGTCGGAGGAGGAGTACGCCGAAATGCCCCGTTCGCTGACGGTGCGTTTGGTCGACGTCAACGTGGAGACGCCGGGGAGCCGCACTCGCAGCCTCACCGTCACCACGACGCTTCTCGACCACAAGCTCTACTCTCGTGAGTGGATTGCCTCCGTTTATGGCGGTCGCTGGACGGTGGAACTCGACATCCGAAGTATCAAGTGCTCGCTGGGAATGGAAATCCTGCGCGCCAAGACGCCTGACATGGTCCGAACCGAGCTCTGGTCGTGCCTGCTCGCCTACAACCTGATCCGTCAGAAGATGCTGGAGCATGCCGTCGCCGACGGCCGAAGTCCTCGTTCCCTGAGCTTCACAGCCACACTGCAGTTGTTGGCCACGAACTGGCTGCTGTCTGCCGTCATCGGACGCACCAGCGAACTGCTCCAGTTGCAACGTCAGACGGTCCTCAGCCAGAAGGCAGGACATCGGCCAGGACGGACTGAGCCACGTGCCAACAAGCGCCGACCAAAGGTGCTCGCGCTGTTGACGCAGCCGAGACGCGCCGCGATCGAGGAGTTGCTCGTCGGCGCCCATGCGTAAGTCTTTTCGTGACAAGCGGAAGTGCCATTCGTGTCGGGTACCTTTCTGGGGATCTGGGCAAGATTCCTGACCTGACACAAGACAAGTGCCTTCCGCCCCCAGGCCGGGATGGTGCCGCCACGTGAGCATTCCTGGAAGCAGCGCAGCGAAACAGCCGCCGCACAACGCAGCATTGCTTTTCCTCAACGGTTCGATGGATCGGCTGCAATGTCTGTTTGGCGTCGGTGAGCCGGATAGCGAATTGCGATCTTTCGGGCGGCGGGATGCGGACGGATGGATCGGCGTTGAACTTTGTCGCCCGCCCACCAGCCCCGCGCCGGATACTATGCGAAGTCTATCCGCCGGGGCCAGGCGGTCGCAAGGGTTTCCAGGGCTGGTATCCGCAGAGTCCTGGTTCATCGGTAAGATGGAATTCCCTCCGCAGCTCGTTAACGAGTTGCGAGCGACGTTGTACCGAAGCCCCCCTTTCCCTTCTCCTGCGAACGGGAGCACGCGTACTTGAAAGCCTTTGATCCCAGCTCAACGCTGCGACATCTCCAGGCAAGCTACGGCGTTCCATCCCTGTTGGCCGCGGATTTTGATCTTCAGCGCGGCCAGGGAAATCTCGTATCGTACGCCCAGTCGTTCTTGAACTCCGCGATCGAGTGCCTTGTGGTCGGGTGGAACGATCCTGTAAGCGTGCTTCTTGAGATGGCCGATGATTGGCTTCGTGCGGCGATCGAATCCCAAGAAAAGGGTCGCGGCTATGTCCCGAATCTGACCGAGGCAATGTCCTACCGGTGCTTGGCGATGTGCCGCTGGCTGCGTGGGGACCAGCACGATGAGGAACTCCACCGCCAGGTTGTTGCCATGTGGAACGCTTACTATTCGGCCCAATCGAACATCAACAGAAAATCTCCCGACATCGCATTGCCCGACTACATCAACGCTCACGACTACGAATCGGCCGTCGCACTTTACGAACGAAGTGGTCGCAAACCACCGCGTACGCCGCGCAGCGCCGTGCGGGAAGGTTGCGTGTGCTACGTCATCGCCCAAAGGATGCTGGGGAGAGGTTACCTTGGGGAGGACGACGTCAACGCGGCCATCGGCGCCTTGCTGACCAGAGGCGTGGGAGAATGGCTTGCCGATGGTCATAATTACCGCGTCGCGATCTGGATGAAGCTCACCCACTGGCAGCCAGGTGCCGCGGCAAAGGCAACTGTTCTTCGTTGCTACGATTGGATGGCGGATGCCGCTCCTCCCCCAACGGTTTAACGCGCCCGATTCGCAACGGCCAAAGTAATGGACGGCTCCTTCGGTCGAGAGGACGCGGCGGCCGAATTGGGCGCTTACCGTCCCATTCGCCCAAATGGCGGCGGACTTGCTGTCAGAACAACGGTCTCCGGATACGACCTAAATTGCCCAGGCAACTTAGATCACCGATTACTCGCCCCTCGGATCGCACCACGCGGAAAGGAATTCTGCTCGGCCCGCCGAAGCCGACGTCCAAAGCAGAAACATATTGTGTGCGAAGCTTGCTTCTTGGCCGTTTCCTTCATATAACTCACAGCGCGTCAATCAGTTCTTGTGGGGGGACAGAAGTTCCTTCGCGGTGGACTTGACGGGATTACGGCTCGAACTGCGGATATCCAGGTGGAGTCGGTCTGGGAGCTTGCCTGTCATGGATCCTCAACGACATTCGCCGCAAGGCCCGGCAGACGAGCCACCTGAGCCCCGGAGCACGGTGATCCTGCGAATCGTGCGGGGACGGTTGCTCGGTCCGGGTGGCCAGAAAATCGCGACCGACATCCCGGTTCGCCGAGCCCGCTTTCTGGTGGGTCGGGACGACAGTTGCGACTTGACTTGTCGCAGTCCGGCCGTGAGTCGCAGGCACTGTCTCGTGGAGCGGAGAGGCGATCGCGTCACAGTGCGGGATCTGGGTTCGAGAAATGGCACCTTTCTGAATGGAATGCGGATTCAAGGCGAGTGTCGAGTGCAGTCGGGCGACTGCCTGCGCGTGGGCCGGCTGGAATTCCACTTTCAAATTTCAGCCAGGCCACAGCGGGCCGCCGAGCCGGGGGCCGATCAGTTCGCCGATTCGGTTGTCGACTTGCTCCAGGACTCGGACGATATAGAGCGGCAGTGGCGAAACCTGGATCCCTCGTCGCGCTACCTGCGACTGGACGGACCGGACGCCGAGCCTGCAGAGCAAGCGGAGGACGCGGCGGGGCGGGACACGCAAGTCGCGAATTCGGCGGAAACGAAGATTCAGCGGCCGGGCAAGCTGCCGCCAATACCTGGGATCCAGGGGGCGGACTCCAAGGAAGCCGCCGGTCGCGCCATACAGAAGATCTTCGACGACACGCGCAAATTGCGACCCGGTTATCGCTGAGCCTGAAAAGGTGTCAGGTACCTTTTTGGGGATCTGGGCAACATTCTGACCTGACAAAGGACGAGTGCCCTTGACTCCCAGGCCGGGATAGTGTCGCCACGTGAGCACCCCTGGAAGCAGAACAGCGAAACAACCGTCGCACAACGCAGCATCGCCACCTTGCCCAGTCACCCACAAAGGTACCGGACACCTTTTCCTCACATCTTCTCAAAACGGAGAAACCGTCCCGGCGGGCGCTCGGACAGGTCCAGCGGCCGGCCACCCGCGACCACTGGAACGCCGTTAATCAGCACCTGTTCGATGCCGACCGTCCACTGGCAAGGCTGTTCAAACGTGGCCGGGTCGCCCACCTGGTGCTCGTCGAACACCACCACGTCCGCATAGTAGCCCTCCCGCAACAGCCCGCGGCGTGCCAGGCCAAACCGGCTGGCCGCCCGGCCGCTTAACCGCTCCACCGCGCCCTCCAGCGAAAACAGCTTCCACTGGCGAACACAAGGGCCGAGCAAGCGGCCCGAGGAGCCGTACATCCGCGGATGGACCTGGGCCTCGGGATGATATATTCCGTCCGAACCCATCATGTACAGGTCGTGGGCCAGGAACGGCCGGACCAGCGCGTCATCCCCCTCGTTCATCACGCACAGCACGGCCAGGCCCTCTTCCAGCAACAGGTCGAACAGCGCCTCCTCCGCCGGCCGCCCACGCCACTCGACGTACTCCCGCAACGTCCGGCCGCAATGCGCCCGGTTATGCTCGGTCGCCACCCATGCCAGGCGAATCTGCTCCAGGTCCAGGCGGTAGGCCCGCAGTCCCGCCGCGAACCGCTCCCGCATCTCGGGCTGCTGCATCCGCGCCGTCACCGCCAACGGTCCGTCCTCCCAGGCCTCGTACGGCAGCAGATAATTCAACATCGTCGATCCGGGCTGGTACGGATACACGTCGAACGACAAGTCGACCTCGCGCCGAGCCTGCTCGAGGAACTCCAGCACCTCCTCGGTCTGCACGGGCGACTGGGCCTTGAGGTGCGAAATATGCACCGGCACTTCCGCCCGGCGACCGATTTCCACCGCCTCCCGCAAGGCGGGCAGCAGGCCCCGCTTGTAACGCACGTGCGACACGTACAGGCCGCCCCACGACCGCAGCGGCTCGCACGCCGCCACCAGCTCATCCGTGCCGGCGAAACATTGCCCCAGATAGTCCAGCCCGGTCGACAGACCCACCGCGCCCTGCTCCATGCCCAGGCGAATCTCCAACTGCATCTGCCGGATCTGAAAGTCGTCCGCCGCGGCCCGCCCAAACCCGCAGCTCATCACCCGATAGTTGGCATAGGGCAAGTGAGCGGCGAAGTTCTGCACGCTCCGCCCCTCCAGCCCCTGCAGGTAGTCGTGCCACGAGAGCCAGCCGTCGTAGTCGTCCAGCCGCAGACCGTTCAACGCCCGCAAATAATACAACCACTGCCGAGCCGTGAATTGGTTGACCGGCGCGTACGAGATGCCGTCGGCCATCAGAATCTCGGTGGTGAACCCCTGGATCGTCTTGGGCTGCAAGTGGCCGAGCTTCCACAGCCAACCGTCGCTGTGATTGTGCACGTCGATGAAACCAGGCGCCACGATTTTGCCCGCGGCTTCGATGATGGTTCCCGCCGCGCTGCCGGCCAGGTCGCCCACGGCCGCCAGCCGGTCGCCCACGATGCCGATGTCGGCGCGCCGCCGCGCTGTGCCGCTGCCGTCGATCAAGGTGCCGCCGCGAATCAGGATGTCGAAGGTGGTCATTGGTTGTCAGGTGTCAGTTATCAGGTGTCAGTGGGAGTGGATCGGTTGGCCGTCCTGGAGAAATGGCACGGCCAGGTGCAGCGGTCCGCTGCCGTCGGGTTTGAGAATCGGCGCGGGTGAATACTGAGTCACATACGCTCGCCGCATCCGGTCGGTGGTGTTCGCGCCGCTGCGATGAAAGGTCAACGAACTGAACACCACCACGCTGCCCGCGGGAACGATGGCCGGCACGCCGGTTTCCTGGCCGAAGTAGCCGACCTTGTCGCCCGTCTGCGGGTCCCGCACGTGCTCCACCAGCGTGCGGATGCCGATCCGCGAAAAGGGCATCACCCAGGCGGTGCCGTTCTCCAGCGTCATGTCGTCGACCGCCGCCCAGCAGGTGACATACGGCCGATGCGGGAAACCCAGGTAGCCCGAATCCTGGTGCCACGAGAACGAAATGCCCTGCTCGGCCGCCTTGACCACATACTGGTCGTAGAACAGCCACGCCGCCGGGCCAATCGTCGCTTGGCAGATCGCCGCCATCAACGGGCTGAACACATACTGTTCCAGCCCCGGCGCCTCGGCGTACCGTTTGGCAATGTGGTACCGCTTGTGACGGTGGCTGATATGAATGTGATCCGTGCCCAGGCGGTCCATTTCGTCGTGCATCAGTTGGATCAGCCGGTCGCACGAGCGGCGGAGGATCTCCAGGTGCGGCGGAGGAATCACCTCCCGCAGGATGAAGTACCCTTCGTCCAGAAACTGCTGGCGATCGGCCGGGCTGATCACCAACTGGCCCGCATCATTCATGGCTACACGTCTTGCTGTCGCAGATCGCCCGACCGTTACAACCCGGCGACCATTCGCCTCAAACGCTCCCACTCCAGCATCGTCGGCTGCGGGCCCACCGGCATGCCCCAGCCAATCCGCTGGACAAGCTCCCCTGGGGGCTCACAATAAAGTGTGTTCCCGGTGGAACGCAATGCGTGGTATCCCAAAACGCGGTTCGAGAGACCAACCAATGCCTCGTCGACTGACTGGCCTGATTGCCGCCGTCCACACTCCGCTGCACCCCGATGGCTCCTTGCGACTGGAAATGATCGAGCGGCAGGCCGAGTTGCTCACGCGGCATGGCGCGTCGGGCGTGTTTGTCGGCGGCACGACGGGCGAATGTCATTCGCTGACCGTGGAGGAACGGATGCAGTTGGCCACCCGGTGGGTCGACGCGGCCAGCGGCACGCCGCTGTGCGTAGTCGTGCAGGTGGGGCACAACTGTCTGCCGGACGCCGTGCAACTGGCCGGGCAGGCGGCCGAGCTGGGCGCGGACGCGATCTCGGCGATGCCGCCCTGCTACTTCCGTCCCGCGTCGCTGGACGACCTGCTGGACTTCTGCGCTCCGGTCGCGGCCGCCGCGCCGGGACTGCCGTTCTACTACTATGACATTCCGGGCATGACGGGTGTGCAGTTCCCCACGGTCGAGATCCTGCGGGCCGGGGCCGAGCGGATTCCGACGCTGGCCGGCGTCAAGTTCTCCAACCCGGACATTCGCCAGATGCAGGCCTGCGTGGAGCTGGATGAGGGCCGCTTTGACGTGCTGTTCGGATCGGACGAAGCGCTGCTGGCCGGATTGTCGCTGGGAGCCCGCGGGGCGGTGGGCAGCACCTATAACTTCGCCACGCCGCTGTACCGCCGGCTGATCGAGGCCTTCGAGCAAGGCGATCTGGTCGAGGCCCGGCGGCTGCAGGCGACAAGTGTCCGGCTGGTCGAAACGCTGGTCCGCCACGGCTTCATGGGCGCCGCCAAGTGGACCATGTCGCTGCTGGGAGTCGACTGCGGCCCCGTGCGCTCGCCGCTGAGGAATCTCTCGCCGGCCCAGCAGCAGATGTTGCACCGCGAGCTGTCGGAGCTCAACGTGCTGGAACAACCGCCTGCTGGAGCGTCATCGCCCGCAGCCTTTGCGGATCAGGCCGCGGAATAGCGGCACGAGCGGCCACGGCCGGCACACCGCCGGCCGTGACGTGCAGTTCCAGCGGCGGATCGGCCAGATCCTGGTGATAGAACCGGCTGCTGGGAAAAATGTCGGCCGGGTAGGTGAAGTTGTCGAGCATCGCCAGGGCCGTGCAGATCGCCGAACCGGTGGCGCTTTCCAGCATCCCGCCGACCCAGCACGGCAAGCCGGCCTGCTGGCAGATGTCGTGAATCTGCTTGGCGGGCGTCAGACCGCCCACGCGGCCTGGTTTGACGTTCACATAGCGGCAACTGCCCAGCGCCGCGGCCTGCCGCGCCTGGCGCGGCGACGTCACGCTTTCATCCAGGCAGACCGGCGTCCGCAGCGCCCGCTGTAACTCGGCATGGTCCAGCAGATCATCATGCGCCAGCGGCTGCTCGACCATCGCCAGGTTGTAGCGATCCAACTGCCGCAACAAGGGCAAGTCGTCCAGCCGATAGCCGCTGTTGCAATCGACGTGGAACGTGTGTGTTGGAAACCGCTCGCGCACGGCATCCAGCATCGGCAGGTCCCAGCCGGGCCGGAACTTGAGCTTGATCCGCGGGAACCGCCGCTCGACCGCGCCCCCAATCTGCTCCAGCAGTTCGTCGACCGAGTCCATCACGCCGAAGTCGGCCCCCACCGGCACCTCGTCCCGCGTGGCGCCCAGCAGCCGATGCAGCGGCCGATTCACGCGGAGCGACTCCAGCGTCCACCAGGCCGTGTCGAGCACTGCCTTGGCGAACGGATTGCCCTTGTACACGGCTAGCGCCGCCTGCAACTGCTCGCCCGACTCGATGTCTCGCCCGATCAGGGCCGGAGCCAACCACTGGTGGGCGACCGCGAACACGCCGCCGGCCCACTCCGGACTGTAGCAAGGGGCCGCCAGCGGCGTGCTCTCGCCCCAACCCTCCAGCCCTTCGCCGCTCATCCGGCAGAGCACGCCATGGATCGCGGCATCCTCGCCGTACGCCGTGCGCCAGGGATAGATCAGCGGCATCGCCACATGATACAACTCGATCCGCTCAATTCTCATCAGGCCGGCCTCTCCGCGGCGCCATCCGGGCTGCTAAGCCAGACCGCGGCGCACCGCCCAAACGGCGGCCTGCGTGCGATCCGAGACGCCAATCTTCCGCAGCAGGTGCTGCACGTGCTCCTTCACCGTCTCGTAGCTCATCCCCAGCTCGTCGGCGATCTCGCGGTTGGTCGAACCGGCGGCCAGACGCGCCAACACATCCTGCTCGCGGCGCGTGAACGGAATCTCCGAATCGCTGGACGAGCTGGGTGTGGCCAACGCTCCCGTCACGCGCCGCAGCTCGCCCCGTTCCCAGGTCGACTCGCCCTCGGCCACCTTCCGCAGCCGTTGCAGCAGTTCGGCGTTCGACGAGCCCTTCAGCACATAGCCGTGGGCACCCAGGGCAACCGCGCGGGCAATGTAGTTCGGGTTGTCGTACGCCGAGTACATCAAGACGGCGACGTGCGGATGCTCCAGCTTGATCCGCGACAAGGCGGCCAGCCCGTCGCCGTCCGGCATCCGCACGTCCAGCAAGACGATCTGGGGCCCCAGCGTGCCGGTCATTTCCACCGCCTCGCGACCGTTGGACGCCTCGCCTACGACTTTGAACTCCGTGCCCTGCAGCATCGCCACGACTCCCCGACGAACTACGTCGTGGTCGTCAGCAATCAGTATGCGAGTTTTCATGCCATAGACTTTTAAAGCGCGCGAAAATGCCCGGAATCGCGCGCTATCCTAAGAACGGACAGAAGAGTTCACAACCCCAGCCAAGAACTCTTGAAGTGCCCCTGCAGCGGGGAGCAGCTCCCCGTCGAATGGCTTGGACACGTAATTCTCCGCGTAAGTCGCGCTGGCGATAATAACGTAGAAGGCAGCGGGAACTTAACCCGAATTCGTGAAGACTCGCTACAGCCGCACTGCCATTCATTGTAAGCTTTGGCGCAACGCAAGGAAGCGAACAACACAACAATCCGATCCCGATCCCTGGACTTCTCGTCACCAATGACGCTGCTCTACTACGATCCGGTCTTCCTGGAACATGACACGGGATACCATCCCGAATGTGCCGCTCGGCTGCTGCCGCTGGTTGAAACGCGGCATTTCGACGGGCTGGATGCCCGCTGCGAGCGGCCGGCGTGGGAACCGGCGTCGGTGGAATGCCTGACGCGGGTCCACGGCGCGGAATACGTGGCGCGAGTGGCCGAGTTCGCCGCGGCCGGCGGCGGCTCGCTGGACCCCGACACGGTGGTCAGCCGCCGCTCGTTCGACGCCGCTCGGATGGCGGCGGGCGCCGTGTGC
>JAGFJK010000097.1 GCA_024102795.1 Pirellulaceae bacterium
GATGTCGGCTGGCGCCTGATCGGGCTGCTGGCCTGACGCCGCCTGTCCCGAGGCCAGCAGCCCCGCCAGTCCCAGCAACAGACAAACCCACGTGGATGCCACCACCTGACTGGCAGCCGGCAGCAAACGTTCAAAGCACGCCATCAGGTCCTCCAGCATCAACGGCTTGGCCAGCACCCGGTCCGCGCCGGCGCTGCGCAGTTGGTGAACTTCCTCCCGTCGAGGAAACCCTCGCAGCACCAGCGTCGCCGCGGGTTGCAGCGAGGAGTGCAGCGCGCGGAGCGATTCGGTTTCGAACGCCTCCCGGCCGTCGCTGTCCCAGATCAGCAAGTCGGCCCGCTTCAGTTGCAGAGGCCGGTGGTGCGAAACCCATACGGGCGACAGGCCCACCCGCAGGCAGACGTCGGCCAATCCCTCAAAGTCCAACAGCAGCCGGCTGCGGACGGCGGCCAGGCCGGCGCGGCTGGGCAGTCGGCGCCGGCCGGCAAACAGTTCCCGCTCCACCGCCGAAGCCGTGCGGGGCAGCGCCCAGGCCCCCGCCCTGCCCTGCCGCCACATCGCAAGCTGCCCCTCGCAGCGTGCGATCCATTGATGCCAGTAGATTCGCTGGACTCCCGGCAACGGGCGGCCGCTGCGCTGTTGACCTTCACAGTACGTTCCCACCAAGGCCGACAGTCGAGCCAGCGGCGCCAGTCGCGCCAACCGCTGGACATCGTCCGGCGTGAACGTGCCCGGCCTCGCTTGCAGCAGCACGATCCAGTGAGGCGCCGTCGGATGGGACGCCAGGTAGTGCGCCGCTTCGTTGACATCGGCCTCGCGATGCATGCGCGTGTGCCGAGCGAGCCACTGCAGCGGCTCGGCGAACTCCTCGCCCGCGGCCTGGCCGATCAGCAGCACGTTCAGGACCGGGGTCGCATCCGGGATTCCAGCAGCGGCGCGGTCAGGCAAGCAACTTCTCCTCGCATTCTTCGATCACCTGGTGCACGTCCGCGGGCGTGGCGGCCTGCCGCAGCGCGTCCAGGCAACCGCTGTCCGAGATCAAACGACTGAGGCGAGCCAGCGTGCGCAGATGCCCCCGATCATCGACCGAGCAGATCAGAAAGAAAACGTCCGTCAGCATTCCTCGGACTTGGCCGAAGGGGATCCCGCGGGGCGTGATGCCCAGAGCCAGGAACGGCTCTTCCAGGATGGCCGTCATCGGGCGTCGCGGGTGCAGCAGGGCGACGCCGTTTTCCAGCGCCGTGGGATGCAGGCTCTCGCGGGCCCGCACCGCTTCCTCCAGCTTGGCCGGGTCCCACAGCAGACCCGTATTGGCCGCCAGCTCGACCATGCGGGTGATGGCGGACGAGCGGGTGCGGGCGTTGAGCGGTATGGCAATCGCCTCCAGCGGCAACATCTCGGCGATCGTCCGGGCCTGTTCGTCGGGCGCCGCTCGCTGCAACACCTGTTCCACCTGCGTCAGTTGCTCGTCGTCCGAGGCCCCGATCCGCTCCTCCAGCCAATGGTGGATGTCCGCCTTGGAAAACCGCCACTGCCCGGCGACCCGGCGGCCCGGAAGCTGCCCGCGATCGGCCATCTTGGACACCTGTCCCGGAGTGAGGTGCAGGTAGGCGGCCAGCCGGTCGATGTCGAAGTCGCTGTGGGGCATGGGAGGAGGGTGAGTTGGAAGTGGGGATTCGCGGCGGTGCCGCGGCGCCGATGGTCCAGGGCAAGGGAGTTTCAGGCCAACGTTGGTTCGCTGCCGACTTGAATCCCCCCCTTCCCTGAGATTGTCACGCGCATCCCTGAGATTGTCACACGGGGGCCCAAGCTCTGTCCAGAGCGCGGATCCGAGGATCCGTCCAGCGACCAATCGGGCCGACATTCGGCAAGCCGCCATCCGCCGAGCGGCTCGTCACGCTCTTCGCCATTTCGCCCCCTCGCCTCTTCGCCCCCTCGCCTCTTCGCCCCCTCGCCATTTCGCCCCCTCGCCCATTCGCACCGCAAAAAACTGCGGTTGACACTCCGGGCCGTTCGACACACAATTCGGCCCGCAAACCAAGACATGAGTCAGCCGGCCAGAACGCCTCAAGACGAGGCCTTGGCCAGCGAAGTGATGGCGACTCATGCCGCGTGACCAGCGGTGTTGCAGGGCAAGGAGGCCTGAGGCAATGCGGCCAATTCTGAATCGTGGCGCGGGTGTCAGTCTGCGACAGGTCCTGCCCCAGGGACGGTTTTTGGGCGGCAGCGACATCCGGGTCCGGGCGTGTTGCACCGATCCGAGCCAGGTGGAGCCGGGCGATCTGTTCGTGGCCCTGCTGGGCGACCAGGAAGACGGTCACGACCGGGTGAACGAAGCGGTCGCTCGCGGCGCGTCGGCGGTGGTCGCCGAACGCCTGCTGCCCGTGAGCGTGCCGACCTGCCTGGTCCGGGATTCGCGCTTGGCGCTGGGCTCCATCTGCCAGCACCTGGCCGGCGAACCGGCGTCGCAACTGGACTGCATCGGCGTCGGCGGCACGTACGGCAAGACAGCCACGACGCTCTTGATCCGTTCGATGCTCAAGGCGGCCGGGCAGCAGGTGGGCACGACCAACACGGTGGCTTGCGGCGACGGCCTGGAGACGGTCGCGGCCAGTCAAACCACGCCCTCGGCCCCGGAAATGGCCAACTGGCTGGCGCGGATGGTGGCCAACGGCTGCCAGCAGGCCGTGCTGGAAGTCAGCAGCCAGGCCCTGGCCCGGCACCAGTTGGCCGGCGTGCCGCTGGCGGCCGCCGTGCTGACCAATATCCGCCGCGGGAACCTGGTCGGCCACGGTTCGCTGGGGAACTACCGACGCGCTCAGCAACGCCTGTTCGATCATCTGCGGCCGGGAGGTTTCGCCGTGATGAACGCGGACGACCCCGTCAGCCAGCAGGTGGCCAGGCAACTGGAATGTCCGCTGATCACGGTCGGCCTGCACGAGCCGGCGGAGGTGACGGCGACGTTGATCGAACGGATGCCGGGCGAGCAGACGTTTCTGATTCATGCGGGCAGCGAGACGATTCCGGTCCGGACGCGGCTGGCGGGCGACCAGCAGATTTACAGTTGCCTGGAGGCTACCGCGCTGGGCCTGGTGCTGGGAATCGACCTGGCCACCATCGTCCGGGGCCTGGAACGGCTGGAACGGGTGCCGGGACACTTGGAGCCGATCCAATGCGGACAGTCGTTCGGCGTGTACGTTGACTGCGCTCATACGCCCGACGCGCTGGCTCAGAGCCTGCGAACCGTTCGCCAGGTGACTTCCGGCCGGGTGCTCTGCGTGTTTGGAGCCAAGGGCGGAGACGACGCGGCAGATCGCCCGCTGCTGGGCCGAGTGGTCGAGCGTACGGCCGACCGCGAGGTGATCACCAGCGACCATGCCGAATTCGAGCCGCCGTTGCAGATCGCCCACGACATTTTGGACGGCTACCGACGGCCCGGGCGCCCGCACATCCTGCCCAACCGCGAAGCGGCGATTGGCTGGGCCCTGTCCCAGGCCAGGCCGGGCGACAGCGTGTTGATCGCTGGCAAGGGGACGGAACGATTTCCCGTGGCGGACGACGACTGCTTGACCACGAGTGACGGCGACGCGGCCCGCGCGTGGCTTCGTCAGCAAGCCAGCCAGATGGAGCGACCGTGCACGATTCGCTTCTAAGCCAACTGAACATCGGGGAACTGGCCGACGTCGTCGACGGCCGGCTGCGGCTGGGTTGCCTGCCGCCGCTGGGAGGCGTCTTCGAGCCGGTGCGCGTGATCGGCGTGAACAGTCAGCGGGTCCAGCCCGGCGACTTGTTCTGGGGACTGAACGACCAGGCGGGCCGCCACTCGTGGGACGCCGAGACCGCATTCATGCGGCACGCGGCGGGGGCGGTGGTCTGCCAGCGGCGGCTGGAGCCGTGGGCCGGAAAATACAGTATCGAGGTGGCCGACACGCACGTGGCCCTGTGGCAACTGGCGCGCCACGTGCGGCGGCGCTTCGGCGGCGCGTGCCTGGGACTGCTGGCACCAGCCGGCGGTGACTGGAGCGGCTGGGTGCAGGCCGTCAGCGGCGCGGATCTGCCTCGGCATGTGGATCCAACAATCATCAACGACTGGACCAGATTGCCTCTGGACGTGCTGTCGCTGCGGGAAAACAGCCTGGCGGCCACGCTGGAAATGCCGGTTACCTGCGCTCTGGACGTGGAAGTATTTTCGCACTTGTGCCAGCCGCGAATTGTCGCTATTACCTCGCAACACCTTTCGCAGTTGTGGCCAGTCGGCCAGACGCCGAATCCGGTGGCGACGCGACAGCGACTGGCCGGCGCGTTGCCCGAAGAGACTTGGGCCGTGATTCTGGAAACTCCGGAAACCGCCGGCCGTGCGGCACCGGAAGCTCGTGTCAGCTTGACGCAGCGAGCCACCGGAACGCAGCGCGAGCTGGTGGCCAGCTTGCGACCCAAGTCGGGTGACCCGAGCGTGGAAATCGCCAGCGGGGGACAGCGACTGCTGGTGGCGGGCGAAGGGACATTGGAACTGGGAGCGATGGCCGTGGCCTGTGCCGTCGGCCTGCTGCTCGGCAAAACACACGCACAACTGGCGGCGAGCCTGGCGGAGGCGGCCCGACAAGCGGCGGCCACCGGAAGGCCCGCGGGGAATCGAACCACAAGCTCATCGAACACCAGAAACATTGCGGAAGCTTCACCGTTTGTGCCGGGTTTGCGGGAATCCGGTGCTACCCTCCCTCCTGGGTTGGAGCGATTTGCTTACTGAGCTCAGCGGTTACTGGGTCGACCGCTTCAGTAAGCGCTTCACGGTGAAGCTTTTGACTGTGCACCGGAGCGGCCTTCGCGGCCGCTCCGGTGCCAGGGAACACGCGGGCGGGCAGCGCGGGGCAGCGCTGCCCGCCGCCTGGTCGCCTTTCGCTCCGCGAAAGTCGCGAGCCTGGTCGTTTGGCTTCCAGCTATAACGCACGCGGCACTCCACCGCCGCCTGAGGTCGTGCAGCTTCTTGGTTGTCTTGCCGAGGGAAACGTTGATTTCTCCAAGTTCAGGGTCTTCTGGCCCCGTTCCGGGGCTCCGGGGGGCACTGTGGAGCGCCGTATACGTAGCATGGGCTTCCAGCCCGTGACTCTGGGTGTGACGGTGATTTGGAGATCTCTTGAGCGCCGCCGATGTTCCACCAGGCATGTTGTGCTACGCCTTCGGCGAACAGACGGTGTTCTCCCCACCTGCCAAATCGACCCCTGAGGTCAATAGGCCCCTCCCCAACCCTCCCCGGAAGCCGGGGAGGGAGCCAAAGGGATATAATAGGGGGGCGCTCGCTGATGCCCAGGCCGTCCAAGTTTCCCTCGGTTGTAACGCCAAATCTTATCGGCAAAACAACTTAAGAGCTGCACGATCTCGAAACGCGGAGGGGGCCAGAAGCGATATACCGCCTGTTCGACCGCCCGCGTTGACACTCCACGGCCAGCTCCCTACGCTGAACAATCCCACCGGCAGCCTGGTTGTCCACCGGTCCCAGCAAGCTCCGCCACAAGCACCATGTCGTCGCCACCTGTTGCCATTGTCACCGGCGCCTCGCGGGGAATCGGCAGAGCGATTGCCGGGCAACTGGCGGCCGATGGCTATGCGGTGGTGGTCAATTACCTCCGGAATCACGACGCGGCCGAGCAGGTGGTGCGGGAGATCCAGCAGGCCGGGGGCAGCGCGCTGGCCGCTGCGGGCAACGTCGGCGCCGCCGCAGACCGCCAGCGGCTGATCGACACGACGCTCGATCGCTGGCATCGGCTGGATGTCCTGGTCAACAATGCGGGCATCACCTCGCAGGGACGCCGGGACTTGCTGGAGGCGACGGAGGAGAGCTGGGACCTGGTCTTCGATACCAACTTGAAGGGACCGTTCTTTCTGTGCCAATTGGCCGCCCGGAAGATGATCGAGCTGATCGCGGCGGGAGTGACCTCCCGCGGCACGCTGATCAACATTTCGTCCATTTCGGCCTATGCCGCTTCGACCAACCGGGCCGACTACTGCATGGCCAAGGCCGCCCTGCAAATGATGACCTGGCTGCTGGCGGACCGGCTGGCGGAACAGCGGATCTGGGTCTACGAAGTCTGTCCCGGAGTGATCGCCAGCGACATGACGGCACCGGTGCGCGAGAAGTACGACCGGCTGATCGCCGAGGGGTTGTCGCCCATCCGCCGCTGGGGTCAACCGGAGGATGTGGCTCGAGCGGTCTCGATGCTGGCGGCGGGATCGCTTTCGTTCAGCACGGGCGAACGACTCAACGTCGACGGTGGTTTTCACATCCGGCGCCTATAGTACCTGAAATCACCGTGTTTTCACCCGGCGGGTTCGCCGAACCCGCCGTTTTCTCGCGCGCGATGTGGCTGGCGGCGGGCCGGCGGCGGGCCTGAAATGACAGGCGTATTGACCATGAAACTAGCTTTGATCGGCTGTTGTCCCGACTCGCTGGCCCTGGCTCAGGAGGCACTTCGCGACCCGCGATGCTCCGTCGTAGGCGTCTACGGGGCCGGACCGGAAGCCGAACCGCTGCGGATGCAACTGCCGGGCGCTGCGTGGGATAGCCCCTGGGAGTCGTTGCTGGCGGCCAGGGAAGTCGACGCAGTGCTGGTGGCCGCCCGCCTGAACGGAATCGACCGCGACGAACTGCTGCGGCGTCTGGCTCAGGCCGCTGTCCCGACCCTGGTGGTCCATCCGGCGTGCGAGGCGATCGTGGCTTACGAGTTGGACATGATCCGGCAGGAGAACGCCTGTCTGCTGATGCCGTACTTTCCAGGGGCACACCACCCGATATTGGAAATGGCCCGGCGGCTGGCCTGCGACCCGGACACCTCTTCCCTCGGCGCGTTACAGCAAGTGATTGTCGAACGCACGCTCCATCGTCGGACGCACAGCTCGGTCATGCAGTGGCTGGTCCGCGATATGAACCTGATGCGCCGGATCGTTGGCGAAGTGGATCAGGTGAGCGCACTGGGGGGCGCGGCGAGGGACCAGGAGCAGCCGCTGAACCTGAGCGTGAACCTGAGGAGCCAGGGCGGGCAGTTGATCGGCTGGAGCGTCAGCAGCAGGGACGCGTCCGAGGGAGTGACCTTGCGTCTGGAGGGTAGTCGCGGCGCGGCGACGGTGATCCTGCCCAACGACGAAAGTGCCTGGCATCTGGAACTGCCTGGCGACGCCCCGCCGCGGCGGGAGTTCGCCGATTGGAACGGTCCGCGAGAGGCTCTCGATCGGTTGCGGCTGGCGGTGGCCGGCCAGGCTCCCGTGCCCGACTGGACGGACGCCTGCCGCGACTTGGAAATCGCCGACTCAGTAACCGTCAGCTTGCGGCGGGGGCGGACGATTCAACTGCATCATGAGCAGCATACCGAAGAGGGGTCGTTCAAGGGCGTGATGGCGGTCGGCGGGTGCGGGCTGCTGCTGTTGGGCTTGCTGGCCTTGATCGTATTTTCGGTAGTCGAGGGATTCCGAACCCCTCAGTTGACCACACTAGGTGTGGCCGATCGCGTGATTCCGGGGAGCGAGCCGACCGGCGACGTGGCCGCTCCGCTTCCGCTCATCTTGCGTTTGTGGCCGGTGTATCCGTTCTTGTTGTTTCTGGCGCTGCAGCTTCTGCGGATCGTTTTTCGAGCGGCACCCGCCGGGGGCCGAGACTTGGAACCATCTGGCTCGGGGGACAGTTCCAGCACGCCGGCAAAGTAGTCATCACGCTCGGCGTGGCCTGCTAAAAACAGGGTGGTTTTGGTCGAATATTGGGGTTTGTCGATCAGGCTACTTATGTTTTGTACCATTGACCTCTGGGGTCGATTTGGTGGACTGGGTAATTTGCGGCCACCACGCCTCAATCCAGGCATCGCATTTACCGCATCTTGACAATTCGACCCCAGAGGTCGTTTACGTCTGAATGTCAATCTGGGTGGACTCTGCCGCCGCACCTCCTGGTGTTCAACAGGGGGAATCCTGGCAACCGATCAACAAGTCGGAACCACCGACCTTGCGCCGTCCCGCGCGGTTGAGTGCCAACTTCGGTCGGCAAATCAACTTGTGCACAGTGACGGGTTGTCCGCCGTGACCCTCGAACGAAGCCCGCCATGTCGTTACCCGCATTGCCAACCGGTTCGTCGTTGCGATTGCTCCTGGCGCTGATGATCTGTGGCCTGGGGTGCCTCGCTCCTCGACCGGCGGACGCCAGCAAATTGCGTCGGACAGCCACCGTGGTCGCGGTCGAACGCGCGGCACCAGCGGTGGTGAATATCCATGGCCGCAAGACCGTGCGAGCGGAACCGGGGCTGGTGGGGGCCGGAGACACGTTCCGGCAGGTCAACGGCATGGGGACCGGCGTAGTGATTGACGAGCGAGGGTATATTATCACCAACTTCCACGTGGTCGAGGGAGTGGGTCGAATCCAAGTCTCGCTGGCCGACGGTTCGTCCGCCGTGGGCCAACTGCTGGCCCACGATCCGCAAACCGATCTGGCGATTCTGAAGATCCCGGTGACCCAACCGATGGACGTGATCACGATCGGCACGTCGAGCGACCTGATGCGGGGCGAGCCGGTGATTGCGGTGGGAAATGCCTACGGCTACGACCACACGGTTACCGAGGGGATCATCAGCGCGCTGAACCGGCCGGTGCAGGTCAGCGACGAGCAGAAATACCAGGGCCTGATCCAGACCGACGCCAGCATCAATCCGGGCAACTCCGGCGGCCCGCTGCTGAACATCGACGGCGAAATGGTGGGGATCAACGTCGCCGTTCGCGTCGGTGCCCAGGGCATCGGCTTTGCCATCCCAGTCGACGAGGCGATGGAGGTGGCCGCTCGCCTGATGAGCGTCGAGCGCCTGGAGCGGATCCGGCACGGCATCACGGGCAGGACGGTGACCGAGACCGGCCACGCGCACTTCGAGGTAACAACTGTCGACTCGCTGTCGCCGGCCGGCAAGGCGGGACTGGAATCCGGCGATATTGTGCGGCGAATCGAGCAGCGCGAAGTCCACCGCGGCCTGGATATCGAACGCTTCCTCCTGGAACGCCGCGTGGACGAGAAGATTGAGTTGACCATCGAACGCGACGGCGATCCTCTGACCGTCGTGCTGACACTGGACGAGGTTGCTCCCGTCGGCGTCGAAAGCACCGACCTGGCCTGGGACGTGTTGGGGCTGCGACTGCTGCCGGTCAGCCCCCAACTGTTCCGCCAGTACAACTCGCGTTACCGCGGCGGGCTCAAGGTCACCTCGCTGCGCACCGGCGGACCGGGGGCCGAGCAAGGGATTCGCGTGGGTGACGTCCTGGTCGGCGTGCACAAGTGGGAAACCGTCACGCCGGAAAACATCACCTACATTCTGAACAGCGACGAGGTGCGGCGGGGACAGCCGGTCAAATTCTACGTGCTTCGCGGCACGGAAACGCTGTACGGCCAGTTGCGGCTGAACTGACGAAGTGCTCGGGCCGCGTCCCACCGCTTGACCTGGCCCGCCACCGCAAGCTAAACGAAGACCTGCGGGAGGGCCCACCCGGTGGGCGAGGCCACCTGGTGGGCGAGGCCAACTGGTGGGAGGGGCCAACTGGTGGGCGGGGCCACTCGAACCCAGGTACGCTCATGGAACTTCAGTGGATTGACTGGTTGCGCGACCGGCTGCCAAGGCATCCGCACCTGCGGCTGGGCATTGGCGACGACGCCGCCCTGTTGCGGATGGCGGCCGGGCCGGACTGCGTCGTGACCAGCGACATGCTGATGGACGAGGTGGATTTCCGGCTGGAGGAGTGCGATCCGCGCCAAGCGGGCCGCAAGGCTCTGGCCGCGAACCTGAGCGACCTGGCCGCCATGGCCGCTCGGCCGCTGGCCGCCGTCGTCTCGCTGGCCTTGCCCAACCGGCCGCCGCGGGGGGGTTCACCAAGCGAACTGGCGGTGGCCCTGGTCGAGGGGATGCTGCCGCTGGCCGAGCAGTTTGCTTGCCCCATTGCCGGCGGCGACACCAACTGCTGGGACGGGCGGCTGGTGATCAGCGTCACGGCCTTGGGGACGACTGCCCGAGGAGCCTGGCTGCGCAGCGGCGCGCAGACCGGCGACGAGATACTCGTTACCGGGCAATTCGGCGGCAGCCTGCTGGGACGGCATTTCGACTTCTGCCCGCGCGTGGCGGAAGCGTTATACTTGAGCGAACGGTACGAGGTTCACGCCGCGATTGATGTGAGCGACGGCTTGACGCTGGATCTCGCTCGGTTGGCCGCTGCCAGCGGCCGGGGCGTGCTGCTCGAACTCGCTCAGGTTCCGATTTCATCGGCCGCGCGGCGCATGGCCGTTCAGGACGGCCGCCCGGCGCTGGACCACGCCCTGGGGGACGGCGAGGATTTTGAGCTGATTCTGGCGGTGCCGCCCGCGGCCTGCCGCCGGCTGTTGGACGAGCAGCCGCTGGACGTGCCGCTGACTCGGATCGGCCGGGTGATCGAACCCGCCGGCCTGTGGATCAACGGCCCGGACGGGCAACGCGTCCCGTTGCCGCCCCAGGGCTACGTGCACGGCCAGCCGCCATAGTCGCCTTTCGCTCCGCCATAGTCGCCTTTCGCTCCGCGAAAGTATCGTAGCGCGAGGTGATCGGCTGGGGCGGAAAACGGACTGGGCGGCGCGCTACTTTCGCGGAGCGAAAGGCGACTATCCGCTACTTTCGCGGAGCGAAAGGCGACTATCCGCTACTTTCGCGGAGCGAAAGGCGACAATACGGTGTCCACTAATACTTTTCCGGGACCATGCGGCGGACGAGCAGCGGGGTATCGTCGTCGTACTGCCGAGTCAGATCGCGCTTGGGCAGCTTCACCTTGACCTCGGGCACATCCTGGTACGGAATCTCGCTCAGCAGATGCGCAATGCAGTTGAGCCGTGCCCGGCGCTTGTCGTTGGCGTTGACGATGTACCACGGCGCGTACGGGGTGTCGGTGGCTTCCAGCATCGCGTCCCGGGCCAGCGAGTAGTCGTACCAGCGGCGCCGCGATTCCAGGTCCATGGGACTCAGCTTCCACTGCCGCAGCGGGTCATTGATGCGGTCCTCGAAACGCTTCTCCTGCTCCTCGTTGCTGACCGACAACCAGTACTTGAACAGCTTGATCCCCTCTTCCACCAGCGTGTACTCGAAGTTGCGGCAGTTCTTGCGGAACCGTTCGTATTCGTCATCCGTGCAGTAGCCCATCACCCGCTCGACACCCAGCCGGTTGTACCAACTGCGGTCGAACAGCACCACTTCGCCCGCCGCCGGCAGATGCTGGATGTAGCGTTGCAGGTACAACTGAGTTCGCTCCCGGTCGCTCGGTGCCGGCAACGCCACCACCCGAAACACGCGCGGACTGACCCGTTCGGTGATCCGCTTGATCACCCCCCCCTTCCCCGCCGCGTCACGGCCCTCAAACACCACCACGATCCGCTGGCCCGTATGCCGCACCCAATCCTGCAGCTTGGTCAGCTCGACCTGCAACCGGATCAGTTCCTGTTCGTACTGTTGCTTGGGAAGTTTCGCACCCGGCACGACGGCGGCCGTCAGCGCGGCATCCGTGGGATTGCCGCCCCCGTTCGGCGGACCATCCTTGTCCTTCTTGGAACGCTTGTCTTTTTTCTTGTCGGACATCGCGGGATGATCCCATCGGGAGGGCTGACTTGTATGGCCTGATGCCGAGCCGCCTCATTGGACAGCGGCAGGTGAAAATCAAATGTAACCCGAAGCGTGAGCGATGGAAGGGGTTAGAAAATCCCCGTGATCGGTTACGTGATATGGTACCATCATCGGCGATGCCGAACGAACTGTCCACGAGGAGCCACGTCGAACATGCAAACCTGGATCTATCGGGCCGCCGACGAGCGGGACACGGACCGGTTGGGCAGCCTGCTGGCCGAAACGCTGCCTCCCGGCCTGACGATCGCTTTGTGCGGCACGCTGGGAGTGGGGAAGACGCGGCTGGTGCGGGCGATCGCCGTGGCCGCGGGGATCGACGCCGACGAGGTGGTCAGTCCGACGTTTGTTCTTTGCCAGCAGTACGAGGGCCGGCGACGGCTGGTCCACCTGGACGCCTACCGCCTGCGGGACGACGACGAGTTCCTGCA
>JAGFJK010000104.1 GCA_024102795.1 Pirellulaceae bacterium
CTGGGTGTGGCCGTGATTTTGGTATCTCTTGTACGCCGAAGGCGTTCCACAAGGCGCCTTGTGCAACGCCTTCGGCGTAGAAGGGCCTCAAGGCGGTCGTTCTCCCAGGGTGCGCCCGAAGCGGGCGACCCTGGGCTGGGTTGTTCAACGCCTGCGGCGTAAAGACAGCGCCCGAAGTCAAAATGAGGGTTCTTGAACGTTTCGTCCCGACATTGCGGCGACTCACCGTAAACCTCCGATCTAATTCAACTTAAAAGCTGCACGATCTCGAAGCGGGTACTGAGCAAGAAGTGATTTGTGGGATGGGCAAAACGCTTTGGGAGTCGGATCGACCAATCGATTCGAGACGTCTTCAAGACGTCTTCAGACACTCCGCAGGTGGAATGCATCGAGAACCGGACCGCGGCGACCGATGCTATTCACAGGGAGTTCCCGGTGGAAACGGGCCTCCTGCCCGTCCTACCCACGTGTGGCGTGCCCCCGTTTTTCTGGATCCATGTCCGATGCGCCCCAGCCGCCGCAAGCTGCTGCTGATTTCCATCGACTGCCCGGTCGACCAGTCGTTTGACTCGCCGGGAGTGCAGGCGGGTTTCGTCTGGCAGTTGGCGGGGTTGTTCGGCAGCTTCGGCGTACCGGCCGGCTGGAACTTTTCGGACCCGGCGGCCACGCCATTGGCCCGACAGATCCTGCGGCAACCCGGCGGCCAGCGGATCGGTGTACTGGTCGAGCCTGATTGGGCCGGCCCGTCGGCGGATCGCACGCAGTTTGCCCGCCAGTTAGCTCGGCGAGTTGAATCGGCCGCCGAACGGGGGATTCACGTCCGCTCGATCACCCCCCGCGGAGTGGACGTGCGGCAACACCTGGACCTGCTGGTCCGGCACAAGTTGGCGGTGATCCGTTGGGGCGAGGACGACGGCAAGTCAGCGGCCGAACCGCTGCAAATCTGTTCGCAACGCTTTGGCATCTGGGAAGCTCGCGTCTCGGTCCATCTGCCCAGCCACCGCCGTTGGTTCGGCTGCCTGAACCGAAGTCACCGCAGCATCCTGGCCGGCCACCTGGCCCGCCGCAAATGGAACCACCTGGTGCTGGATCTGCCTTCGCTGGCCCAGGATCCCCAGCGCAACCTGAAGGCTCTGGCCCGGTGCCTGGCGCTGGTCCAGCGGCAGGTGGCGTCCGGCAGCCTGGTCTGCCTGACCAGCGAGCAGTTGGCCGAACGGTTCAATGCCGTCCGCCTCAATCCAGGTCGCTCGGCCGTCGTTCCCCGCCCGCACTTCCGCCCGGCAGCCTGATAATTGACCTCTGGGGTCGATTTGGCAGGATGGGAAAAATACCATCTGTACGCGGCAGGCGTCGCACACGAGCCCGGTTGGAACGTCGGCGGAGCTCGAGAGATCTCGAAATACCCGTCACACAAAGAATCACGGGCTGGAAGCCCATGCTACGACGACTGGCACGCAAAGAATCACGGGCTGGAAGCCCATGCTACGACGACTGGCACGCAAAGAATCACGGGCTGGAAGCCCATGCTACGACGACTGGCACACAAAGAATCACGGGCTGGAAGCCCATGCTACGACGACTGGCACGCAAGAGATCACGGGCTGGGGGTGGACTGGTGTCTGGCGATCAGTCCTGTTCGCGGAACGTGGTCCAACTGAGGAAGCCCAGAATCGCGGCACAAATCACGAACGCGATGTCCATCAACCGACTGGCACTTTTGAACGGCGCAAGCCAGGTGGGCCCGACCAGGCCGAAGACGAGGTCGAGTAGAAAGAGGATGAAGACGAGGATGGAGATCACCA
The DNA here is from genome assembly GCA_024102795.1 of Pirellulaceae bacterium. GTDB lineage: Bacteria > Planctomycetota > Planctomycetia > Pirellulales > Pirellulaceae > JAGFJK01. Next base: position 1,803 of record JAGFJK010000104.1, read on the forward strand.
TCCCCGTCATACAAAGTGCTTTGGGCATTCGCCGCTTCCCCACGCCAGCACGATCAACGCGCATCTGAGCCACCATCGCCGCTTTCCCGACTAGTATAATTCGCCACGGTAGCCTGTCACCCTGAGCGCCCAGGTATTCTCGGCGAGCGGGGGGAGCCGCGCGGTTTTTCGGACGGCGGACGACAGGTTGTAGCATTTAGGACGGGTTGCTGGCGAGAGTACGTGGGCTGGGAGGAGCGGAAGATGCCTGGGGATTTCGACGAATTCCGCCGCCAGATGCCGGTCGCTCGGCAGTGGGCCTACTTCGACCACGCGGCGGTGGCTCCCCTGACCGCTGCAGCCCGGGACGCCCTGGTCGGCTGGGCGGACGCGGCCTGCCGTTCCGGCGACACGGTCTGGCCGGAGTGGGCGGCGCGAGTGGAGGAGGTCCGCCGCACGCTGGCCGCGACAATCGGCGCCGAGCCCGACGAAATCGCTCTCGTGCCCAACACCACCAGCGGCATACACCTGGTGGCCGAGGGGTTTCCCTGGAAGGCTGGCGACAATGTCGTGACACCGGCCAACGAGTTCCCGTCGAACCGCTTTCCCTGGCTGAACCTGGCCAGCCGGCAGGTCGAAACGCGGCTCGTGCCCGTGGCGGAGGGCCGGCTGGACGCCGAGCGGTTGCTGGCCGCCTGCGACGGACGGACGCGGTTGATTGCCGTCAGTTGGATCGGCTACGCCAGCGGCTGGAAGCTGGATCTGCGGTCGCTGGTCGAACAGGCCCATTCCCAAGGGGTCCTGGTGCTGCTGGACGCCATCCAGGGCCTGGGCGTTTTTCCCCTGGACGTGCGCCAGACGCCGGTCGATTTTCTGGCGGCGGATGGACACAAGTGGTTGCTGGGCCCCGAGGGGGCGGGCGTCTTCTTCCTTCGCCGCGAACACCTGGACTTGCTGCGTCCGTTGGTGGTGGGCTGGAACAGCGTGGTCCAGGCTCACGATTTCAGCCGCGCGGAGTTCGCCTTGCGGCCGGCGGCCGCCCGCTACGAAGGCGGTTCGCAGAATATGGCGGGCGTCGCGGCCCTGGGCGCCAGCCTCGACCTGCTCGTCCGCCACGGCCTGACCTCCACCCATTCGCCGCTGGCCGAGCGGGTGTTGGAGCTGGTGAATCTGGCCGCCGATTGCCTGCGGCAGCTTGGTGCCGAGATTCACGGCCCGCCGCCGGGCCCGTTCCAATCGGGGATCCTGCCGTTCAGCCTGCCGGGGCAGGATCCGGCCGAGGTTCGGCGGCGGTGTCTCCGCGCGGGCGTGGCGCTGAGCTGCCGCGGCGGTCGCCTGCGGCTCAGCCCCCACGCCTACAACAACCAGCAGGACCTGGATCGGCTGCTGGATGCCTTGGCGGTCCGGTGAGGATGTACAGCCGCGTTGGGCTGTGAGATACTGCCCGCACAACTACCGCACACCAGGGACGCTGGCCGATGTCAAACTTTGACTTCCGCATCGCCGTGTTCACCGGTTCGTTTGATCCGGTAACGTTGGGACACTTGAACCTGATCCAGCGGAGTGCCCGGCTGGTCGATCGCCTGATCGTGGGCATCGGCATCAATGTGGAGAAGGCCCCGCTGTTCACGCCCGAGGAGCGGGTGCAACTGGTCCAGCGCGTGACGGCTCATCTGGCCAACGTCGAGGTGCGGATGTTCGACGGGCTGGCCGTGGCGTTCGTCCGGCAATGCGGCGCCCGCGTGATGCTCCGCGGCATCCGGCCGCTGACCGACTTCGCCGCGGAGTTCACCATGATGATGGCCAACCGCAAGCTGGATTCGGACATCGAGACGGTGTTTCTGATGGCCGATGAGGAGTTCGCGCACGTGTCGAGCACGTTGATCAAGCAGATCACGCCGCTGTCGACCGACGAAATGCTGGCGCGGTTCGTCCCCCGCCAGATCATCCCCGACCTGCGGGCCAAGATGCCGGGCGGCCCGCCCACCTGAGCGTTACCCGCCACCGGCCGCCGGATCAGTTCTTTTCGGCGGCGTCGTCCTGGCCCCGCTTGCGGAGCTGCCGCTGCAGGTAGTGCGCGCGTTCGATATTCCGGTCGGCCGTGTCCAGTTCGATGCCCCGCAGCTTCTGCAGGTGCGCCGGCTGCGTGTGGATGAACAACTGGTTGATGGTGGGGATGGCCAGGTCGTCGATCAGGCCCAGGTTCACGCCCATTCGGACACTGGACAGCAAGTGCATCGTCTCCTCGCTGCTGATCGTCTGGGCCGTGCAGAGGATCCCGTACGCCCGACTGACCCGGTCGTGCAGGTTCTCCTGGCTCTCGCGGATCAGAAACTCGCGCGCCCGCCGCTCGTAGTCGATCAGCAGCGGCACCACGTCGCTGACCTGCTTGATCAGTTCCTCCTCGCTGCGCCCCAGCGTGATCTGGTTGCTGATCTGGTAGAAGTCTCCCATGGCTTGCGAGCCCTCGCCGTACAGACCGCGCACGGCGAGGCTGATTTTCTGCAGGCTGCGGAAGACTTTCTCGATCTGCCGGGTGATCACCAGGGCAGGCAGGTGCAGCATCACGCTGACCCGCATTCCGGTGCCGACGTTGGTGGGGCAGGCGGTCAGGTAGCCGAGCTTCGGGTGAAAGGCGTAGGTCACGCCGGCTTCCATCAGATCGTCGATGCGGTTGACCTGGGTCCACGACTGCTCCAGGGCCAGGCCGCTGTTCATCACCTGGATCCGCAGATGATCCTCCTCGTTGATCATCAGGCTGAATTTTTCCTGCGGGTCGATCGCCACGGCCCGAGCGCCCTCGCCCTCGGCGTGCTCGCGGCTGATCAGTTGGCGTTCGACCAGGAACTGGCGATCGACGCGGTCCAGGGCGTTGACATCCACGAACGACAACTGGCTCCACTCGTCGACCGAGGCGATTTGCCGGCGGAGCGTCTCCTCGACCTCTTTCCGATCCTGCTCGCTGCAGCGGCGGATAAAGGGGAAGTCGGCCAGGTTGCGAGCCAGACGGATGCGGCTGCTGATCACGATATCGGATTCAGGTCCCGAACCTCGCAGCCACTCGCCGCATTGCCGGGCGAGCTCTTCAAGTTTCACGTGTGCTTCCTGTTTCTGGCGCGGGTCAGGATTCCTGCTGTTCGACCTGCCGAATCTGGTCCCGCAGCTCCGAGGCCAGTTCGTACTTTTCCTGCTCCACGGCTTCTTTCATCCGACGCCGCAAGCGAATCAATTCGGTTCGCCGGTCCGTGCCCTTCTGCCCGCGCCGGGGATGTTTCCCCACGTGAGCCGTGTCTCCATGGATGTTGGCAATCAGCGGATCCAGTTCGCGTTCGAAACAGACGTAGTCGTGAGGGCACCCCAGCCGCCCGGCCTGGCGAAACTCGTAGAACGTAATCCCGCAGACCGGACACGACCGTTGATCGATCCGCGCCAACTCCTCGGCCGTCTGCCCGACCTTGAGCTGCCCGCCCTTGAGTTGCTGGGCGAGCATCCCGGCCAGCGTCGGAGGAGCGGCCACGCTTGCTTCCGGCTCGGACAAGTACTCCCGTGCACATTCCTCGCACAGGTGCACCTCTTGCAGTTTCGGCCCCGTCAGTTCGGTGATGTGAAACGTGGCCGGCTTTTCACATTTCTGGCATTTCATGGCGGGAGTCCGCTCCAAATCAACGCGGCCGAATTGGTGCAAATCCATGATTCAGAAACACTTAGGCACCATGCAGGATTCTAACAGCGGCCCCATGTTTGTCAAGCTCGTTCAACGCTCGCCGCCCGCCGCCGCGTCAGCCCGGCGGCGACGCATTGCCCGTGCCCCAGAGCACTGATAAGCTGGCCAGTTCCACAGCCACCACTCGCATTGCCCCAAAGTCGCCGGATCGATGACGCACTACCCATCGCGTGAGGCCTTTCGCCAGTTGGCGGCCGACTACCAACTGGTGCCCGTCTACCGGCGCCTGGTCAGCGATACGCTGACCCCGGTCACGGCTTTCCACCGGCTGGACCGGGGGCAGAGCGCCTGCCTGTTCGAAAGCGTGATCGGCGGCGAGAAAGTCGGCCGCTACAGCATTCTCGCGTCCGAGCCGTACCTGGAGCTGAGCGCCCGCGGCAGCGAAGTGACGCGGACCGAGGCGGGCACCGTGCGCCGCTACACGGCCCGCGACCCGCTGGAGGAACTGCGAAGCGAACTGGGGTCTGTGCGGGCGGCCCATCTGCCCGAGCTGCCTCCGTTCGCCGGCGGCGCGGTGGGTTACGCCGGATACGACGTGGTCCGCTACAGCGAGCACCTGCCGGCCGCGCCGCTCGACGATCGCCAACTGCCCGATCTGGCCTTCGCCTTCTACGACCACCTGGTCGTCTTCGACCACGTCAGCAAGACCATGTTCGTGATCGTGCTGGCCCGCCTGGCACCTCACCAGGGCCAGGCCGACCTGGCGTACGACGCGGCCATCGAGCGGCTGGATCGGCTGGTGGGCGAACTGACGACCGGACCGATCGATCTGCAGTGTACCGACATCGACATGCGGGGCGATATCACGCTGGCCTGCCAGTCCAATTTCACTCGCCCGGACTTCGAGCAGGCGGTGCGCAGGTGTGTTGAATACATCCGGGCCGGCGACATTTTCCAGGTCGTGCTCAGCCAGCGGCTGACGGTGGACACTTCGGCGCCGCCGTTCGAGATCTACCGCACCTTGCGGGTGGTCAATCCGAGCCCGTTCATGTTCTTTCTGCGAACGCCCGACGTCACGCTGGTCGGCAGTTCGCCGGAGATCATGTGCCGCGTCATGGATGGCCGGGTCACCGTGCGGCCCCTGGCCGGCACGCGACCCCGCGGCGCCACCGACGACGAGGACCGGCGGTTGGCCGAGGAGCTGCTGGCGGATCCCAAGGAGCGGGCCGAACATGTGATGCTGGTCGATCTGGGGCGGAACGACGTCGGCCGCGTCGCCCGCTACGGCAGCGTGGATTTGTCCGACGTGATGGTCATCGAACGCTACAGCCACGTGATGCACATCACGTCGAACGTGTCGGGCGAGCTGCGCGAAGGGATGGATGCCTTCGACGCGCTGCGGGCCTGCCTGCCCGCCGGCACCGTGTCGGGCGCGCCCAAGGTCCGCGCGATGCAGATCATCGACGAACTGGAACCGCACCGCCGGGGACCCTACGCCGGCGCCGTGGGCTATGTGGATTACAGCGGCAACATGGATACCTGCATCGCCCTGCGGACCATCGTCATCCAGGACGGGCGGACGTACGTGCAGGCCGGAGCGGGCATCGTGGCCGACAGCCAGCCCGCCGAGGAGTATCAGGAAACTCTCACCAAGGCCCGCGGCCTGCTCAAGGCGATCGAGATCACCGAGCGGCGCGTGTCCGGCCGCTGAAGGGCCTGGCTTGTGCCCGCGAGGGGAAGGGCCCGCAAGGGAAGGGGAGCAGTTGTCCTTGTCAACCGAAACACGATCCACGGCGACCGGCGTTGGCCCATTGCCAGCGAGTCGAGGGTGGGGGAAAATGCGACCATGATCATCGTCCTTGCCACCGTGGAAGTTGCCGCCGGCCGCCGCGACGAGTTCCTGGCCGAGTTCCGCCAGGTCGTGCCGTTGGTCCGGGCCGAAGTTGGCTGCCTGGAATACGGCCCGGCGATCGACTTGCCAACCAACATCGCGGCACAGCCCGCCGCCAGGCCGGACGTGGTGGTGATTGTCGAGAAGTGGGAGTCGATTGAGACGCTGGAAGCCCATCTGATCGCCCCGCACATGCTGGCCTATCGGGCCCGCGTCAAGCCGCTGGTCGCCGGGACCACGATTCAAGTCTTGCGGCCGGTTTGAAGCGGCTCGCGTCAGTCCCCGTTGTTGGCCTTCCGCTCGAACAGAGGATCTCCCGGACGATGCGCGAAACGGTGCAAGCGCTGCTGCAAGCGATGGCGGACCAGCGCCCCACGGCCTACTGCCGGCTGGTGGAAACCCGAGGTTCCACTCCGCAAAAGGCCGGGGCCTTGATGCTGGTCTTCGCCGACGGTTCCCAGGCCGGCACCCTGGGCGGCGGCTGCGTGGAGGCCGAGGTGAAGCGGCGAGCCCTGGCGGTGCTGCAGACCGGGCGGGCCGAAGTGGCCCGGTTTCAGTTGGACAGCGACTACGGCTGGGACGACGGCCTGATCTGCGGCGGACGGATGGAAGTGCTGGTCGAGCCGGTCGTGGAGCCGGCCGCGGCGCGGTATTTCACGCACCTGGCCCGGTTGCTGGAACAGGGCCAGGGCGTGCTGGAAGCGGTCGTCTTCGACTCGGCCACCAGCGGTCTGCCGGCACCGGCCAGCTACTTGTTCGACCAGCGGCAGGTGCTGGTCGACGCGCTGCACGCCGACACGGCCAGCGCGGCCCACGTGGACATCGTCCGCCAGCACCTGCCCGACCTGGACGCTCGAACCCGTGCGACCGTGGCTCGCGGCATCGCCTACCTGCCGGTGCTGTCGCGCTGCCGCCTGCTGATCGTGGGAGGAGGGCACGTGGGCAAGGCCGTGGCTCAACTGGCCGCGGACCTGGATTTCGACGTGTGGGTGGTGGACGACCGCGAGGACATCATCAGCGCCGAGCGGTTTCCGCGGGCCAGCCAGCGGATTGCCGGCCCGGTGGAGCAGGTGCTGCCGGCGCTGGAAATCGACGCCGATACCTACTGCCTGATCGTTACACGCGGGCATCAGCACGACGAACAGGCGCTGTACCACCTGGCCGAGCGCGGGGCGAGGTACGTGGGGTTGATCGGCAGTCGCCGCAAGATCCGGCTGATCTTCGACGATTTGCTGGAACAGGGGATCTCGGCCGAGGCCTTGCGCCAGGTCTACGCGCCGCTGGGGATCGACATCGGCTCGCAGACCGTGCCCGAGATCGCCGTCAGCATCTGCGCCGAACTGGTCGCTCATCGCAATCTGGGCGGCCACGTGCCGGGGCGGCCCCGGCGCGTCGAGTTGGGAGCCGAGGCGTGACGGGCCGCGACCAGTGATGCGGAGCTTCGCCATTCTTCCCGCGGCCGGCCTGGGCACTCGCATGGGACAGCCCAAGTTGCTGCTGCCCTGGTTCGGTGGGACCGTGATCGAAGTGGTCCTGCGGACCTGGCTGGCCAGCCGCGTGGACCGCGTGATTGTCGTCGTCCGCCCGGGCGACGAGGAGCTGAAGGAGCTGTGCCGGGGCGAGCGGGTGGAGGTGGTCGTTCCGGCGTCCGCGCCTCCGGAAATGAAGCATTCCGTGGCGGCGGGGCTGGACCACGTCGCCACCGCCCACCAACCGGCCGAACGGGACGTCTGGCTGCTGGCCCCGGCGGACATGCCGCGGTTTTCGTCCAGCACGATCGACCTGCTGCTGGCCGCTCATCAGCCGCTGGACCCGGCGATCCTGGTACCCTGCTTCGCGGGTCGGCGCGGTCACCCGGTGCTGTTTCCCTGGGCGCTGGCGGCCGAAGTGTCCCGGCTGCCCGCGGATGCCGGAATCAAGTGGCTGCTGGATCAACACGGCTGGCGGCCGCTCGACTGCCCCGACCCGGACGTGCTTGAAGATCTGGACACCCCGGAGGATTACCAGCGGCTGCGGCCCCCGTCGGCCTGACGCCCGGCGAAGCGGCTCCAGGAAGTCGCGCCTGACTTTCCCGTTGATTGGCGAGTCCGTACACTGAACCTGAACGTTGGGGAATCCCCGATCTGGCGACTCGCGCCGTGGCGACTTTTCTTCAAGGCGATCCAATATGCCGTTGTCCAACAGTCATTCGCGACCGCGGCCCTGGGTGGATCGGTTCGCGCCCACCCGGGCGATCCATCTGGGCTGGGGATTGTTGCTGGTGCTGCTGCTGGTTTCGGTACCCGGCTGCGGCGGCTGCCGCAACCAGACGCAGGCCGAGAAGGACGCACAAAAGCAGAAGGACGAGGAAGGCAAGGAGAAGCCAAAGCCGGATTTCGAGGTCGACCGGATGTACATCCAGCCCAGCGATTCGGCCCTCTCGCGCAACGCGGTCAAGCCGGGGCATTACATCGCGGCCACGCAGCAGATGAAGGCCAACAACTTTGACTTTCGAGCGTCGCTCGACACGGCCTCGGTCGATCGCGACGGGCGGCCGTTGCCGGTTGACGACACGCAGTTCACGATGGCCATGTCGCGGGTGGCAATCCTGCCCAAGGGCCAGGTCAAGAGCTTCGAGACGACGTACTTCGTGCCTCGGCGCACCGAGGGGAATTCCAAACAGGTCTGGCTCAAGAGCCTGCTCAACCGGAGCGGCCGCGAAGTTTCGGGCACCATGCAGCCGACGACCCGGATGCCCGACTACCAGTATTACCTGGTCGCGCTGGCCAGCGATCCGGACAGCTACGGCTACCTGAAGCGGCTCGATTCCGTCGCCCCTCCGCACGACGACCTGGATGCGGCGGAACCCGTGTTGTACTACCGGGTCGTGCTGCCCAAGGTCGGCCGCGACCCGCCGGTGCCCTCCAACGGGCTGGTCTGGACGTCGATCGCCGTGATCCTGTGGGACGAAATCGACCCCAACCTGCTGGATCGCCAGCAGCAACTGGCGCTGGTGGACTGGCTGCACTGGGGCGGGCAACTGATCGTCAGCGGTCCCGATTCGCTGGACCTGCTGCGAGGCAGTTTTCTCGAACCGTACTTGCCGGCCTCGGCGGGAAGGGCGGTCGAACTGCGGCAGGCGGACTTCGCCGAGCTGAACGCTTACTGGTCGCTGCGAGTCGCCCGCCGCAACGAAACTCTGACGCTGGACGTGCTGGACGAAAAACCGGTGGTGGGAGTCGACTTGCAGCCCGCTCCGGACGGCCGAGTGATGCCGCATACAGGCGGCCTGGTGGTGGAACGGCAAGTCGGAGTGGGCCGGATCGTGGTGACCGCGTTTCCACTGTCGGCGCAGAACATCGTCAACTGGCGCAGCTTCGACGGCTTTTTTAACGCCTGCCTGCTCCGCCGGCCCGCTCGGCAGTTCGAAGTCAAGGAAGAGATCCTGCGGCTCTCCTGGGCGAACTCGCAACGGTACGCCGAGAAGGACGCGGCCCTGATCACCACCCAGCGGTACTTTTCCCGCGACATCAGCGATCTGGCGGCAGCGCCACTGCCCGCGGGTCAGCCGGCCATCGCCGGCGGGCCGGCCAGTCCGCCGGTGGCCCAGACGACTCGTGCGGCGGTGTCCGAGCCGCCGCGGTTCGAGGCAGCGGACGATGAACCAGAAGGGGAGCCAAACGGCCAGCGGAACGGCGAATCGGTCGGACAGCAAAACGGCGAATCGGGTCCGTCGCAGCCGGCGGGGCAGCCGCAGTCGCCGGAGGTCCAGCAGAGCGGTCCAGGCGAGTCGGACCAGCGAGAGCTGGAGTATCGCGGCCGGGGATACCGCAGTTGGGCCGAATCGGGGCTGGCCGGCTGGAACGATTACAGCGGCGTGGCGAACGCCGTCCGGGAAGCCTTGAAAGACGCGGCCGGAATCTCCATTCCCAAGTCGGGCTTCGTGTTTCGAGTGCTGGCGGTCTACCTGGTGGTCCTGGTGCCCGTGAACTGGTGCATCTTCCGGCTGCTGGGTCGAGTGGAATGGGCCTGGGTCGCGGCGCCTCTGATCGCGGTGGTGGGGGCGGTGGCGGTGGTCCGGCTGGCGCAACTGGACATCGGGTTCGCCCGCAGCCGGACGGAAATCGCGACCTTGGAAGTCCACGGCGGCTACCCGCGAGCTCATTTGACGCGCTACGCCGCCCTGTACAGTTCGCTGTCCACGTCCTACGACCTGGAGTTCGAGGAATCGACCGCCCTGGCGCAGCCCTTCCCGGCCCAGCGCGGCCGCCACTCCAGCTTGCGGCCGATCCAGTTCTTTCAGCAAGACGGCAAGACGCGGCTCAGCGGCTTCCAGGTCGATTCGAACTCCACCGGCATGGTGCACTGCGAACAGATGTTTCCGCTCGGCGGCACCCTGCAACTGGTGGAAGCGGCGGGGGACCAGTGGCAACTGCGCAACACCACCTCGTTGCGGCTGCGCGACGTGGGCGTGCTGCGGCGCACGCCGCGCGGACGGGAATCGGCCTGGATCGGCGAACTGGACCCGCAGGCGCTCGTCCCGTTGCAGTTCCGCGCGGCTTCGACTACCTGGTTTCCTGAATGGGACCAGGCCAACACGACGCTCAGCCACGAACGGCACGTCAGTCTGCTGCTGCAAGAGCACGATCGGAACCAGGATCGGCGGCTGGACGTCGAAGAGTTTCAAAGCGTGAGCGAGGCCACCTCGCAAGCCTTCAGCGGTCTGGACCAGAACGCGGACGCGCGGTTGGACGAACTGGAACTGATCGACTGGAGCCGCCGGGCGCGGTCCGGCGAGATCAGCATCGGACGCCTGCTGGATCTGGCCTCCCGCCAACTCCTGCTGGCCGAGGGCGACGTGCGGTTGATCGGCTGGAGCGACCAGGAGCTGCCCGGCTTGAACTGCCGGCCCAAGGCCTCCCAGTCCCTGGCCCGCTTGATGGTCGTGGCCCACCTCCGCCACGCGCCCCTGCCCGACCCGCAGCGCGACGCCAACTGCCGGGCGGACGTCACGGATGAAGACGAGGCTGAGAAGAACACCGAGGCCGCGGAGAATGCGGCGGAAGACACCCCGGAGCGACCCGACGGCTCATGATAGAACTGATCGATTTCGGCAAGGAATACGGCGACTTCACGGCCGTGGAACGGTTGAACCTGAAGATCGAGGCCGGCGAGATGTTCGGCTTCATCGGGCCCAACGGGGCCGGCAAAAGCACGACCATCCGCTTCCTGGCCACGCTGCTCAAGGCCACTCGCGGCGAAGGCATCGTCAACGGGCACCGCGTCACCCAGGACCCGATGCAGGTCCGGCAAAGCGTCGGCTACATGCCGGACAACTTCGGCGTCTACGACGGCATGAAGGTCTGGGAATTCCTCGACTTCTTCGCCGTGGCCTACCGCATCGGCCGCAGCCAGCGGAAGCAGGTCATCAACGATGTGCTCGAACTGCTCGACCTGGGCCACAAGCGGGACGACTTCGTCAACGGCCTGTCGCGCGGCATGAAGCAGCGGCTCTGCCTGGCCAAGACGCTGGTCCACGATCCGCCCGTGCTGATCCTGGACGAACCGGCCAGCGGCCTGGACCCGCGGGCCCGCGTGGAAGTCAAGGCCCTGCTGAAAGAACTCCGGCGGATGGGCAAGACGATCCTCATTTCCAGCCATATCCTGACCGAACTGGCGGACTGCTGCACGTCGATCGGGATCATCGAGCGGGGCCAGTTGCTGATGCACGGGCCGATCTCCGAGGTCTACCGGCGGATCCGCGGCAACCGGGTGATCCAGGTCCGCTTCATCGATCACATGGACATCGGCCTGTCGGTGATCCGCAGTTCGCCCCACCTGCGCAGCATCCAGGTCGACGACCACAGCGCCACGATCGAACTCGAAACCGACGACCGGGGCGTCAACGAACTGCTCCGCCAACTGGTCGCGCAGAACGTGGGCTTGCGGAGCTTCGGCGAGAAGGAGCCGACGCTGGAAGACGTGTTCATGCTGGTCACGAAGGGCCTGGTGAGCTGACGGGCGGTCATCAGTTGACAGTCGGCAATTTGCATTTTGCAATTTGCATTTTGCAATTCCCCCTCCGCGGCCAGCATCACCACGCCCCGCCGTCAGCGCCCGCCCGCCGCGATTCAGCGTGTCCACAGCGGTTGCAGCCGGCCTTCGTCGCCTTCGCGGCGTTCCCATTCACGGCGCACTTCGCGCAGGCCGTAGGCGCACATTTCGAACTGGTGGGCCAATCGCTGCAGCACTTCGTTGCTGGGCGACGCCTGCTCGTCCACTTCGATCGAGCTGGCGATCAGGTAGGCTCGTTTGCCGTGCACACAGTAGTCGCCATATTGATCGGCCACCGTGTGGCCTCGGCGCCCGCGGAGCGATTCCGGGTACAGGCCGGTCCAGAACAGGGTGAAGTCGCCGATATGCTGGTGGACTTCCCGGCGGGCTTCGCCGATGCGGGCGTCGGCCTCGACCAGCATCTCGCCCAGGTACTTGATCGGCCGGCCGTTGACACCGCGCACTTTGTGGACCGCGTCCCAGCGGACAAACCGCAGCAACAGGCCGCCCAGGTAGTCGGTCAGCGGTGGGTCGGCGACCCCCAGTTGCGCCTGGAACACGTATTCGGCCAGGCCGTGGAAGAAACGTTCGAGCGTGTTGCCGCTGGGATTGTCTCTCATCAGTGAAAAACCCTCCAGAGTAACAGGCGGACCTTCCTCCTTCAACTGTACTTACCAGGGTTGCCGCGGGTCAAGATCTGGCGGCCCTTCAACATGAGTCCGGCGGCCGCCGAGGCGTCTGGCAGGGGTGATGCCGGACGAACAGGTTTTGCCGCTCAGCCCCGTTCGTTCAGGGCTTCCAGCAGTTGCGAGGCGAACTGGCCCACGTCCCGCAGGGCGGCCGCGCGATCTGACTGGCCCACGTCGGCGATCCGCCGCACGAAGGCCGAACCGACAATCAGTCCATCGGCGACCGGAGCCAGTTGGCGGACCTGCTCCGGGCCGCTGATGCCAAAGCCGATGCAGATCGGCAGGTCGGTCTCGTGTCGCAACCAGGCCACGTTGTCCACCAGTTCGGGCGGCAACTCCCGCCGCTCGCCCGTGATTCCAGTGACCGACACGTAATACAGGAATCCCGTGCTGGTGGCGGCGATCCGCCGAGCCCGTTCGCGCGGCGTGGTGGGCGTCACCAGTTGGATCAGGCTGAAATCATGCTCGCGGCAGACCTCGGCCAGCGGTCCCGCCTCTTCGACCAGCAGGTCCGGCACGATCGCCCCCGACACTCCGCTGGCCACCGCGTCGCGGACAAACTGCTGCAAGCCGAGACGATACACGATTGCGTAACTGATCATCGTCACCAGCGGCATGCGGACCGCGGCGGCCTCGCTTCCCGCCGGGCGGCGCAATTGTCCGGCCAGCTCCAGGATGGCCCGCGTCTTGACCCCGCCGGCCAGCGCTCGCGTATACGAAGCCTGGATCACCGGGCCGTCGGCGATCGGGTCGCTGTACGGAACGCCCAGCTCGCACAGCGCGCAACCGCGCCGGTCCAGTTCCCGCACCAGCAGTCCGGTGAATTCCAGGTCCGGGTCGCCGGCCGTCAGAAACGGAATCAGGGCCTTGCGGCCAGCCGATCGGTACTCGCGAAACAACTGATCTATGGCGGACATGGTCGCTGGCTTTCATCCCTGGCCGCGGAGCCGGGCAATCTCGGCGGCGTCCTTGTCGCCGCGGCCCGATAAACAGACCACGATCACCTCGCCGGCCGGTCGCTGGCGGGCTTCCACCATCGCCACGGCCAAGGCATGAGACGACTCCAGCGCCGGCAGGATGCCTTCCTGCCGCGCCAGCGCATCAAACGCGTCCAACGCCCGGTGATCCTCGCAACTGGTGTACCGCACGCGGCGGCTGTCTTTCCAGAAACTGTGCTCGGGCCCTACTCCCGGATAGTCCAAGCCGGCCGAAATCGAATGCACGTCACAGGTCTGCCCGTCATCGTCCTGCATCACGTAGCTGAAGCTGCCGTGCAGCACGCCGGGCTGCCCGTGCGTGAGCGGCGAGGCATGCTGACCCGGCGCGCCGCCCAAACCGCCCGCTTCCACCCCCAGAAGCTGCACCTGGGCGTCGTCCACGAAGGGGTAAAACATCCCCGCCGCATTGCTGCCGCCGCCGACGCAGGCCACCACCAGGTCCGGCAGGCGGCCCACTTGCCGCAGACTCTGTTGCCGCGTTTCCCGGCCGATGACTGCCTGGAAATCCCTGACGATCCGCGGGAACGGGTGCGGGCCCACGACCGACCCGATGATGTAATGCGTGGTCTCCACGCTGCTCATCCAGTCCCGCATCGCTTCGTTGATGGCGTCGCGCAAGGTCCGCGAGCCGCTGGTCACCGGCCGCACCTCGGCGCCCAGCAGTTTCATGCTGAACACGTTGGGCGCCTGCCGCCGGACGTCCTCCTCGCCCATGTACACCACGCACGGCAAACCAAACCGGGCACAAGCCGTGGCCGTGGCCACACCGTGCTGGCCCGCCCCCGTCTCGGCAATCACTCGCGACTTGCCCATCCGCAACGTCAGCAGACCCTGGCCCAGCGTATTGTTGATCTTGTGGGCCCCGGTATGATTCAAGTCTTCGCGTTTCAGCCAGATCTGGGCGCCGCCGCAGTGCCGCGTCAGCCGCTCGGCGAAGTACAACGGCGAGGGGCGACCGACGTAATCCCGCAGCAGCGAGTCCAGCGTCCGCTGAAATTCGGCGTCCCCGCGAGCCTGCTCGTACTGGGCGGTCAGTTCGTCCAGGGCCCGAGTCAACGTTTCGGGAACGTAGCGGCCGCCGAACGGTCCGAATCGCCCGGCGGCGTCCGGAACCTGGGCCGGCGACGGTAAAGGTGTTTGAGTTGCCATGGATCGATTGTCGATCGGTCGTGCCGAGCGGTCAAGGCGGTCGGAGTGGTCGGCGGGGAGTGGTCAGTTGTCGGTTGTCAGTGGTCAGTTGTCGGGAGCCTGAAGCGATGCCGGAGTTGCCGGAAGTCGAAACGATGCGGCGGGGGATTTTGCCCATCGTGGGCAGCCGGATTCGCGGCGCGTGTCGCGCCGCGTGCCGGCTGAGGCCGATCGGCGTGACGCCGGGCGAGCGGACCTTTTCGCGCCGCGTCGCGGGCCGCACGATTCAGCGGATCGACCGGATCGGCAAGCGGGTCGTGCTGCGGCTGGAGGAAGACCTGGCCGTGGTGTTCGAACCGCGGATGACGGGGCTCGTCCTGCTGGCCGATCCGCCCAGCCTGGAACATCTCCGCTTTCGCCTCGACCTGGAGCGGGGGCCTGTCGCGGCGCTTTGGTTCTGGGACCGCCGGGGATTGGGTAACGTGCAGTTGCTGACCAGCGACGAACTGCTGCGGCGTTTTGGGCCGGGACGCCTGGGACCCGATGCGTTGGGCTTGTCGGGCGGGCAGCTCCGGGAGCGTCTGGCGGGCAGTCGCCGAGCGATCAAGGTGGCCCTGCTGGATCAGCGAGCGGTGGCCGGCATTGGCAACCTGTACGCCTCCGAGATATTGCACGCCGCCGGGATTCATCCGCAACTTGCCTGCACCGCGTTGCGGTCCAGCGACTGGGAGCGGTTGAGTGACTCAACCGGGCAGGTGCTCGAACTGGCGATCCGCTACGAAGGCTCGACGCTGTCCGACGGCACCTACCGCAACGCGCTGAACCAGGCCGGCGGCTACCAGAACCATCATCGCGTCTACGATCGGGCCGGGCAGGTCTGCCCGACTTGCGGCCAAGGCACGGTGCGGCGGATCGTGCAGGCTCAGCGGGCCACGTTCTTCTGTGACCGGTGCCAGCGCCGTTCGGGGCGTCACCGCCGCGCGGCCGACGATCGTCTACAATGAGGCGCACACGTCTACAATGAGGCGGTGACCCGGGCAGTCGGTTTATTCGGCCGAGACGTGGCCGCACGGGGCGGCTGCCCAACGCAAGGCGAAAGGCCCGTGATGGCAGGTCCTGGCAAGCGGCGAGCGAAACGGGCGAGGGCGGCAGCCGGGCCGCGCGCCGCGTTGCTGCTGGCCTTGTTCGGCGGGCTGGCGATGGCGGTGACACCCGGCGGCATCTTGCGAGCCAACCCGCCGGATGCGGCTGCCGGCGAGCACCCAGGTCTGCCCTCGGCCGCGGCGTGGGAGCTGGAATCGATCCGCCTGCGGGACGGCCGGGAGCTGCACGGGCTGATCCTGGTCGATACGGCCGAGGCGTTCGAGTTTGTCGAGATCATCCGCTCGCCCGGACAGCCGATGCACGCCATTCTCAGGCTGCCCGCCCCGGACGACGTGGTCGAACGCCAGCGGCTGAGCGAGCCGCAACGCCGGGTGCTGCTGGAGCGGCATCGGGGCTTTCAGCACCGCGTGGCCATTGAACTGGGCAGAATGGACCTGCTGGATTTGGGCGGCACGCAGCAGGACGGAATCAGCTACCGGACCTACGACGGTCCCTGGTTCAGCCTGTGGAGCACGGCGGACGACGAAATGACCCGCCGCTGCGTGGTGCGCCTGGAGCAGATGGTCCGGGCCTATCGCCAGCTTCTTCCGCCGCGCAACAATCGCCGGGGCACTTTCCAGGTAGTCCTCTACGGCTCCATGGACCAGTATCGCGGGCACCTGCGTCGGCTGGGGCTGAACCTGGAGAACCCGGCGTTCTATTCCGCGTCGACAAACCTGATTATCGCCGGCGGCAACCTGACTCCATTCGCCGATCGCTTGCGGCAGGTGCGCGCCGAGAATGCCGCCATCCTCCGCCAATACCATCAGGAACTGAATCCGCGGTTTGATCGCTTCCTGCAGCAGCTCAGCCGCGAGCTGCAGCAGCGCGGGGGCAGCCTGGAAGAGATTGCCTTGCGACGCGCCGCCTGGGACCAGGAGTATCAGGCCGTGCGGCGGGGGATTGACGAGGCGAATCGGCGCAACGAGGCCAAGTTCGCTGAAGTCACGCAAGACATGTTTGCCCGGCTGAGCCACGAGGCCTTTCACGCCTACCTGGAGAATCACGTCTATCCCCAGGCGGATTTCGAAGTGCCTCGCTGGTTGAACGAGGGCCTGGCCCAAGTCTTCGAATCGGGCCAACTGGATGGCGACACCTTGCGGATCGACGCCCCCTCGCCCGACCGTCTGCGGAAGCTGCGCGAGGCCCTGCTCGCCGATCGCCTGTCCCTGGCGCAGCTTCTCTCGTTCGACTCGCCGCGGTGGTTCGCCTCCCACACGGGCGATTTCTCTCAGCGGCACTACCTGTACGCCTGGGGACTGGCCTACTACCTGACGTTCGAACTGGGCCTGCTGGAGCCGTCCCGGCTGGACTCGTACGTCGCCCCCTCCGATGCCGCGATCGACCCGGTGCGGCGGTTCCAGCGACTGGTCGGACAACCGCTGGACCAGTTCGAAACTGGCTGGCGCCAGGCGATGCTGAAGATGCCCTGAGCAGAGCATCCGCCAGCAGCAGAACCTGCCAGCAACTGGGATCGCGGTGGTCGTGCTGAGCGTCGAGAAGCTTAGGCGACTTCTGGTATTCGCGTTCGGCAAGCGTCCCCCTTGATATCCCTCTGGCCCCTTCCCCGGCTTCGAGATCGTGCAGCTTTTAAGTTTCTTCGTCGTCAGAGTTTAGGGCGTAGCAAGAGCGTCCTCGGCGTTCTCGTACGCCGAAGGCGTTCCACAGTCACAGCCCAGGGTCGCCCGCTTCGGGCGCACCCTGGGTGTGGCCGTGATTTTGATATCTCGTGTACGCCGAAGGCGTTCCACAAGGCGCCTTGTGTAACGCCTTCGGCGTAGAAGGGCCTCAAGGCGGTCGTCCACCCAGGGTGCGCCCGAAGCGGGCGACCCTGGGCTACGGTTGTTCAACGCCTGCGGCGTAAAGACAGCGCGGGAGTCGAACCGAAGGGCCACCCATCTGTCTTGGAGTCGCGCGCTATGGAGGTTCTAAACTCCGAGGTTCCAACGCCTTAAACGCCGCACGGTCTCGCTTCCACGGAGGAAGCCCGAAGTGATTTCCGGGGTTTCCCAAGCCGGTTGGGATGCCGGATCGAATAGTCGATCGAAATGTCTAGGATCGGGGCTACAGCGTTTCCAGCCAGGCGGCGAGCAGCTTGTAGTAGGCATCCAAGTCGTCGCGGTGAGCCATCTCGGCCACCGTGTGGATGTACTTGATCGGGCAAGCGAACACGGCGATCCTCACGCCGCGACGGGAACGCTGGATGGCCGCTCCGTCCTGGCCGCCTCGAGGCAAGATCGCTCGCTGGCACTTGATCCCCTGCCGCTGGGCGACCGCCTCGATCTGTTCGATCAAATCCAGATCCGCGATCGCCGACGAATCCATCACGTGCAGGCAGACGCCGTCGCCCGCCACCGACACGCGCTGTTCGTCCGGCACGCCCGGCGTCTTGCAGCACAGCGTCGTGTCGCAGGCCACGCCGATGTCCGGTTGCACATGGTAGGCGGCGGGTATCGCTCCCCGCAGCCCCACCTCCTCCTGCACGGTCCAGGCCGCGTGGATCTCGCAGGCATGATGCCGCAACTGCTCCAAGGCGCGAATCTGAGCCCAGCAGCCGACGCGATTGTCCAGGCACTGCGACACCACGCTCTGGCCCACCGCGGCAAACGGCCCGTCCAGCACCACCATGTCGCCGATCTTGACCCGCGACTTGACGTCCGCTCCCGGCAGACCCAGGTCGATGAAGAACTCCTCGATCTCCGGCACCTTCTTCCGCTCCTCCGGCGTGGAGATGTGGATCGGCTTGCCGGCCGGATTCATCACGCCCGGCAAGTCGCCCGCCGACGTGCAGACGCGCACTCGCCGAGCAAACAGGTTGCGGGTATCGAAGCCGCCCGCCGGTGTCACTCGCAGGTAACCGTCGTCGCTGACATGCGAGACCAGGAACCCGATCTGATCCATGTGCGCCGCCAGCATCACCTTGCAAGGGACGGGACTTTCCTGGCCGGGCACCGGTCGAGGCCGGCGGACGCCGATCAGCGAACCCATGGCATCGGTCAACAACTCATCGACAAGCTGGTGCTGCAACAGATAATCGGCAATCACCTGGCGGATGCGCGATTCGCGGCCAGGCACGGACGGAGTTTGAGTGAGCAGTTCGAGCAGTTCCATGGCGACTCGGCGGTGTTAACGGTAAGGGAGAAACAGGGGCAGCCAACGTCGTTGGCCCAGGTCGCCACATCATAGCCCGACGATTCGGCGGGCAACAGCACGGGGCGTCAATCGGTCCGAGAGACCAGGCGCGCGCCGAGCCAGTTGGCGTGGTCGAGTTCGTCGCCCCGATCGGCCGCCTCCACAATCAGGGCCAGGCGGCGAGCGCCGGTCAGGTCCACCGCGATCGGCAGCGGCTTGTCACCGCCCCGAATCACCGGGCTTTCGTAGGCCGCGGACCAGGCATCGTCGCGAAAGGCGAACACGCGAAACACGACGCTGCCCCGCCGGCCCGCCTGGTCGTCCAGCGCCAGCCAGGCTCGCAACTGCTGCGCGGAGCCGTCCAGGTCAAACGCCAGGCGCGACGTGCTGTGCATCCCCAGCCCCTTCGACCAGAGCTGGCCGCCGCTCCGCAGCCTGCCGCCCAGCACGTTGCGGTCGGCCGCATAGTCCCAGGACACGCCCAGGAACGGAATATGCTTGTAGCCCAGCGATTCCAGGTCCGACAGGTAACGCACGCGGGTGCCGCGAGGAGCCAGCCAAGTGACGTCGTCTCTCAGCGTTTGCACGTCGCTGGCCAGCCTGACGCCTCCCGGCATCAGCAGCTCGAACCAGCCGCCCGCCTGGTCCGGGACCGCGTCGCCAGCGCGCACGCCGGCCACTTGCAGCAGGCTCCCGTCGCTCCAGCCAACCTCCCAGGCCAATTCCACCGGACGCAGCGGCACGAGCAACGCGGGATTGAAGATCACCGCCGTCACTCGGCCTCGCGGAATCGCCGCCGGCTCCCGGCCGGCAACCGTCAGCCAGAACGCTTCGTCCAGATCGTCGTCCGTCCGAGGCACGTCGGCCGGATGCGGTCCCAGGACGCCTGGCAGTTCGTCGCCGTTGTCCAGCAACAGGCGATCGCTGCCTCGCTGGGCGGTTCGCAGCCGATGCAGCAGCCGGTCCCGTTCCAGCGGTGCGGTCGGCGGTTGCAACAGCAACCCCCGCACCTGGTCCAGCCCCACGCTGAACTCGCCGAACAACTGGCTGTACCACACCAATCGGTTGGACTCCAGACGCTGATACTCGCCAGCCAGCAGACTGCCATCGGCCAGCACGACCAGCGGCGCCGCGCCCCGGTCCTCGAATCGACCCCAGGCAAACAGCTCGCCGGCACTCATCGAGCGGACCGTTCCGTCCACGTCCCATTCCACTCGCGGCGGCTGCTCGGCCGTCAGCCCGCGAAGCCGCGCCGGAAACGACTCGCCGGACACCGGGACCACCAGCGACACGAGCCCGCGCGCCTCCTGAGCCCAGGACGCAGGACCCAGCAGCGGCCAGCACGCGAGGCAGACCAGGCAGGCCAGCAGGCGGAGCACCAGTCGTCTGGCGCCGCGGGCGCGTGGCGGGACGCTCATACCTGTGTCGGTTGCTGGCTTTCGCATCGGGCAAGCATCAATATCAATACGCGGGACACGCTACTTTCGCGGAGCGAAAGGCGACTATGCGAACGGTATTCTACGCGGATTCGCAAAGGTGGATGACAGCGATGATTGGGGGAGATTGCAAATTGCAAATTGAGAATTGCCGACTGATAACTGACCACTGACCACTGACCACTCACTCGCCAGCGGGCCGACTAATGCTGGAAAATCGGCAGGTAGTTGCTGGGCATCTGCAGGATAATGCAAGCCATCGCCGTGCCGTATTCGGAGCAGATCGAATCGAACCACGACCCGTCGCGTTTCTGCCGAGCTAACAGGGCGTCGCGGATCGCCGGATACCACTTTTCCCAGTAATCGCCGCCAGCGTGCCACATCGCCTGAGCGGCATAGTAGTGTCCGTAGAAGTAATGCGTGGCCCGGTTGAAGGAGTCGTTCGCCGGCAGCTCGCGGATCAGATAGTCGAGCCCCCGTTCCAGTTCGGGGCCTTCGTAAATGCCCGCGCTGTAGAAGGCCACCACGCCCGCTGCGCTGCGCGGGAACCGGCTCTGGCCACCCTGCAGCATGTACATGAAGCCGCCATCCGGATTCTGGCTCCGCTTGACGTACTCCACGCACCGCTCGACCGTCTCGTTCGGCACGTAGATGCCCGCGTTCCGCGCGGCGCGCAACGCCATGATCTGGCAGATCGTGACGGAGATATCGGCGTCGCGCCGCTGAGGCTGATAGCGCCAGCCACCCTCGCTGTTCTGCGTGTCGACGATCAGCTTGACGGCCTTGGCCAGCACGTCGCGGACCTGCGAGTCCGGTGACATGCCGTAGACTTCGGCCAGGAACAGCGTGGCGAATCCGTGGCCGTACATCGGGCCGTGGCTGGCCGCTTCGGCCATCGTGATGAAACCGCTGTCCTGGGCGTGGTTCAGCAGATACGCCACGCAGCGATTCACCTCCAGCCCGTGCGGGCCCCGCCCGGGCGTGCTGCCGGCCGACATGAACGCCATTCCGACCAGCCCGCAGACCGCCACGTTGCGGCTGTAGCCGCCCGAACCGAACGAGCCGTCGTCGTTCTGGCGCGAGGCCAGGTATTCCAGCCCGCGGTCGATCGCCGCCTGGGTGGCCGGAGACATCAACCCGGACACCGGGACCGCGGGATCGCCGGCACCCAACTGAGCCCAGGCCGTCGCCGGCAGGCCGCCAATGCCCAGCGTCCAGAGGGCCGAACGATTCAGGAATCCGCGGCGATCAATTCGACTCATCCCACTCGCTCCTCGTGCTCGGTATCTCCCGGCCAGCGCCCCGTCAGCGCTTCGCCAGCTCTCCCGTCGACCGGCCGTCCGTCAGCGATCCTCTTCCGCCAGGCGGCGATAGTAGGCTTCGATCTGCCGTTCGTACTTGGGCAGAAACTCCTCCACCGCGGCGGTGCGCATCAGTTCGCGAACCCGTGCCGGCAAGTGGCCCCAGACCTGCTTGACCAGGTCCCGCACCTGCTCGCCTTCCAACTGGTCCGGGTTCGTTTTGCCCAACCGGTCCGTGCTGTCGCGAACCGGCTGAGTCGATGCCTGCTCGGCGGCCTGCGTCCCCTGCCCTCCGGTCTGGCTGCCCGCTTGCTGGCTGGAACTCGAACTGTTCTGGCTGGCGGAGTTGCATTGTTTCTGCAACTGCGCGATCAGCGATTCCAGGTCGGCGACGATCTCCTGCTGCAAGGTCTGCGTCTCCACCGACGTATCATAACCGGCAATCCGCCGTTCGACGCCCCGCATGCGGCTGCCAATCTGCAGCAGCGGATGGTCCTCCGCCGGCCCCTCCGTACCGGGCTCCGGCGGCACATCGCCCGGTTCACCCGGCAGATCGCCGCCCGTGGGCGGCTTGCTTGCCGGTGGCGGCTGACCCGGTTGCGGCTGGCCCGGCAGAGTTGACTTCGGGGCCGCGGGCTTGTCGAGACCCTCCAGCAAATCCTTGCTCAGGTCGTCCAGCAGCCCGCCGCCCGGATTGCTGGAGGCCGGAGGCGCGGGCGACGCTGGCGGCGATTCTTGAGCAAGCGCGAGCACTGGTGCCAAGAGTAAACTCGCTGCGACCACTAACGGGCTCCCGATTCGTGGCCAGGTGAGCACGGTGTGCGTCATGACGTTCGATCTCCTTCAAATGCCGGGCTTCGCCGGCTCTCGCGGTGAATCACTTGTGGCTCCGTCGCCGCTTCGAGATGGTGGAGGTGTGAAGTTGTCTTGCCGAGGAAATCTTGCGTTACAACCGCGGGAAACTTGGACGGCTTGCGCTCCCCCTTAATATCCCTCTGGCCCCCTCCCCGGCTGCCGGGGAGGGTTGGGGAGGGGCTTTTGTGCATCCTGTTTTGACGCAGCTGGCACCCCATGGAATCACCCAACACTTGTCGCACTCAAGTATTCAGATCCTCAGTCGATGTTCGACTCATCCGAAATTCGCGTCCCGCGAGTGGCTATATGCGAATCGAGCGAATGGCTTTGCTCCAGAGTCCCGCAGGCCCCTCCCCAGCCCTCCCCGAAGCGGGGAGGGGGCCAGAAGTATTGTGAGGAGGGGTTTGGCGAAGTCGAGTTGACCATTGGTTCATCATCCCAAATTCCCTCGGCAAAACAACTTAAAAGCTGCACGATCTCGAAGGCGACAAACAACGCAAGAAAACTCTACGGCTCCTTGGGGTTGAGCAGTTCCAGGACCAGGGCGGCGAGCTGTCCCTGTTCGGCCGCCAGTTCGGTTGCTTCCAGTTCCTGCTCGCGAGTCCAGGTCTGGCCGCCGTCTCGGATCGCTTCCAGTTCGGTGGTCCTCTCCAGCAGTTGCTGTTGCATCAGTTTGATCAGCTTCAATTCGGCCAGCAGTCCGGCGGCGTCCTCCGCCGGCATCGGTTGTCCGGCCGGTTGTTCCGCCGGCGGCTCCTCTTCGGGCGGCGAAGGCTCGTCCTGTTTCAAGGCCAAGGCCAGTTGTCGCAGGCGCGCCAGGGCGGACGATTCCGCTTGCTGGGTGTCGAGGCCCGGATCGTGCCGGTCCAGCCCGCGGGCCGCTCGGGCCATGTCGCGGAGCACGCCTTCCAAGGCCAACACAAACGCTCGAGCCTGCCCCAGTTTGCGGGCCAACTCCCCGGTCTCGGCGGACAGCGTTCGCTGCTGTGCGGCCAGGTCGCCGAGCGTGGCGAGTTGTGGGCGAGTCAACTGCCCGGACTGCTCCTGCTGGCTCTGATGCAACTGGACGGTGGCGTCCAGCAGCGCCGACTGGCGAGAGATCAAGCCGGTAACGAGCTGTTCGAGTCGGGCAAGTTGTTCCTCGAACAAGTCCTGCTGAAGTTGCCGCAGCCGCTCCTCCAACTGCCGCTCGGCCGTGGCCAACTTCTGCTGCGCGTCGTCGGCATGTTGCCGCGCCGCCGCGGCATCGGCCTCGCGCGCCGCATCGGCCGCGGCCTGCTGCCGCT
>JAGFJK010000127.1 GCA_024102795.1 Pirellulaceae bacterium
CCGGCCGGAAAAGTCTGGCGATAACCGACCGGCGGCACTTCGCGGATGACGTATGTGCCGGGCCGAAGGCCAGCGATCTGGTAAGCGCCAGCCGCGTCGGTGACGGCGCTCGGTTCGCCCGGTTCGAACACCCGGTTGTCGTTCAGGTCCACGAACACGGTCACGCCGGCCAGCGGACTTTCGCCGCCGTTCTGCACTCCGTCGCCATTGGTGTCGTTCCACTTGATACCGCCGGCCGACGCGGATTGTGCATAGCCGAAATCCACGTCCGTGCGGTTCTGACCCGCCGCCAGGGCCACGTTGGTTTGCGAGTTGCGGTTGCCGTCCAGGTCGAACGTGTTCACATAGCCTGGCGGCAGAGTGCCCAGGTCGACGGAAACGTCGTAGTTGCCGCCCGGCAAGCCGCTGA
This sequence comes from Pirellulaceae bacterium, assembly GCA_024102795.1. Lineage (GTDB taxonomy): Bacteria > Planctomycetota > Planctomycetia > Pirellulales > Pirellulaceae > JAGFJK01. The sequence continues at coordinate 410 of JAGFJK010000127.1, forward strand.
AGGTATAGAGTCCTCCCCCGGCCGTCACGGTCGACAGGGTCACGTCGTCTCCGTCGCCGAAGATACCGTTCCGGCCGGGCCAGATGAGCGTGACGGTGACGCCGTCCAAGCCCGGTTCGCCGCCGTCTTGCACGCCGTTGCCGTTCAGGTCGTCCCAGACGCGGTCGCCCAAGGAACCGAGCGACTCGGAGTCGCTGTCCAGGTAGTCGTTCACGCCGCCGACTCCCGTCCGTTCGCCGATCGCCGCGCCCGGCATTCCCGGTGTCTGGGAACCCGTTGGGTTGACGGGCGAGCCGTTCGTTCCGGGCAGGCTGGTGTAGGTAACGTTCGCCGTGTTGGGAATCGTCTGGCCGCTGGCGAGGACCGACGCGGTATAGGCGATGATCGCCTGACTGCCCACGGGCATCTGCGCGATGCGGACATCCACGGCCGTTGGCGTGGAACTGCTCGCGTCCGCGCCGCTCGCCCCGCCCAGCAAAGTGACCGAGACGCTGGCCACGCTGAGCGACAGTTGGGGAGGCAGCATGTCGAGCACGCGCGTGTCAAAGGCGGTGGTTGTGCCAGTGTTCGAGAATATCACCTCGTAGGTCACGCTGTCGCCCGCCAGTGTCAGGACCGACTTCTGGACATCGTCGATCAATGGCTCAAGCACCCTCACCGAGACGGTGTTGTCGCCCGGATTGGCGGGTCCGATCGGCGTGCCATCCAGGTCCACCGTGAAGCTGTTGCTCAGCACATCGCCATTGTTGGTATCGGACGTATTCAGCACCAGCACGTTGTATTCCAGCGTGATCAGCTCCGCATCCGCGTCATTGTCGTTGTTCGTGATCGTTCCCAGATCGAAGATCACCTGCTGGCCCAGCAGCGTGATCCGGCCAGCGTTTACCAGATGCGTGGGCGGCTGGTCGCCGTTGTTCCCGCCCAGCAGGTCGGGAGCGGCTCCCATCGGCACATCGGATGTGAACGAGATGAACACCTGCGTCGGATCGACCAGTTGCAGGCCGGGGTCGAGTGTGTCGATCATCCGCAGATTGGGCAGCGTGCCCTCGGTAACCTCGAACTCCAGGCGGTAGCGGACAATCTCGCCAATGGCCACGTCGTTGCCGGAAGTGTGAGCCTCGGAGGTGGCGACCAGCGTCTTGATCGGGTTCCGGGCGGTCGTCGTATTGGTGATCAAGTCGGCCGGATCGCTGTCCGTGTAGGTGCGTTCGCCTGGAACGGCTCCCGGCAAGGTGCTCCAGGCCAGGTCGCCCACATTCAAGAAGGTTTGGCCAGGAGTCACGGATGGATCGACGGTCACGTCAAACGTGAACTGGTGCGCGACGGCTCCCAGGGGGATGTTCGCCCACGAGAAGGTAAGCAGCGGTCCGGCCACGGCGACCAGCGGACCGGCTCCCGACAGCACCGTCACGTTGCCGGCATACGTCATTCCGGCGGGCAGCACGTCGCTGATCGCCACGTCGAACGCCGTGGACGTGGAGGCGGGCGCGTGAGCGACGGTCATCGTGAAGGTGACCGTGTCTCCACCGTCCACCAGCGTCGTGCTGGTGTCCTTGGTGATCGTCAGCAGGGGCTCGACGATCTCCACGTCCACGGAGTCTTCGAACGGCACCGGCAGACCCGTCGCATCGACCGAGGCCTGATTCGTCAGCGTGTCGCCGCTGAAATTCACGGGCGTGGCATCGGGAAGCGTGTTAAGCACGCGGGCCACGACGCTTACCACGAACTGGTCGTCTTCGGAGATGCCGTTGGCATCCGGCATGTTCATCACGGTGCCGAGGTTGAACTCGATCCGGTCCGCAACGCCGTCGCCGTTCGTATCGGTCAGCACGGGGGCTGGCAGCATCAGCGGTCCGCCGCCGCCCGCCGTGATGTCGGCCCCTACAAACACCAGGCTCGCCGAGACGAATTCCAGCACGCCCTGGGAGTTGCTCAGCGACGGCAGATTGTCCGTCACCACCACGTTGGGAAACGTGCCATCGGGCAGGCCGACAATCAGGCCGTACGTAACCGTCTCGCCAATCGTCAGGTCAGTCAGAGTCATGTCGAACTGCCCCTGCAGCGTGGATAGCTCCGAGGAGTCCAACACCTCCTTGGCGAATTGCAGCGTGGGTGTTCCCACGAGGCCGCTGTCCTGGCTGGCGTAGTCGTTCGCACCCGGCTCGCCCGGCCCCAGCGGATCGCCCGTCCGCTCGACGGAATACGGATTGGACGATTGGGGCGAGGTGACGTCTTCCGGCAGGCTGGTCCAGGTCAGGAATGCCTGGTTGACCAGCAATTCGTTCAGCCCCACGCTGATGTCCAGGAGCACGTCAAAGCTGATCGTGCTGCTGGCACCCAGGGGAAAATCGCTCCAGGTAATGCTCAGATCGCCGCCCGTCTCATCCGGAGGCTCGGCCAGCATGGCGCCGCCCGCGTTGAGCACGCTGACCGATCCGGGCACATAGTTCAGCTTGTTCAGCACCGAGTCGATCGGGTCCAGCAGGCGAACATCAAAGGCGTTGGCATTGCTCTGCGGCGTATGCTGCACCTGCAGCTCGAAGGTTATCGTATCGTCGGCGTCGCCCAGGATCGGGTTGCCGTTGAGCTTGATGATCTGCAGCGCCGGTTCGACGATCGTCACGTCGGCGGCCTGGGCCGACAGACTGCCCAGGCTCCAGGTGAAGTTCGCCGAGTTATTCAGTTGAAAGCCGCGGCTGTTGGCCAGCGTGTTCAACACGACGGCGCGATAAGTAATCGTCAGCGTTTCGGCATCCGGGTCGTTGTCGGCGTTCGTGATCGTACCCAGGTCGATGGTCACCGAACTGCCGTCGATCGGAATTGATAAGTTGGCGTTGGCCGGCACTTGTGCGAACCCGCCCGCCACATTGGTCATGACGTTGGGACTGTTGGGAATCACGCTGTCGACGGCCACGATGGCCAGGCCCGTGTCGGGCAGGTCGAGAATCTGGGCGCCGGGCATGGTGCCTTCGGGAATGGTAATCACGGACTGGTACGTGACAATCTCGCCGATGGCCACGTTGGAGTCGAGCGTAAAAGTCTGGTCCGTCGCCACCAGACTCTTGGTGAACAGCGGATCCCTGACGAAGACGTTGGCGTCGTCCGCGTCGAGGTAGTCGTTCACTCCGCCGGTGCCGTCGCGCTCGCCGTCCGCGGCGCCCGATCCGCCGGGCGTCTGCGATCCGGTGGGGTTGTTTGGCGACGTGCTGGGAGTGCCCGCGCCAGGCAGACTGCTGTAGGTTACGGTCGCCAGGTTGGGAATCACCTGGCTGGGCTCAACCGCCAGCGTCAGGGAGGCCGTGTACAGTACGGTTACGCTGCCTCCCGCCGGAATCTGGTCAATCATCAGATCCACGGTGTTGCCAGACGAGTTGTCCGTGACGCCTGTCGCGCCTCCGGCCAGCATGACCACCGGGGGCAGCGTGAGGCTGAGCAAGGTCGGATTCAGCGAGTCGAGCACGCGCACTTCGAAGGCGGTCGCGGTACCGGTGTTGGAAAAGGTGACCTGATAGGTTGCTACGTCCCCCGCGTCGCTGGGTGGTAGGCCGACCACCTGTTTGTCCACGTTGATGATCGCCGGTTCGCGGACGGTCACGTCCACGACCTGCGAGATCCCGACCAGCGTCGGGCCGGTAAACGCGCGGAACAGGTTGCCCTTCACGTCGCCAGTGTTGTTGTCCACCGAGTTCAGGACCAGGGCGTTGAACTCGATCGTCACGATCTCGTCGTTGGAATCGACATCCAGATTGACCAGCGTGCCCAGGTCGAACATCAGGGAAGGCCCGACGCTGATCCGCCCGGCTGGCAGGACAAACGTGGGAGGCACCGCGCCGTTGTTGGCTCCCAGCAGGTCGGGTGCCGCGACGATCGGCGTATCGGAGGTAAAGGAAATCTTCACCTCGTCCAGATCCAGCAGCACGAGTCCGGTTGGAAGTTCGTCCACGATCCGGATACTGGGGTTGGTGCCGCCGACCAACGTGCCCCGCAGCCGGTAGCGGACGACTTCTCCGATCGCCACGTCGCTGCCCGCGGTGTGAGGCTCGGACGTGCTGACCAGGGACTTATCGAGCACGGTGGGCAGCCGCACCGTGACGCTGGCCGGATCGCTGGTCAGATAGTCGTTGGCCGCCCCACCCGGGTTTGCCGGGTCGCCTGTCCGCTCGGTCGACAACGTGTTGTATGGCGACTGAGGCGTGGTAATGTCTCCCGGCAAACTGGTCCAGGTCACGTCAACCGTGTTGGTGATCGTGCTGCCGGCCGTTGCCAGGGGCATGATCAGCACTTCGAATTGAAGTTGGGAGGAAAGGTCGTCTGGAAACTCATTCCAGACTACCGTCACGGTTCCACCGCTTTCCTGCAGCAGGTTGGGCGGGTGGCCGCCCGTGTGCATCAAGCTGCCCATGACATAGCTGGTGTCGGGCGGGATCAAGTCGGTCAAGACGACGTCGTAAGCGTTGGCGTTGCTGACTGCGGTGTGCGAGACGTCGATGGTGTACAGCACCACGTCGCCGGCCTCGACCTGCGCCGGCGCCGCGTCCTTGACTACCCGCAACGTCGGTTCCACGATCCTGACGTTCGGTGCGTTGTCGCGGATCTGCTGCGGGCCAGCGCTGGTGTCCCAACGCCAGTCAGCCTGGTTGTTGCGCTGGTTGCCCCGGTTGTTGTTGCTGCTGTTGAGCACCACGACGTCGTACGAGACCACGATGGTCTCGGCCACGTTGTTGTTGGTGTCCGAGTTGGTGACGGTGCCGAAATCCAGCGTCAGCAGCCTCCCTTGATTGACCGCGCCTCCGCCCACGTTGGCCACGCTGGCGCCTGCCGCCACCGCGGCAAAGCCTCCTGGAATACTGGTGGCGACGCCCGGCGAGGCGATGATGCTGTTGATGCCGACAAAGGCCAGGCCGCTGTCCAGTTGGTCCACCAGCCGAACGTTCTGACTGGTCCCTTCGGGCAAGGTGATTTCAACCGAGTAGGTGACGATCTCGCCGATCGCCACGTCGGTTAACATCGTGTGAGTCTGGTTGGTGGCGGTGATGGACTTCACCACGCTGGGCGACTGCAGGCCGACCTGAGCCTGGTCCGTGGGATCCTCCGCGGTGTGGTCCGGGCCGCCCGGCGCGCCGGCGTAGTTGAACAGTGTGGCCGTGTTCACCAGGATTTCGCGGGGAGCGACCGCCAGGTCGGTGATCAGGTCGAAAGTGACGATCAGGACGTTCCGCCCGTTGGTGGCGTCGTAGGCATCCAGCGCGCCGCCGTTGGTGCCGTCGAGCAGTTCCGGCGTGGGGCCCGGATCGATCAGCTCGATGCCGCCCAATGGATCGAACAGCCCGCTGCCCAGGTTGTTGAACATGATCGCCGCCCCGGTCCCGTCCGTGACGCTCAAGTTCAGCTCCGCCGGACTTTCGGCCGGCGTGGGAATGCGGAATCCGGCCGGCAGGCTGTCGCGCAGGGCCACGTCGAAGGCGCCCCGGCGGCTGGAGCCCGTGTTCTCGACCACGATCGCGAACGTCACCAGGTCGCCGGCGTCCAAGCCCGCCAGGTTGCTGTCCAGGGGTGTCGCGTCCAGGTAGTCGGAATTGAGCGTCCCGCCGGAGAGGCGAAAGCCGGCGGTTCCTGGGGCAGTGGCCGAAAGCGGCGGGGCCACCGGCGGCGCGGGGCTGAACACCCCGGCGGGAGCATTCGTCGCCAACACTCCCTTGGTGATGTTCAAGTCGGGTTGGCCAAGCTGAATCTGCACGATACCGTCGTCAATCGATGACTCCAGGTTCGAATTGTTCTCCCTGCCCCGAACCTGGTTGGTCAGAAACAATGCGTCGGCGAACGGCGTGTCGGTCGCGGTCACGGTCAACAGCAGGTTGACGACTGTGGATTGATTCAGCGGGTCGTTAAAGTCGCCGTAAAACAGTTCCAGCGCATTGGCGTTCGGCAGCGGATTGATCTGGGGCGGCGAAAAAAAATCGGGTCCGGCCGACAGGCCGGCCACCGCGAAGAACGTGTCGTTGGGGCCCAGTTCAATCACCCCGGGCGCCGGCGAGTTGCTGGGGTTGCCGTCCAGCACGAAAGTCCAGGCGGGCCCGGCAACTCCGTCGGCGTCGGGGTCCGTCACCTGGAACACGGGCAGTGGCAAGTAGTCGGTCAGCAGGAAGTCGACGAAGGTCGAGATGGGGAGCGTGTATTCCAGGCTGTACGTCACTTCGTCTCCGGGTGCCAGCACGGGCGGAGGGCCCACGACCGGCACACCGTTCACCGCGTAGATCGACTTGCTTACGCTGCCCACGGGGATCGTGCCACTGGCCGAACTGTCGTCGCCTTCGCGGCCATCGGGCGCCGGCCCGATCGGCATGGCCGGGGTGTCATTGTCGCGGACGGTGCCGCTGATCGTGATGTCATTCGTCAGGGTGTCCCCTTGAGCGATCGGCGGCCGGGTGGAGGGTGGCATCTGATCGTAGTCCTGGGCGACGGTGGCCCGAAACACGATCATGCCCACGGCGGCGGGCGCCGGGCTGCTGTCGTCGCCGTCGGGTGCCGTGGCCAGCCCGCCGCGGAGGATGCCGTCGGGAGCGCCCGCGCCCATCATCGCCGCCGACAGGTCGAACGCCAGCGTCTCGGTGCCGTCCAGGTTCGCGGTGTGCGTCAAGTCGGTTCCCAGCGAGAACATTCCGCTGGCGTTGCCGTCCTGGTCGGCAACTTGAAAGGTGGGTGCGAAAGAGCTGAGCCAGTCGAGCCCGTCGCCCAGAATGTCCTCCAGCAGCAGATCCCCGAATGTGTAGTAGTCGGAGACCTGAAACTCCAGCGTGAACTCGACCGTGACCCCCGGGTCCGGGTCGCCACCGCCGATCACCGTGAAGCTCTTTTGAATGGCGATCGACTTGTTCTGCAGTTCATGCGTTTCGGGACCGGTTACGGCATTGCCAGGAGTGGCCGGGTCACGAATGTCGAGCGGTACCCAGTCGCCCACGCCGGCGGCCGTGTCGGTGGTGATCGTCGGGTCTTGCCCGTTCAGCGGGATCACGCGGTTGCCGTCAGCGTCGAACTCGGCGATGAAGAAGCTGAACACGACCTGCAAGTCCGTATCGCCCGCTCCGCCGGTGACGGTGTCGGCGTTGACGGTCAGCAGGTTCATGTTGGCCGGCACGCCGACGGGCGGCAGTCCGCCGGGAAAAGTGAACACGGTCGCGGGAGTGACCGAGGTGGTCGAGTCGACCGACAGAAACGCCATCGTATTGTCCAGCGCGTCGGTCAGGTCGAAATCCGTGACGGTTTGTCCCGTGGCGATGTCCACGGTGATCTCGTACTGCCGCGGGAAGTTGGGCCCCGTCGCCGTCTCGTCCTCCGGCCCCAGATAGGTCTTGGTCAGTCGCAACAAGGCCGGCGTGACCGTGGTAGTTTCGCCCCATGTGGCGCTGTCTGGCGAATCGCTGCCCGGCGTGAGCAGCGTCGGGTCGGTCATTGGATTGTTCAGCGGATCGCAGCCGAATTGAAAGCCGCCGCGAGCCGATAGCGTCAGGGGCGTGCCCAGGTCGGCCAGATTCGACAAACTGGCCTGGATCGCGATTGCCGCGGGTGGCTGTTCGGGTGCGAACGAACCGAAGGGCAGTTGCAGCACAACTAGCTGGTCGCCGGCCGTGCCCACGACCGTCAGAGGCATGCCCGTGGCATCGACCGCATACGGATGCGGGACCGCACCCATGCCGCCTCCATCGTCGGGAAAGGTGCGCACCGTGAAGACCACTGGCGCGCCGAGATAACTCGCACTGACGAAAGAAATCCCGTCGGGAGTCGCCATGCCCGACATCCCGTCCGCGCCGTTGACCGGAAAGATCAGGTCCACGAACGGCCCGTATCCCACATGCGCCGGATCGGCCGCGGTGTTGTCGAACGTCGCTGTCAAAGTAAAAACTTCGCCGATCAGTTGCTCGGTCGGCGGACTCAAGTCGACGACCGGTACTCCCGCCAGCAAGCGCCGATCTTCCAGTGGTTCGAGCAACAGTCGGCGACGGACGACGCGCGTCGCGCCCGCCTGGCGGACTCGGCGACGGGTTGGGGCAGAAAACATGAAGGGGCACTCCAGCAGAAATTGAGGGCGCAGCAGCGCACCAAAACCTGACCGGCGAAAGGCCGCTGGCTCTCGCGCATCGCCATCACCAGATCGAGGGCGCAGCAGCGCACCAAAACCTGACCGGCGAAAGGGGGGGCAGGGATGCGCCGGTGGGACAGGGCTAATCTTGTCGGCATGAACAACCGTCTATAATCGTGATATCAAATTCGGCCGGGTTGTAAAGTGCGGCTCGCGGCCGTTGACGCCTTTGGCAGGTTGGCTCATTGGCCGTCGGCGGCTGACGCCACTCTGGAGCGCTGCCAACTGACGCAGGATTCATGACGTTTCGCCAGCGGAGTTGACCGAAGACGTGAGCACCCAGATGCAGTTGCCACATGTCGCCGACCGCGTGCAGGCCATCAGCATGCAGTTCCGCCGGGATCGAGCCACCAGGCAAGGTCGGCAAACTTTGGCCGAGGACGACTTTCAGCACTTGGCTCAGGCCGGCCTTTCGCTGCTGGCCGTGCCGGCCAGCCAGGGCGGACTCTGGACGGGCGTCCAGAACACGGTCCGTCCGCTGGCCGAGCTGCTCCGCACGTTGGCCCGTGGCGATTCGTCGGTGGCCCTGGTCTGTGCCATGCACCCGGCGGTGCTTTCCTATTGGCTGACGGCGCCCGAACCGGCCAGCGACGGCGCGGCCTGGGACGCCCAGTGCCGCGAGATTTACGAGTCGGTTCATGCCGGCTGCTGGTGGGGCACGATCACCTCGGAACCCGGCAGCGGCGGCGACGTACACCGCACGCGGGCCATCGCCGCAGCGGCGGAGACGCCGCTGCGGTACCACCTAAGCGGCAACAAGCATTTTGGCAGCGGCAGTGGGATCATGTCCTTCATGGTCACCACGGCGATCGCGGAGGGCGAGCAGCAAGCGGACTGGTTCTACCTGGACGTTCGCGGCGTGCCGTGGGACGGTTCGCGGGGCATGCGGCTGCTCGCGCCTTGGGATGGCCACGGCATGACGGCCACGCAAAGCCACGCCTTCGCGTTCGAACGGTTTCCCGCCACGCGAATCGCTCGGCCCGGACTGCTGCCCGAAACGGCGGCCCGCACGGGCGGTTTCATCGGCGCGCTGTTCATCTCGGTCGTGGTCGGTATTGTGGACGAAGCGATGGACTATGCCGGCGCGCGGATGCCGGGCGACCCGGGCGGGGCATACCAGCGCGTCGAGTGGACTCAAGCCCGCACGGAACACTGGCTGATCCAGCAGGCCTTCGAGGGTGTGCTGCGGGCAGTCGAGTCGCAAGCGGACTCGCGCCAGCAAGTGCTGCTGGGCAAAACGGCGATCGCGGAACTGTCCGAGCGGTTGCTAACGCGACTCTGCCGGTTGTCGGGCGGCAGCAGTTTTTCGCGCCGCTCGCCGCTGGGCCATTGGTTCGAAGATGTCCGGGCCCTGGGCTTCCTCCGCCCGCCCTGGGCACTGGCGTTCCAGACGCTCGAAGCCAATCCGTAGCCGCGCGCTACTCTCTCTCTCTCTCTCTCTCTACTCTCGCTCGCTGGGCTACCGTCGTCGCTGGCCGAGCTCGGTCGCTGGCCCGGCCCGGTCGCCAGCGTGGCTACCGCCGTCGCTGGCCGGGCGGCGGCTGTGTCGCGGCGCGCGTCGGCTTCGCGGCTCGCCGCAGATCCAGCGTCCGCCAGCAATACCAACTGGCCACCGTGGCGAACGGGCGCCATGCCGAGGCGATTGCCAGACCCGTCTCGCGATCGGGCAAGTCCGGCAAACCATACCGGTCGCGAATCGCCACTCGCACCCCCAGGTCGCCATGGGGAAAGACGTCGAGCCGTCCGAGGGCGAAGATCAAAAACATCTGGGCTGTCCAGTGCCCCACACCCTTGACCTGGGTCAGTTGGGCGATCACCTGCTCGTCCGAGTACCGCCCGATGGTTCGCAGGTGGACTGTGCCATCGGACGCGCGGGCCGACAGATCGCGCAGGTAGGTGGCTTTCTGTAGCGACAACCCAACGGAACGCAGTTGGTCCATGTCGAGCCGCAACAGGGTCTCTGGCTGCAACCGATCGGGAGCGATCTGCTGCAGCAGCCGCTGGCGGATCGCTCGTGCGGCACCCACCGAAATCTGCTGCGAGATGATCGAACGTACCAGCATCCCGAACCGATCCCGGTCGGGTCGCAAGGTGAACGCTCCCACATCGTCCATCATCCGCCGCATCACGGGGTCGCTGCGCCGCAAGTGGCGGCAAGCCGCCCGCACGATCTGTGGCGAGATTGCCATGGGGAATCGACCTCTGGGGTCATTTTGGCAAATCACGACGACTGCGAGAACTGGGGTGAGCGTCTGCAAAAGCAAGTTACGCAGCTTACCAAATTGACCCCAGAGGTCGTTTTGGTCGCCACGGAGGTTTGGGTGATGTGGGTTCACGCTGCGGATCATGCTGACTTTATGAATCGCTCAGGTTTTGACGGCCGCCGTGCCGATGTAGGAACCAGGAATGCCACGTCCAGCACGGGGGACTTGCCAGCATGCGGCGGCAAAAACAAAGTCTGTGGGGCTTGAATTGTCTGATCGGCGGTGTGCTGTCGCTGGCCGCTTGCGCCACGTTGTGGGCTGGGCCACCGGCGGAGGAGCTGCCCGCGGAAGGGCCACTCCTGCCACCGGGCGTCCTGGGGCCCCCGCCCGTGCATGGCGAAGTTTCGTACCCGCATGGAAGCTTTGAGGACTTGGCGGCCGACCGCTGGGACCGTTCCTATTCTTCGGTCATCAACAGCCGGTTGTGGGTCGGGGCGGAAATGCTCGGCTGGGCGCTGCGGGGCTGCGAGCTTCCCGCGCTGGTCACTTCGAGCCCGCTGGGCACGGCGGCGGAATTGGCGGGACGGCTGGACCAGCCGACGACGTCCGCCCTGCTGGGCCCGGACGACGTCTTCGACCAGATGCGGCCAGGCGGGCGGCTGCGGGCCGGCCTGTGGTGGAACCCGGAGCACCTGCACGGGATTGAGGGCAGTTACTTCGCCATCAGCGGCAATGACGTGAACTTTGCCGCGGCTGGCACCGGCGACGTGATTCTCGCTCGGCCCTATCGCGACGCCGCCAGCGGCCAGCAGTCCGCGTTGCTGACCGCGTACCCCCAGTTGCTGGACGGCGAAATCCGGGTCCATGCGGATCAGGAGTTCAGCGGAGCCGAGGCGCTGTATCGCGGAGTGCTGCTGCGACGCGGCTTCGTGCAGTACGAACTACTGGCTGGTTATCGCTATCTACGTCTGTTTGAGAAGTTGGAAACCAGCGAGTCCTTGGCGTCTCTGGATGCCGCCAGCGGATTCCCCGCCGACGCGCTGATCGACCGGAGCGACCTGTTCCAGGCGGCCAACGGCTTCCACGGCGGCCAGGTGGGACTGCAGGGCACTTGGCGCGGCACCAAGGGATTGTCGCTGGTCGCCCTGGGCAAAATAGCCTTGGGAGCGACCAGTGTGCAGTTCGACGCCGATGGTTCGACGACGGTTTCCGAGTTGAACGACGCCGACGAATACGTGGTCACGCAGGCACACGACGGCGGTTTGCTTGCCCAGCCAACCAACATCGGTCGGCACGAGACGAGCGAGTTTGCCACGGTCGCGGAACTGGGTTTGACGCTGGAATACGAGTTGGCGCCTGAGATCCGTCTGCAGTTCGGCTACACGCTGATTTTCTGGTCGCAGGTCGTGCGAGCGTTGCAGCACGTCGACACGACCGTCAACGCCTCGCAACTGCAATCCGGAGTGCTCAGCGGTCCGGCGCGGCCCGACCTGGACTTATCGTTCGACGACTTCTGGGCTCAAGGGCTGCGCGGCGGCATCGAGATCGACTTCTAATGCTCATCCGCCGGGCAAGCTGTCAAGCCGGCGGGACTCGTAGAAGCGAGCCGCCGATGCGCGCGACACCCGGCGGGTGGCCTGGATTGCAAGTTCCCAACGCCCTGGCGGTCGTTCACTCGGAGCGAATTCAACCGAAGACTTCGGTCAGCGGCTCGCCATCGCTGACGCGCAGCGAGAATCCATCGGGGCCGTAGCGCATGGAGGGCGGGATGCCCAGCGCCTGGAACAGCGTGGCGCCGAAGTCGAGGTGCGAGACGGGCCGGCCAGCAGCGACATAGGCACCAGTCTTGTCCGACGCGCCATACACGGCGCCGCCGCGCACGCCGCCACCGCTGAGCAAGCTGGTGTAGGCGTGAGGCCAATGGCCGCGGCCCCGGCCGTGGCCCTCGAACTGGGGCGAGCGGCCGAACTCGCCGGTCACGACCAGCAGCGTCTCGTCCAGCAGGCCGCGGTCCGCCAGGTCGTCCAGCAGCGCGGAGAGGGCCTGATCCAGACGCGGCAAGGCCCACTGCATCCCATACGGGCCGTTGCCGAACATGGTGTCCCCGGCGGCGTAGTAGCTGTCGTGCGTGTCCCAGACTTGGGTCACGGTCGGCTGCGTCTCGCCCGGGGCAAGTCCGGGCCAGCCCGTGACGGTCACCAGGCGGACGCCCGACTCGATCAACCGCCGGGCCATCAGCAGGTATTGTCCCAGCGGGTGGCGCCCATATCGGTCCCGCAGCGCCGCGGCTTCGTGGTTCAGGTCGAAGGCGTTCCGAGCCGCCTCACCCGTCAGCAGGTCGCGGGCCCGCTGCTGGAACTGGCGAAACTCCTGGACCGGCGCCGTCCCGGCAATCGGCTGCTCCGCGCCGCTCAACTGATCGTGAAGCCTCAGCCGCTGCTCGAACTGCTCCGCGGTCAGGCCGCCTGGCGGATCGAACGCCGCGACTCGAAAGCCTGGCGCCGCGGGATTGTCCAGTTCGTGCCCCACCCGCAGCGGCGCATAGCCGTGGCCGATCTTTCCCAGACCGCTATGGTAACGCGGCACCTTGTTGGTGCCGGTCTTCATGTTGTGCAGCCAGACGTGCGATGGCAGGCTGTTCTCGGAGGGTCGGAAGCGGGCGACCAGCGAGCCGATCATCGGCGAATCGTTCGCCGGCGTCCCGTCCGACTGGCCGGTGAGCATCGTATGCGCGGCCGAGACGTGAACCGTGTCGGAGTGGCTCATCGACCGCACCAGACAGTACTTCTCCGTCCGCTCGGCCAGCAGCGGAAACATGTCGGTCAACTGCACGCCGGGCGTGGCCGTGGCGATTGGCGAGTAAGGTCCGCGGATTTCGGCCGCGGCCAGCGGCTTGGGGTCCCAGGAGTCGATATGCGTCAGGCCGCCGCTGAGCACCACGAAGATGCACGATCGGGCGGTGGCCCGGCGGCGAGAGCCGTCCCCGGCCGATCCGCTTGCGGCCAGGTCGTCGGCCCGCAACAGCTCGGACAGCGATAGCCCCGACAGCCCGGCCAGCCCCGACAGCCCGGCCACTCCCGCCTGGATGAACCGGCGGCGCGGCACACGCGGGAGCAGTCCAGAACCAGATGTTTGCGCCGACATGAGACGTCCCTTGGCACGGGAACCGTGGAGCGGCCTGGCTTGCCCTCCGTAGCAGCGGCTGCTGATCCACCGCTCCAGTGTAACGTTCCCCCGCCGATTCGGAAACAGGCGGCGGTCGGGTTCGCCAAATGGTACAATCGGCCAGGTGGTACGATCCGCCAGGTGGTACCTCCGGACTGAGTGTTCCGAGTTCCAACGCGAGGACGCCGCATATGAGACGACAGGCATGCTGGTCGATTGTTGCCTTGGCCGCCACCTTGGCAACCATCATGGCAACCGGCTCATCGGCTGCCGAGGAAGCGACCGTCCACTGGCCGCAGTTCCGCGGGCCGCGGGCCGATGGACTGGCGGTCGGCAAGACGTTGCCGGAGTCCTGGAGCGAGACGGAGAACGTTGTCTGGAGGGCCGAGCTGCCCGGCTGGGGCTGGTCGAGTCCGATCATCTGGGGCGACAGAATCTTTGTTACTTCGGCGGTCAGCCAGCAGGACCGCGAGAAGCTGGTGGTCGGCGGTTATCCTGGCGGGCGAGTCCTGCCCACGGACGAACATCGCTGGGTGACGTACTGCCTGGATTTCGAGACCGGTAAGGTTGTCTGGGAGCGGGAAGCTCACCGAGGCATCCCGCCCGAAGAACGCCACCCGAAGAACTCGTACGCCAATGCAACGCCGGTCACCGACGGCGAGCGGGTCTATGCGTACTTCGGCAACATCGGCATGATCTGCTACACGTTGGACGGCGAACCTGTGTGGCAGCAGCGATGGGGCAGCTTTCCGATCCGCGGCGGCTGGGGACCGGGTATTTCGCCCGTGCTGCACCGGGATCGCATCTATCTGCTCAACGACAACGAAAAGCAGTCGTTCATGGTTGCACTGGACAAGCGAACCGGCCGCGAGCTCTGGCGGGTCGAACGCCAGGAACGCAGCAACTGGGCCACGCCCTACGTCTGGGAAAGCTCGCAGAGGACGGAAATCGTCACCGTCGGCACCGGCAAGATCCGGTCGTATGACCTGGATGGCAACCTGCTGTGGGAACTGGCGGGCACCTCCGGGCTGGTCAGCCAGACGCCGGTGGCCCACCACGGACTGCTGTACGTTGGTGCCGGCTATCACTACGGGCCGTTGTACGCCATCCGGCCCGGAGCGGCGGGTGACATCAGCCTGGCCGAGGGCCAGACGAGCAACCAGTGGATCGTCTGGTCGCAGCCGCGAGGGTCGAGCATTCATCCGGGTTACCTGATCAGCGAGCGCCGCTTGTACGTGCTGTTCGACGCGGGACTGCTGACCTGTTCGGACGCCGAAACGGGCGAGACGATCTATCCTCGCCAGCGGTTGAACACGGGTGGCGGCCGGTTTTACGCTTCGCCGTGGGCCTACAACGGCAAGCTGTTTCTGCTGAACGAGGACGGCACGACGTGGGTGGTCGAGGATGGCCCCGAATTCAAGGTGATCCGCAAGAATTCGCTGGGCGACTATGCCTGGGCCACACCCGCGATCGCTCGCGGAAGTCTGTTCATCCGCACGTACTCAGCGCTGTTCCGGTTGCAGGAAACCTCTGGCTCCAACCAAGGCGAATGACATGCGTACCATCGGCACCATGATCGTGTGCGCGCTGCTGCTCGGCGGCGCATCCTTGCCGGCTCAGCCGAGGCAGGGCGGCCGAGTGGCCGCGGCGCCAGGCGAATCCTGGAGCCAGACACTGCCGGACCGGTCCGCCCGCGGCACGCTGCATGCCAGTTTCCAGAAGGTCCGCGGCGACAGCGGCAAGTGGAACGATGACCCCGTGTTGTTGCACGCGCCGCCAATCCAGCGGAAGCCGGCCAACGTGTCGCTGGACGACTGGGCCGACCAGGTCCAGCTCGGCCGGCATCTTCCGCCGACCAGCCAGGACGACAATTGGCTGCTGTTCAAGTCGCGCCAACTGGACGACAACGATCGGCTGTGGATCGAACGCATCGAGCGTTCGGGAAACGAGTTCACCGTGGTGTTGAGCGAGGCGATCTGGCAAGGACGTTACCAGAAAACGTTCACCTGGTACGGGGTCTTTGGAGTGAACCTCGGCAAGCTGCCACCCGGCGATTATCGCGCGACGTGGGTCGTCAAGCCGCTGGCGTTCCGGCAGTTCGAAGGATCGGGCCGGCCGATGGAAGACCAGCGGTCCGAGAACTGGCCGAAGGACGAACAGCCGGTGGATCGCGGGCCGAACCGGTTGTCGGCGACCTTTACCGTGGCGGCCGCGGCACCCTGACGCAGCGGGGCGCCGGGGACGTACGGAACGCCGTAACGGGACTTTCGACCTGCCACCAGCGCATCTATAACAGTCGGTTTCCCGGGTTTCCGGGCTCAGCTACCACAGGTTCCCGACGCCCGAACTCCCACCAGCAGTTCGGGCTCCAACTTCCGACTTCAGGCAAATCCGCATGTCCCAAGAACTACGTGGCAGACTGTTCGCCGAGTTGGATGCGCTGGTGCTGATCGATCCGCACACGCACATTAACGCCCTGGCGCCCGCTTCCCGTACGCTGGCCGACATCCTGGGATACCACTACTACACGGAGCTGGCCCATTCGGCCGGCATGCCGCGCGAGCGGATCGAGGAGCCCGGCCTGGATCCGAAGGAGAAAGTCGGCCGTCTGTTCGCCAACCTGGGACCGATCGACAACACGGTCCAGTACAGTTGGTTCGCGGAGATGGCTCAGAAGTTTTTTGGCTGGGACGGCGGTCCGATCGACTCGACCAACTGGGAGACGCTGTACGACCGGGCGACCGACCGCATGGCCGCGCCGGACTGGCCCGAACTGGTGCTGCAGCGCAGCGGCTTGAGCGCCGTGTTCCTGACGAACGACTTCGATGATCCGCTGGAAGGCTTCGACACCAACGTCTACGTCCCCTGTCTGCGGACCGACGATCTGGTGTTCCACCTGCACCGGCGGCAAGTCCGCGAGCGGCTCGAACGCGCGACCGAGTCGGCCGTGACCACCGCCAGCGGACTGCGTTCGGCCATCAGCAGCCTGTTTCAGCGGTTTGCCTCGCGCAACGCCCGGGCCTGCGCCATTTCCCTGCCCCCCGACTTCGAACCGGCCAAGGTCCTGCCGGGACGAGCGGAAACGGCGCTGGAGCACGTGCTGAGCAAGGGCGAGGCGGCCGACGCCAGCCATCGCCGGGCCCTGGCCCACTACGTGTTCTGGACTCTGGCCGAATTCTGCCAGGAATACCGACTGCCGTTCGACCTGATGATCGGCGTGAATCGGCAGGTCTATCCTCAAGGCGTCTTCCAGGGGCAGGACCTGTACGACAGCCGCGTCTCGCTGATCCAGTACCGCGAACTGTTCAACGCCTTCCCGCAGGTCCCGTTCCCGATTTCCGTGCTGGCCAGCGTGACCAACCAGGAGCTGGTCAGCTACGCCTGGATCTTTCCCAACGTATACACTCACGGCCACTGGTGGTATTCGAACACGCCCACGTTCATCGAGCACGACCTGTCCGCTCGCCTGGAAGCCGTGCCGCGGACCAAGCAACTGGGCTATTACAGCGACATGTACAAGCTGGAATTCGCCCTGCCGAAGTTCGGCATGTACAAGCGGATTCTGGCCAAGGTGCTCGCCGAGCGGTTTGTGATCGAGCAGGGCTGGAGCGAGCAGCGGGCGGTGGAACTGGGGCGGCAACTCCTGCTGGGCAACGTCCAGCGGATGTTCGGCTTCGAGTCCTGAGGCGGCATGGCCGGGGCCGGGCAAAAAATTTTTCGAAAAGTTTCGCGAACCTCGGGAACGAAAACCTGTCCTAGAGGGTCATACAGGTCGGCGTGCATCGTCAAGGCGTCCACATGAGGGGTTCATCGCCCCCGTGAAGTCTTGATTTTATCGCACGCGGACCGTAAAAGTGAAGTTACGGGTTGGCGGCAACCTCGCCGCCGGCTCGCAGGTAGTTTCCATTCTCTGTTTCTCTCTCAAGCTGCGCGGCCTGCGCAGGGGAGGAATTGCGATGCGTAGCATGTTCCAGAACACCGTGACCGACGGAATCGTCCGCGACCAGCAAGTTCGCGCGAACGAGGCGGCTACGGGCATGCTGCGGACCGCCCCTTCCCATCCGGAGACCCTATCAGGTGGTTATCCGGAGCCAGGCGGGACGCGGCGTCTCCCACGAGGCTTGGAACTGGAACGTTTCAAGCCGTCGCGGCCCGCTGGCTGTACGCCCACAAGGCTTGGCAGTCCCAGACTGACAGGCGTGTGGCGCGGCGACCGCGGCATACGGGGACCGGGGGACTTGATTCCAGGCTGTTAATCGCGCCCCGCGGCGCTCAGCCCGCAAGTCTCTCAGCTCGTATTCGCTCGCGACGGACGCCATCCAGCGCCTCGGCCGCTTAGTGCGGGTTGCCTGGGTTCGCGGCGATTGCCATCGCCCGGCCAACGGCAGCTCGAACCGTGTTCGGCGAATCTGAGAAAGAGAGAGAGAGAAACATGTTGACCATGCAGGATTCGGAACTGCGCCGAGTTGTGTCTCTGGTCCGGGCAGCTCAGGCCGGCGACCGGGAGGCGTTCGGCGAGCTGTTCCAGCGGTTCGAGCGGCAGGTGTTCGCTGACGCGCTGCGGCGGCTGGGCGACTACAACGAGGCCCAGGAACTGTGCCAGGACGTGTTCGTGCAGGCCCTGCGGAAGCTGCCGCAGTTGCAGGCGCCGGAGGCGTTCAGTTGCTGGCTGCGGTCGATCACCCAGCGGATGGCGATCAACCGCCTGGTGCGGCGGCGGCCGGATGTGGCGACCGAACCGGAAACGCTGGAAGCCAGCGTGACGGACGAGCGGACGCCGCTGGATGCCGTGCTGGCCAACGAACGGGACGCTCGGCTGCGGGCCGGCCTGGGCCGGCTGCGGGAACTGGACCGGCAGACGCTGGTCGCGTTCTACGTGAAGGGACAGTCGCTGCTGGAAATGAGCGATGCGTTCGACGCGCCGCTGGGTACGATCAAGCGGCGGCTGCACGTGGCCCGCAAGCGGTTGGCCAAGGAGGTCGATTCGCTGGTGGCCGTGTAGGCTGAGCGTGAATCCGAGACTCGCCAGGCCGCGAGGGTGCCGAGGTACCCTCGCGGCCCTTTTTTTGTGCGGGTGATCGGTAGCCGTCCGCTCGGCGCCTGGCGATGAAGGGCCGCCGGGGCCTGGCAAGCAAGATGAGCCAGACGGGTCTCAGACCCTTCCTACGTCGAATCGCTGGCCGCGGCCACGGCCAGTGCCACCCAGCCGCTGATCAGCAGCAGTCCGCCCACCGGCACGATGGCTCCCAGGATGCTGACCTGGGACAGCGTCAAGGCGTAGAGCAACCCGGAGAAAACCGCCACACCCAAGGTGAAGCACGCTCCGGACACGGTCAGCCAGCGGCCCGGCTTCCGCGTGGCCAGCACGCCCACCACCGTCAAGGCCACCGCGTGCAGCAAGTGGTAGCGAACCGCGATTTCCCAGGTTTCCAGCCGAGCCGGGCCGACGGCTTCCTTGAGCAGGTGCGAGCCAAACGCTCCCATGATCACGCCCAACGCGCCAAGAATCGCGCCGACGACCAGCCAGATCCGACCTTTCATCTTCGAACCTCTCCCTTTAGAGATCGTGCAGCTCTTAAGTTGTTTGGCCCAGGGAATCTGGCGTTACAACGGAGGGGAAACGTGGATGGTCTTCGCGTCGGCAAGCGCCCCCCTTGATATCTCTCTGGCCCCCTCCCCGGCTTCCGGGGAGGGCTGGGGAGGGGCTCTTGTGCATCTTGTCTTGATGCAGGTGGCACCCGATGGAATCACCTAACACCGGTCGCACTCATGAATTCAGCTCCTTAATTGATGCTCGACTCGTCCGAAAGCCGCGTCCGGCGAGTGGCCATGTGCGAATTGAGCGAATTGCCTTGCTTCATAGTGCCGCGGGCCCCTCCCCAGCCCTCCCCGGCTTCCGGGGAGGGGGCCAAAATTATTGTGAGGGGGGAGCCCCGCGAAGTCGAGCTGACCATTGGTTCATCATCCCAAGTTCCATTCGCAAAACAACTTATAGGCTGCACGATCTCTGAGGAATCAGGGCGTTTTACCTCCCAGGACAGCGCGAAAAACTCACCCTCGGCTGCTGCCACGGATTCTAAAAAAAAGCGGGACTCGATTTCGAGTCCCGCTGAAGGGTTCGTTTACCTGCCGGCCCGCGAGCCGTTACGGTTCGATGTCGATTCCCAGCTTCTCTTCCTCTTCCTCCTGGATGATGATGCGTGGCGTGACCATCATCATCAGGCTCTGGGTTTCGCGGCCGATGCCCACGTTCTTGAACAGCCGATTGACGTAGGGCACCTTGCTGAGCAGCGGCACGCCGCGTTCGTTGCGGCCTTCCCGCAAGCGCTTGATGCCGCCCAGCAGCACGGTGCCGCCGTCCGGCACGCTGACCGTGGTGGTGACCGTTGTGAACGCGAACGTCGGCAACTGAACGGTGGTACCTTCGGTGACCCGGCGGTTGTTGGTGGCCCGTCGGCTTTCGGCGTTGTCGTTCTCCGTGTCAAACTCCACGTCCGACCCGGTATCCGAGGAGGTCCGGCCGTTGAAAGTAAACTCCTGCACGTCGCCGATGTGGCTGAAGAACGGCACCAGGGTCAGGCGGACGAATCGCCGGTCGGCGGAGACGACGGCCTGGACGCTGAGCGACGTGCCTTCGCTGAGCACGACGATCACTGGCTGGTGGGCGGCGGCGAAATCGCCGACCACCGGGATCACGCTGGTCACGAACGGCCGCTGCACGGTGTCCGAGACGGTGGCGCTTTGGCCGTTGAACAGCGTGACCTTCGGGGCTTGCAGGATGTTTGACCGGTCGTCGCCCTGCGCGGCTTGCAGCAGGAAGAACACCTCGATGTCGCTGAGGATGGCGAACCCGAAGTTGGCCGCCGTCGCCGGATCGAAGCCGCCGAACTGAGGCACGGTCGAGGCGAAGCTGTCCTGCATGAATGACAGGTCCAGGTCCGCCGTCGGGGCACCCGTGGGGTCGAGACCGAAGGCCAGGCTGGGGCCCGCGTCGTCGATGTCCTGCAGCGTCGCCGCGGCGAAACCGACGTTGTCGTCGATGTCGAAATCGAAGTCGATGCCGATCCGTTCGAAGAACCGATCGGTCAGGGTGATGAACCGGACCTCGATCGTCACCTGCAGGTCCTGCAGGCGGCGGAGTTGTTCCAGCAGGTCCGCGATCTGCTCGTGGATTTCCTGCGTCTGGCTGATGACCAGGCTGAGGTTGGTTTCGAACCCTTGAATCGCGCCTGGACCGCCCACGTCGTCCCAACTTTGAGGCGCGATGGTGCTGGTGATCAGTTCGATCAGCGAGTCAAAGTCGGCTTGCACGCCGCCGCCCAGACCGGCCGGGCCGATCGGTTGGCTGGGACGCCCGCCGGCGCTGCCGAGCATGCCGGTGGCACCCATCTGGGCCAGCACCGAAGCGCTGGCGGTGGCCGGAGCCTGCAGATCGCCCGAGGCCAGCATCATGGGAGCCAGACCCGCGTTGCCGGGCATCATTCCCTGACGGACAGCGTTATGAGCTTCGCGGATCGCTCCCGGCAGCCCCACGTTGTAGCTGGGGACGAAATTCGGTATCGGGATCACCAGGTCGGCCACATTGTAGACCTTGGGGAAGACAGCCGAGTCGCGAGTCTGCTCGCTGGTGATCCGCAACACCTCGTTTTGAATCACGTAGCTCAGCCGCAGCGGTTCCAGGATCAGGTTCAGCGCGCTCTGCAGCGAAATCTCCTGCGTCAGGCGGATGCTGACCGGAGTGTCGGTCGTGACTCCCTCGGCACCCATGCCGCGAGGGTCCAGGTAGATCGGCACGCCGGACACCTGACTCAGCGTTTCCAGCACCTCGGCCAGCGGGCGTTCGCTGAAACGCACCTCGACCGGGTTCTTCAACGACTTCTGAATCTCGACTTCGGCCGGCGACAAACGACTCCGCTGGCTCTCCAGCCAACTGCGGCGGCGCTTGGTCAGATCCTGCCAGCGTTTGGCGTCGCCGATCACGAACGGTTCCCGGTCGTCGAACGGCACCGCCGACTGCTCGGCGCTGGTAATCGCCCCGTAGAACCCCTGTTCGGATTCTTCGCGGATCGACTGCTGTTCGGCAAAGCGGCGGACAAAGCGGCTTTTCCAGGTCAGGTTCTGCACGACCGGGTTGTCCGGGTCGAGTTCGCGGGCCTGCTTGGCCAGGACCTCGGCTTCGGGATACCGCTGCTCATCCAGCAACTGGTTGAAACGTTCCACGAGTTCGGCCAGTTTGTTTTGCATCTCCAGCGTCCGCTGGCGGTCGAGCGAAATGCCCTCCTTGATCTGGGCGTTCCGTTCGTCCAGTTCGATCTGGCCCAGGTTCCGCTGGATATACTGCTCCAGGCTGCCGATCGTGCGATCGACCATCGTCAGCAACTGCTTGCGGCTGGCCGGATCCAGCTCCGCCTCGGCCACTCGCTCGCGCGTACGGTTCAAGCGAGCGAGCGCTCCCCGGGGATCGTTGTTGGCCACCATCCGGTCGGCGGCTTCCTGCTCCGTGGTGATTTCGCGGAACAGCTTCTGCCGCAGCAATTGTTGCTGGGCGTCCACGGACTCCAGCGGCGAGGGCGCCTCCGGGTTGTTGGCGGGCGCCTGGCCGGCGGCCCGGAGCAGCGTCAGTTTGTCTTTCAAGCGGGCCCGCGTGGCGGGGTCCAATTCCCTCTCGAACTTCCAGGCGTCGCTGAACAGTTGCAACGCGGCGTCGCGATCCTGATTCTCGAGTGCCTGCAGCCCCTGCTGGTAGAGTTGTTCACCGGGCGACGTGGGTGGAGGATTCGGCAGTGGCTGACCATCGGCCAGGTTCTGACCCTGCGTCAACCGGACGTTGGGGTCTCGGCCCCCTGGCTGCATCCCGGTCTCCGGCTCAAACAGGCTTTGCCGCACGTTCCCTTGCCCGAAGCCGTCAAGTGCCACGGCGGGAGCCACTCCGCCACGTCGCTTGAGTTCGCGGTTGAGTTGAGCGCTGACGTCCCAGGGACGCAGTTCGCCCGGTGCGAACGCCTCGGCGGGAACCTGCAGGCTTTCCACCTGCAGCATCAACTGTTGAGCGGTCACCAGGTCGCCCCGGTCGAGCGCGGCGGCGGCCGTGGCCAGCAGTTGCGTGGCTTCCGTCTTGCGCGGATCTGCCGCACCGGCCGCCGGCAGTCGCATCGGCCGTTCGCCGCCTTCGTCGAGCGGCGTCAGGGGTCGCTGGCTACCGGCCGCTGCCTGGGCCCTGATCTGCTGTTCGATCCGAGCCAGCAACTGATCGGGCGTTCGCTCGAACTGCCCGTATTGCACCGGCAGGGCCTTGGCCTGGCGAGCCAACCGCTCCGCCGGAACCGGATCATCGTGGTACAGCAGCAGATACTCGGCCTGCTGCATCAGGTGCTGGGCGTACTGCCGCTGGAAGTCGGTCTGGTCGACGCCCGGCAGCGGACCCGCGGCGAAGTTGCGGGCCTCCCGAATGTGTGCCTCGACCTTGTCCGGCGAATCGGCGTTGAGCGGATAGACGGCGCCTAGTTGCCGAGCCTGGGCGACCAGGTTCATCGCCTGCGGATAGTTGCCCGCGGCCAGCGCCTGGCGCGCGACCCCCAACAGTCCGTGGCCTTGAGCGGTCATCGCTTCCGGGGCCGCCCTGCCGGCGTTGAACGTGCCAGGCGCCGGACCCGCGTCCGGTTGACCCGTGGGCTCGAAGGCCGGGCCCGCGAACGAGCCGCCTCCGGCAGTGCCCGTCCCGCTCTCGCCCAACGGGGCGTCGAAGCTGGCGGGAGCGATCGCCCGACCCGCCGCGCCGCCGGCCGCCGGGGGCGAACCATCGTACAGGTTGCCCGGAGGCCCCGGGACATTCTGAGCCGCCGCCTTCTTCTCGGCCAACTCGGCTCGCAGCTTCTCGGGCGTATCAATGAACCGGGCGAAAATCGCGTCGTATTTCGCCCCGGTCTGCTCGGCCTGCGAAATCAACTGCTCGGCCAGCTCGAACTTGCTCTCCGCGATAGCTTGGGCGGCTTGCTTCAGCAGCCGATCGGCCTCCCGCCGCTTGTCGGCGTTGGCTGAGTTGAACTGTGCCACGACCTGCAGGCTGGTTGTCCAGCCCAGCGTCGTCGTGTGCGGGCTTGCCTTGGCCAGCGGTGCAGTTCCCCATGCGCCGGCGGCAAGGCCCAGGGCGATAATCGTGACGGTCGCTCTCAACGCGCTTCTCCTTGTTGGCGATCTGCGAGACCCATCGTCACCGTGCAGCCAGCGTCGCCGGTGATGAGCTTCGATATCCGTTTGACCGGTTTAGAAGGGAGCGGGATAAATACTGGTCCCGAAAAGGCCGGTCAAGAGCAGTTCGGGGCGATTCCGTCAGGAAAGTCGGGAATCGTGGGCAGTGGTCAGTGGGCAGTGGGCAGTGGGCAGTGGGCAATCCCGAACTTTGGAGCATTGCCTCTTGATCTGCCGAAGGCGAGACGTTCCACTCCGGCGGGCCCCCTGCCCAGCTTCAAGATAGTGCAGCTCTTTGGGGGCCTTTGCCATCAGGATTCGGGACACTTTGGTCGACGAATCGATCCGGCAACCCAACGGCCTTGCGAATCCTCATGAATCACTTCTGGCCCCCTCCCCGGCTTCCGGGGAGGGTTGGGGAGGGGCCTGCGGCATCCGAGCGGACAACCATGGGTCATTGACCTCAGCGTTGACCTCTGCCTTAGCATTGACCTCTGGGGTCGATTTGGAGATACGAGGTACGACTCGCTGGCTCGCCCGACCTGTGCGAACTCCTTGGCCCTCGCCACTCGGTGCGCCAGCCAGACCACCGAACATCGGCGCGCACGGAGCGTCGCCCCGCAAGCAATAGAGGCATCCGATGGTATTTTCCCCATCCTGCCAAATCGACCCCAGAGGTCGTTGGTCTACTTCAGGCCCGGAGCCCTGCCGGGTGGCCCCATGCCGGGTGGTGTCATGCCGGGCGGCCCCATGCCGGGAGGTGTCATGCCGGGTGGCCCCATGCCAGGCGGTCCCATACCGGGAGGCGACATGCCGGGCGGGCCCATGCCGGGCGGGCCAAAGGCGCCGCCGGTCGCGCCTCCACTGGCGCCGCCTTCCTTTTCATCCGCCAGGGTGTGCCGGCGGTAGTCTTCAATGCGATCCAGCTCGTTGTAGACCAGCAGCTTACCGGACGCGTCGATCACGGCGAATTCGCCAGGAGCAAGCAGCTTTTCCTCACTGGCGCCCGGCAACGTTTCACCACCTCGCAGGTCCACCACCAGGGCCCCTGTCTGGAACTGGAACTCCTTCAACAGCTTGATGATCAGCGACACCGGATGGATCACCTCGGCATCATGCTTGAAGTTCAGCAGCGAGCCGCGGTATACGGTCCGCTCGGCCGGCACAGCCACGGCGCGTTTGGCATCCCAGACGACCGGGACCAGATTTCCAGTTGGTTCATCCACCAGCAGGACCTTGTCGGCCAGCTTCGTTGTTTTGGCGGGGGTCACAGCACCCGCCAGCAACTCGTCGGGCACCGGCACGGTAATCGCCTCGCTCGGTTCGCTCCACTCGGTGGTGCGCCAGAACTCGGCCGTATTGCGCTGCGGATCATCCAGCCTGGTGGCGACTTCGGGGGCCAGCATCCGCTTGCTGGGTTTGGCATACCGTCCTTGAGGATTCGGGTTATTGGGATCCTCGATAAACAGCTTGACGCGATACTTGTAGGTCTTTCCCGCCTGAGCGGTGAAGTCGAAGAACCGGACCAGCTTGTACTTAGGGACTTCAAAGCCAGTGCCCGGACGGCCCGACATGCCAGGCATCCCCGGCATGCTGGACATCCCGTAACCACCGCCTGCCATTCCATCGCCATCAAAGCCTGGCGGCGCCATGCCTTCGGGCATGCCTGCGTCGCCGGGCATGCCGGGAACTCCGGACATCCCTGGCATTCCTGACATCCCAGGCATTCCCGACATGCCTGGAACCCCAGGTCGACGGCCGGTGGCCGCCCGTCCACTGGGAAAATCACCGCCTGGCAGATCGTCGCCGCCTTCCTTGGGCCCCTCCGCCTCGCCCGGTTTCGCGGCCTCGGCCACCACGTCGGTCTTCTTAGGCAACTCGCTGTGCGTGAGCAGTTGGTCCAGTGGGTGCATCAACACGGGCGGCACAGGCAGGCAGATCTTGGTGAAGTCGACATATTTCGCTTCGGCCGATTCCGCCACGAAACCGGCATAGCTTTCCGCCATGCGTTCGGCGGCGCGGGTATCCAGGCGGCTCCAGACCAGTTCGGCATTGGGATCGCCGGGCACCTCGGCGCGCTCAACCCAGATATAGATGTAGCTGGGCATATCGCGTCCGGCTTCATAGAACGGACCTTCCAGCGCCCGCTCGAATTCCTCAAACTGTTTCTGGTAGGGAACCAGGGCCTTGATCGCCACGAAACTGTGCGACTCCGGCACGATCGTCGAACCGCCCGCACTGGGCTCGGACGAACCGGGCATCGACATGCCGGGCGCACTGCTCATTCCGCTGCCCATTCCGACACCTGTTCCACCAGGAGTCCAGCCTTCGACCTTGCCCCGATAACGGCGGCTTTTTTCCATCCCGGGACCGCCGGGTCCCAGGCCGTCCATTCCCGGAGGCAGATCTCCGCCAGCGTCACTGCCGGGCGGCATCGACATGCCGGGCATCCCCTCGGGCATCCCCTCCGGCATGCCGGGGCCATACATGCCGCTCATGCCGGGGACGTCGCCCATGCCCATTCCGCCGCCTTGGCGGGCGTTGCGTTTGGCTTCCCGCTTTTCGCGAGCTTCGCGCCGTTTGCGGGCCGCTTCGTCTTCCTTCGGCGGCTCGGCATTGGGTTCCTTCGACAGCAGATCCTCGCGCTTGCCATCGGCCCGCATCGCCACGGCCGCTGTCAACGCGAAGACCTCAAGTTTGGTGGCCGCGAACAGCTCAGGGTCCTGCCGCTTGGTGTGCTGGGACCGGACGGGCGGTTTGAGCGGCAGGGGATTCCAGTACGGATCGGGATCGGTCGGCTTCAGACTGGCCTGGACCACTTCCGCCAGCCCATCCAAGGCGGGCCGATCTTGCCGAACGGCATCCCACGTGTCGCGGAGGATGTGCTGGTTGGCCCGCTCGGCCAGATCCCTCAACTTGTCGGGCGTCTTATCGAACGACTCGACGTTCCAGCCGAAGTAAACGAACAGCATGACCAGCAGCACGGCGATTCCCAGCACGAACTTTTCCACGTGCCGCATCAGGAAGCCCTGGATGCCGCCTTCTCCGAAGTTCAAGCTCGGCTTCTTCATCGTCCGTCCTTTCGCCGTTGGAATAGTGATCGTCGTCTAGTTGGCGGCCGCCGCGGCTGCGGGAACCTGGGCCACTGGCGGACCGGGTTCGGCCGCCGGAGGTTGGGCCGCCGGAGGTTGGGCC
>JAGFJK010000159.1 GCA_024102795.1 Pirellulaceae bacterium
TGGTTCGTGCGCCGGCAGTTGGATCTGCGGCGGAGCGTGGCCGAACATCAGCGGGACATCCGTCGCCGAGCGTATCCGAGCCTCGCGCATAAGCTGGGCGGACTGCTGGAAGTGGTCCCCCCGGAAATCCCGGCCGGCTGGTACCGCGACGTGCTGTACGGGGGTGGCGCGGCGACGGAACCGGAGTATGTCGATCGGCTGCCCGAAGACGTCGCCGAGGCGGTTCGCAACTACGTGGCGGCCAAACAGACCTTGCACCTGCTGGCTCGTGGCCTCGACGACCAGGCTAGTTGAACTCGCGGGACCGGAGCCGGCTCCCGCGACCCGGCGGGAATCCGTCACTGGTCCAAGGCGTCACTGGTCCAAGGCGGCCACCACCAGGTCGCCCACCTGGCTGGTGGAGTAGCCCATTTTGCCGGCCGCCTGGCTCTTCATCTTGCTGCCAGTGGTCTTCTGCACGGCGTCCAGGACGCGCTGGCCGCTGGCCGGGAAGCCCGAATGCTCCAGCAGCATCGCCAGAGCGCTGATCGCGGCGATCGGGTTGATCACGCCCAGGCCGGTGTACTTGGGAGCGCTGCCGCCCATCGGTTCGAACATGCTGCAACCGCCCGGATCGGGGTTCAGGTTGCCGCCCGCGGCCACTCCCATGCCGCCCTGAATCATGGCGCCCAGGTCGGTGATGATGTCGCCGAACATGTTGGTGGTCACGATCACGTCGTAGTATTCGGGGTTCTTGATCATCCACATGCAGCAGGCGTCGACGTGGTTGTAGTCCGCCTCCACATCGGGATACTCGCGGGCCACATCGCGGAAGGTGCGGTTCCAAAGGTCGTGGCCGTAAGTCAGGACGTTGGTCTTGGCGACCAGCGTCAGGCGCTTGCCCTTGGGGTTGTTGCGCTGGCGAGTGTATTCGAAGGCCCAGCGGATGCACCGCTCGCAGCCCTTGCGCGTGTAGATGGCCGTCTGCGAGGCCACTTCGTCGGGAGTGTTCTTCTTGAGAAACCCGCCTACGCCGCAGTACAGATCCTCGGTGTTCTCGCGGACCACGACAAAGTCGATGTCGGCGGGGCCCTTGCCGGCCAGCGGAGTTTCCACTCCCGGATACAGCTTGACGGGGCGCAGGTTGATGTACTGATCGAGTTGGAAGCGGAGTTCCAGCAGCAGGCCTTTTTCCAGGATGCCGGGGGCCACCTCGGGATGCCCGACCGCGCCCAGGAAGATCGCGTCGTGCCGCCGCAGTTGTTCGATCGCTCCCGGCGGCAGAATCTCGCCCGTGTCCAGGTACCGCTGACCGCCAAAGTCGTAGTGCTGCGTGGTGTAGGTGAAGCCGTCGCGGCGAGCGATCGCGGCCAGCACCTTCAGCGCCTCGGCCGTCACTTCGGGACCCGTGCCATCGCCGCCGATGACGGCCAGATTCAAGGCGGGTGTCTGCTCGGACACGATGCAAATTCCTCCAAGGGAAAACCGCGGGAAAGGTTCTACCGGCCCGCGCGCCAAGGGCGGTTGTCGGCCCGCGTGGGGGCCAGGGGAGTGTCAGGCCACTGTCGGGACAGGGCCTAGTTCTGGCTGAAGCCGAGATGGGCGGGAGCTTCCCGTCCGATCGGGTTCTTGATGTACTGGCGGTAACATTCGGCGCACAGGTCGTAGCGTCGCTTCTGATAAATGTCGTCGGCCATCGCTTCGTCGTCGCCGTCCTCCAGGCGTTCCAGGATCTCCTGTATTTCGGTCAAGTGGTCGCGATCCGCTTCCTGCTCGTCGCATTCCAGCGGCTCCATGGCGGCGTAGATCTCCAGCTTCACGACGTAGCGCAGCTCTTGTTCCGGGTCAAGCACCCGCTTACAGCGGTCACACGAATAGTGAATCATCACCCGGCCTTTCTGAAGGTGTCTCAGCGTTTCCGCGAGCGGTGCGCGTCCTTCGCCACCACCCGTCACCACCTGCATCGTAATGGCAAGATCCGCCGCGTGGCAAGCCGTTTCAAACGGAAATGGTCGGCGACCCGCCTTCGTCTGGTCGCCACGGACCCGGCCGACTAAAATAGCTTCGTCTGGTTGGCCCACCTGGTCCCGATGCTGGAGGCCGTCATGCAGAACGCCGTTCCCGGCGGGGCGCTCAGCAGCAGCGTGCTCGTGTTGAACCGCTTCTACCTGGCCGTGCACGTGGTCTCCGCCCGACGGGCATTCGTTCTGCTGTATCGCGATTCGGCCGAAGTGATCCACATCGAGAACGGGCAGTATGCCAATTACGACTTCGAATCCTGGTGCGAAGTCAGCGGGCAGTGGTCGCCCGCCAGATCGGCCGAGCAGGCCAGCAGGTCAGCCGAGCAAGATTGGGTGCGTGCCGCCCGCTTCGACATCCAAGTCCCCCGCATCATCCGCCTGATTCGGTTCGAGCGGGTGCCGCGGCAGGCTCTGCGGTTTAATCGTCGCAACCTGTTCGCTCGCGACGGTCATGCCTGCCAGTATTGCGGCACCACCTATCCCGCCAGCCAGCTCAGCCTGGACCACGTGGTCCCCCGCAGCCGCGGCGGCGAGACGAGCTGGGAAAACGTCGTCTGTTCGTGCGTCGCCTGCAACACCAAGAAAGGCGGGCGAACGCCGGTCGAGGCTCGCATGAAGCTGCTGCGGCAGCCAGCCAAGCCGCGGCAGAACCCGCAACTGGCCTTGAAACTCGGAAATCCCAAGTACGAGAGCTGGCGGTCGTTTCTGCCCGGCGGCGGCGTGTCGCTCGACGTCGGCTAGCCGGCGCCTG
>JAGFJK010000160.1 GCA_024102795.1 Pirellulaceae bacterium
CCGTCTCCTCGTCCAGCGGATTCGTGACCTTGATCAGCCGGGCCAGGTTGTCGTACACGTAGTCCGTTTCGTCGGTGCCGATGGTGCCGCTCTTCATTTTGATACGCCGGTCGGCCGCGTCGTACTCGTACTGGATCGAGGCCGAACCGTCCATCCAGGCTTCGCCTACCATCGTCAGGTTGCCGCGGGCATCGTACGAGTAGGTCGACTCGGGCGCGGTCAGCGAACCCGCGCCGTCGGGGTCTGGGCGCGTCACGCTGACCAGCCAGCCACGACTGTTGCGTTCGGTCGCCGTCTCATTGTCCAGCGGGTCGATCCAGAGCGTAACGTTGCCGAATCGATCCGTCTTAAAATCACTCACGACCGAGACGTCGGTCGCGTGGCCGGAGGGGGAAGCCGCCGTCAGGCTGTTGCCACTGGTACCGCTGGGCAGTCCAACTGTCTGGAGCGCCGTAAGTGCCCACGAGGTCGAGTCCGGGTAGCCGATGGATGTCAGGCGGCGGTGGCTGCCGTATGTGAAGTCGGTTTCGTCGTCCAACGGGTTGGTGATCGTGGTCAGCAAGTGGCTCGTGGCGTCGTACGAGAATTCGGTGACCGGACTGGACAGCGCCCCGCCGCCGTCGGGATCGGGCAGGGTGATGCTGGTGAGCCGGCCGCTGCCGTCGTAGGCCAGCGTCGCCGTGCGGCCGGCGAAGTCGGTGACCGACATCAACCGCCCGCTGGTGTAGGTGAATGTGGTCTCCCGGCTGAAAGGATCGGTGATCTTGGTCAGCAGTCCGCTGGTGTAGGTGTAGCCGACCGTGTTGCCGTTGCGGTCCGCGCGGGCCGTGAGCTGGCACGAGCTGTTGAACGTGGACTCCCTGGCGTTTGTCGCTAGCATCGCATGTTGGAACGAGCTCGACGCGTGGAGAACAGTCGCAATCCGACACTCACTACGAGCGCCGGCCACGATAACCAGTGCCACCTCAGCCCCATGGACATGGGCCATGCCCGAATGGGCGTTCATCAGGGATTAGGGATTAGAGCAGCACGATAGGCAAGTGTCAATTATCAGAACTTAGGGACTTGGGCCAATCGAGCGATAACAGCTTGTCAGAGTTGGAAGTAGCTGGAGAGTCAGAAGCTGAGCCAGTGGATTCGACGCGTTTGCATTCCGAGTTACTCAGTCGATGCGCGAAAGCGCGTGGTACCTGTCGCTTTGCGTGGCGTGATCCTGTCCAACTCCGCAAGCCCCTCCCCAGCCCTCCCCGAAACGGGGAGGGAGCCGGAAGGATTGTTTTGTTTCCTCGTCGCTCATTTGAAGGACGAATCCCCGCGAGCGGTTACCATCCGGGTCGGGCAACTCGACTTTGGTCAGCGGGCCCCGTTCGTCGTAGGCGTAGTCCGTCTGTTAGCCTCGCGCATCCGCGGCCTGGATCCACCGACCGGCGGCGTCGTATTCATACACGGTCTCCTCGTCCAGCGCCTCGGCCCAAGCTAAGCTCACCCCAGTTTGACATAATGACCAAATACCTTGTCTGAGGACGAGGCTTTCTCTTCCTACGCGTGGGTCCGGGAGGTGACATCGCGATGGGTGACCTGAAGAGTCCGACATGGATCTGTCTGAAGGGCTTTCTGTTTCTGGTCCTGGGACTGTTCGCCTCAGGACTCTTGCTGCTGCACGCGCCGCAACTGCGAGTGGCCCTGCTCCTGGCGGTGGCGATCTGGGCCTTTTGCCGCTTCTACTATTTTGCGTTCTACGTGATCGAACATTACATCGACCCGACGTACCGGTTCTCCGGCCTGCTGGCGCTGGCCCACTACCTGCTAAAACGGGGACGGGGGTAATTCCCGAAAGCTACCCCCGTCCCATTCCCTGGCCTTTCCTGGCCGCTAGGCAAACCGGTGGGGATCGGGCATATTGTCTCGCCAGGGTTTCTGCCGGACCATGGGAACAGGTGAACTTCCGATGAAGAGGCGACAATTGGCGCTCGCCAGGTGGCTGGCGGGCCTGCTGCCGCTGGCCACGCTGGGTCTGGCTTGCGGGCCGGCGGAGAAGCCCGAGGCCGAGCTGGTGCGGCCGGTCCGCACGCTGCTGGTCGTGCCGGGCGATGCGCCCCGCTGGCGATCGTTTCCCGGCACGGTCGAAGCGTCGCGGCGAGTGGAACTGCAGTTCCGCGTGGCCGGTTTGCTGCAGCAACTGCCGGTCAAGGAAGGCCAGCGCGTCGCGGAAGGGGAGCTGATCGCCCAGTTGCGGCAGGATGAATTCCAGGCTCGACTGCAGACGCTGCAAGGCGAGCTGGACCAAGCGCGGGCCGCGCTGCGGGCGTTGCGCGCGGGCGAGCGTCCGGAGGAGATCCGCCGCCTGGAATCGCAGGTCCGGGCCGCTCAGTCGCGGCTGGCCAATGCCCGTTCGCAGTTCGAGCGCGACGCGCGGCTGCTGGCTCAGAGTGCCGTCGCTCGCCAGGAATACGAACGCAGTGAAACGGCCTACCAGGTGGCTCAGGAAGAGTACACCGCGGCCCAGAAGTCGCTGCAGCAGGCCACGTTTGGCCGCGAGGAGGACGTCGAGGCGCTGGAGGCCCGGGTCCGCGGTCTGGAGGGCCGGGTGGTCGAGGCTCAGATTCAACTGGCCGATGCCACGCTGCGAGCGCCCTACGACGGCGTGATCGCCCAGCGGTTCGTCGACGAGAGCCAGAACATCGTGGCCAACGACCGCGTCGTGCAGTTCCAGGACGTGGACGAGATCGATATCGCGGTCGACGTGCCCGAGACGGTCATGGCCGAGCTGCAGGTGGCCGACATCGAGCGGGTCACGGCCGAGTTGAGTGCCGCTCCGGGCGTGGAGATTCCCGTTCAGATCCGCGAGGTGGCGCAGGTGGCCGACCCCGTGACGCAGACGTTCCAGGTCCGCGTGGCGATGCGGGCCCCGGAGAACCTGCGGGTGCTGCCCGGCATGTCGGCCAGCGTCAGCATGTCGTACCAGCGGGCCCGCGTGCTGGGCGAGCGGCTGCTGGTGCCGGTGGAGGGGATCAGCGATACGCCCGAAGGAGGCCAGGTGGCCTGGGTGCTCGGCTCGGATGAAACCGTCGCGCCGCGCCCCGTTCAGCTTGGCGCCACCGCCGCGGGCCGCGTGGAGGTGCGCGAGGGATTGGCGCCGGGAGACAGGATCGTGGTGGCCGGAGTGCGGCTGCTGCGCGACGGGATGCGCGTCCGCGACCTGGGCGATGCCCTGGGCGGAGGCGGCCCATGAACCCCGGCGTTTTCTCAGTCCAGAACGACCGCGTGGTGTTCGTCGCCATGGCCCTGGTGCTGGTCGGCGGCTTCGTGGCCTACCGGGAGCTGGGCCGGCTGGAAGATCCCGAATTCACGATCAAGGACGCTCTGATCATCACGCCGTACCTTGGCGCCAGCGCCGAGGAAGTGGCGCTGGAGGTGAGCAACCCGATCGAGTCGGCCTGCCAGCGGCTGGGGCAGTTGGATCACGTCGAATCGTATTCGTCGCGCGGCCTGTCGATCGTCAAGGCCTCGATGCGGGATCGCTACGATCGGCACCGCATCCCGCAGGTCTGGGACGAGTTGCGGCGGAAGATCCACGACGTGCAGCCGCAACTGCCGCCCGCGGTCCGCGGCCTATCCGTGGTCAACGACAATTTCGGCGACGTGTTTGGCGTGTTCCTGGCAATCACGGGCGAAGGGTTCAGTTACCCGGAGCTGCGGCGGTACGCCGAGTTTCTGCGGCGCGAGCTGCTGCTGGTGGATCATGTGCAGAGCGTCGAGCTGTTCGCCGCGCAACGGGAGCAGGTCTTTCTGGAGATCTCGCGCCAGCGGCTGGCCCGGCTGGGAATCAACGAGGAGCAGATCTATCGTCTGCTGGTCGCTCAGAACGTGGCGGCCGACGGCGGCCGGGTGCGGGTGGGCGACGAGCATCTGGCGATCGATCCGGCCGGCGGCTTCCGCTCGCCCGACGAGATGCTCGACATCGTCATCGGCTCGGACCGTTCCGGCCGCCAACTGGTGTTGGGCGACGTGGCCGAACTGGTGCGCGGCTACTCCGACCCGCCCGACCGGATCCTGCGTTATGACGGGCAGCCGGCGATCGGCATCGGCATTTCGACGGTGCAAGGCGGCAACGTCGTGCGGATGGGCGAGGGGGTGCGAGCGACGCTGGGGCGATTGAAGCCAGACCAGCCGTTGGGCATCGAGATTGGCGAGATCAATTTTCAGCCCGAAGCCGTCTCGCTGGCCACCAACGATTTCGTCTTCAACCTGGCCAAGGCGGTCAGCATCGTGGTGGTCGTGCTGCTGCTGACGATGGGCCGTAAGACGGGCCTGATCATGGGCATGGTGCTGTTCCTGACGATCATGGCCACCTTCCTGGTGATGTTCCTCAAGGGCGATCTGCTGATGGAGCGGATTTCGCTGGGGGCCCTGATCATCGCTCTCTGCATGCTGACGGACAACGCGATCATCGTGATCGAGGGCGTCAAGGTGCGCATCGAGCGGGGCGAGGACAAGCTGGAAGTGGTCCGGCAGGTGATTGCCGAGAACCAGTGGCCGCTGTTCGGCGCGACGGCGATCGGCGTGCTGGCGTTCGCGGCGATCGGCCTGTCGGAGGACAGCACGGGCGAATACTGCAATTCGCTGTTCTGGGTGATCCTGATCGCGCTTAGCCTGAGCTGGGTGTCGTCGATCACGGTGACGCCGCTGCTGGGCGCCAAGTTTTTCAAGCCGCTGGCGGGCGACGCCTCGGAGCGCCGCGATCCTTACGACAGCTTTGTATTTCACCAGTACCGGCGGTTGCTGGCCCTGGCGCTCAAGTTCCGCTGGGGTGTCATGGCCGGATCGATCGGATTGTTCGCGCTGGCCATCTTCGGTTTCACGCGGATCGACCAGAGCTTTTTCCCGCCGGCCACTCGACCTCAGTTCATGGTCGACGTGTTCCTGCCGGCCGGCACGCACATCCGCCAGTCGGAGGCGTTCGCGGCCGAAGTGGAACAGTTCATCCAGCAGAAGCCGGGTGTGACGCACGTCACCTCGTTCGTGGGTGGCGGCGGGCTGCGGTTCCTGCTGGTCTACAGCCCCGAGCTGCAGAACCGCGCATACGTGCAGTTCCTGGTGGATGTCGAGGATCATCGGAGGATCGACGGCGTGTTGGCGGCCGTGCAGAGCCACCTGGACGACGAGCATCCGCAGGCCAACGCCGTGGCCAAGAAGTTTCTGCTCGGACCGGGCGACGGCGGGCGGATCCAGGCCCGGTTCAGCGGCCCCGATCCGGCGACGCTCCGCCAGTTGGCCGAGCAGGCCAAACAGCTTCTGCTGTCCGACGGCAACGCCGTGTGCATCCGCCACGACTGGCGGGAGCGGGAGCTGGCCGTGCAGCCGGCGCTGTTCGAGTCGCAGGCGCGGCGCAACGGCCTGACGCGGGCCGACGTGGCCCAGGCGCTGGAGACCAGCTTCGAGGGCCGCGTGGTCGGGTTCTATCGCGAACCGGGCGAAGCGGGCTCCGGCAGCGGCACGTACCCGCAAGAGACGCGGCTGCTGCCGATCATCGCCCGCCCGCCCGTGGGTGAACGGAGCGACGTGGCGGCGATCTCCAGCCAGCAGATCTGGAGCCCGGTGGCGGGCCGCATGATCCCGCTCAGCCAGGTCGTGTCGAGCGTCGATACAGGCTGGGAAGATTCGGTGATCGTGCGCCGCGACCGCTTTCCCACGATCACCGTGCACGCCGATCCGCGTACCGGCCTGCCCAGCAAGCTGTTCAGCCGGGTGCGGTCCCCGATCGAGGCCATCGAGCTGCCGCCGGGCTACTCGCTGGAATGGGGCGGCGAACACGAGGATTCCCGCCGCGCGCGAGCGGCGCTGGCCGAGCCGCTGCCGTACTTTCTGGCGCTGATGGTGTTCATCGTCATCTGCCTGTTCAACTCGCTGCGAGTCACGGCCCTGATCTGGCTGATCATGCCGCTGTCGATCGTGGGCGTGACGTTCGGCCTGCTGGCCACCGGGTTCCCCTTCGGCTTCATGGCCCTGCTCGGCACGCTGGCCCTGGCCGGCGAGCTGATCAAGGGCCAGATCGTGGTGCTGAGCCGGATCGAGACCGAACTGGCCAGCGGCAAGCCGGCCTACGAAGCGATTCTGGACAGCGGCACGGCCAAGATGCGACCGGTCTGCATGGTGGTGCTGACCACGGTGCTGGGCATGATCCCGCTGCTGAAGGACCCGTTCTTCGGGTCGATGGCCGTGTGCATCATGTTCGGGCTTTCGTTCGCGGCCGTGCTGAGCCTGATCGTGACGCCCGTGCTGTACGCGATCATGTACAACGTCCACGAACCGGCGGGCGACTGAGACGGGTCGCCAGCGGACGGGAACTCGGCGGACGGCAACTCGACGGACGGGATTTCGGCAGACGGGGAGGGCGCGGTGACCGATCAGCCAGACAGCCAGGGAGCGGGCGACGGGCGGGCGTACGTTTCGACCGGGCGGCTGCCCGATCCCGAGGTGGTGCGGCGGCTGATCGTGGACGCTCACGAGCGGTTCCGCGCGTCGGCCGCTGGCGAGGTCTCGCAGGTCTATCCCGCGCTGGCCCGCGTGCCGGCCGACCTGTTTGGGATCGCCGTGGTCGACACGCAAGGCCGCGTGATCTCGGTGGGCGACGCGGAGCATGAGTTCTCGATCATGAGCGTGTCGAAGCCGTTCGTGTTCGCGCTGGTCTGTGAGCTGCTGGGACCGGATGAGCTACGGCGGCGGGTCGGGGTCAACGCCACGGGCCTGCCGTTCAATTCGCTGGCGGCGATCGAACAGGGACCTGGCGGACGCACCAATCCGATGGTCAACTCAGGGGCCATCGCCACGACCAGCCTGGCGCCGGGCGAGGACCTGGACGCTCGTTGGCGGTTCCTGCACTCGGGCTTGTCACGGTTCGCCGGGCGCGAACTGCCGCTGTGCGACGAAGTGTACGCCTCGGCTTCGGAAACCAACTTCCGCAACCAAAGTATCGCTCGGCTGCTGCAAAGCTACGACCGCCTGGCGCTCGACCCGGTCGAGGCGACCGACCTGTACACTCGGCAATGTTCGCTGATGGTCACGGCCAGGGACCTGGCGGTGATGGGGGCGACGCTGGCGGACGGTGGCGTGAATCCGCTGACGGGCCAGCGGGTTGTAGCCGCGAGTGTCTGCCACTACTCGCTGGCCGTGATGGCCACGGCCGGGTTGTATGAAACGTCGGGCGACTGGCTGTACGAGATCGGTCTGCCGGGCAAGAGCGGGATTGGCGGCGGCATCGTCACTGTGTCGCCGGGCAAGGGCGGACTGGGAACGTTCGCTCCGCGGTTGGACTCGGCCGGCAACAGCGTGCGAGGGCAACTGGCGGCCCGGTTTCTGTCGCAGAGCCTGGGCATGGACCTGTTCCTGTCCGAGCCGGCATTTCCCGCTTGATGGGCGGACGCCAGACTTCAGTTCGGAGGCCGCGAATCCCGCCGGCTTGCCCGGCGGATCGTTCGGCCTCTCGCTAACCCGTCCCGCGCCAGCGACACCCATGCCGAGAATCCGCAAATTCGGTAAAGCCCGCATAATCGGTCCGACGATGAGAGACAGGGAGACAATACGTACTCAGGGGAGGCCTGTCGGGCGACGCGATGCGACGAACCCCGCTGTTGACCACGCTGGCGCTGGCCTGCTGGGTGCTGGTGAATCCGGCTCCGTGGCTGGCCGCGCAAACGCGGCTGCCGCCGGTTGTGCCGCTGCCCGCCGCGCCTCCGCGGGTCGAGGCTTCGGACTGGACCGAGGTCTCGCTGGCCGCGCATCGGACGAGTGACCCGGACCAGCCGGTGGCGAGCGACATTCAGCAGCGGCTGATGTGGCTGGAAGACAACCAGAGCCGTCTGCAACGGCTGCTGGACGAACAGGATCCGCAGGCCGGCCCCGGTGCCAACTACCGTTCCGAGGGCGATCTGTTCAACGGCGATCCGTTGCCGAACTACGCCTACTTTCGTGAATACTACGATCGCTTCGGTCCCGGGGCTCGACCGCTGGCCGATTACGCTCCGCCGGGATATGAGCCGCGGGATCAGCAGCAAGGTCCGGCGGTGCCCGAATTCACCCGTGTCTCGCCGCCCCCACAGCTCACCTCGCGCCAACTCGACCAGTTTGTCACTCGCGGCTTGTACCCCGGATCCTTTCTGGTGCCCGGGGTGAACACGTCGGTTCGACTGCGGGGCTTTGTGCGGCTGGCCGCGCTGTACGACTTCGATCCGATTGGCGTGCCGGATGCGTTCGTCACCAACTCGATCCCCGTTCCGCAGCAGATCGGCCAGAATTTCAACATGAGCGGTCGCATCAGCCGCTTTGCGCTGGAGACCTGGACGCCAACCACGTTCGCGGACTGGAACGTGCATACGTTCATCGAAGCCGATTTCTTCAACGGCCCC
Organism: Pirellulaceae bacterium; assembly: GCA_024102795.1. Classification (GTDB taxonomy): domain Bacteria; phylum Planctomycetota; class Planctomycetia; order Pirellulales; family Pirellulaceae; genus JAGFJK01. Next base: position 8,406 of record JAGFJK010000160.1, read on the forward strand.
GGGCAGGCGGCCGGCGGCGGCGGCAACCCGCTACGGTTGCGGCACGCCTTTCTTGACTTCGGCTATTTCCGCTTCGGCCAGCAGAACACCGTGTTCATGGACGCCAGCAGTTGGCCGAGCCTGGTGGATTTCCAGGGGCCGAACAGTTGGGTCAACCAGCGGCAGCCATCGGCGCGGGTCACGTTGCCGCTGTGGCCAAGCTGGTACTGGGCGGCCAGCGTGGAGCGACCGTTTTCCGACATCACGACTCGGAATCGTGGCAACGGCGTGCAGGATGTGCCCGACTTCGCCACGCACTTGCGGTACGAAGCTCACCGCGGGCATTTGCAGCTAAGCGGTCTGTGGCGGACGATCGGCTACCGCCCCAGCGGTGGCGAGCTGACGCGAGAAACGGGCGGAGCGATCAGCGGCAGCGTGGTTCTGCATCCCTGGGCCATTCTGACCGGAACCGATCCGGTGTGTGATCCGCACCCCTCCGGTTGGACTCGCAGCCGGCTGCTGTTTCAGGCCAGCGGCGGGACGGGCATCGGCCGCTATTTGAATGACCTGGCCGGCCAAGGGCTCGACGGGCAAGTGGATCCGCTGACGGGCCAGTTCGAGCTGCTGGACGCTTCGGGCTGGAACGCCAGCTACGAACACTGGTTCAACGACTACTGGCTGGCCAACTTCACGTACGCCAGCGTGTCGGTCGACAGCCTGGCGAACCAGCCTGGCTCGACGTACGACAACGCCTCGTACTGGGCCGCCAGCCTGTGGTGGATCCCGGTCACTCGGCTGTCATTCGCCGTCGAGCTGCTGTCCGGCGAACGGCAGAACGTCAACGGCCTGGAAGCCAGCGTACAGCGGCTGCACGGCCTGGCCCAGTACAATTTCTAGTCGAGCGAGTTCGACCAGGACGTTCTTTCATCTGGTCCGGCGGCGTCCCACCCGTCTCTGGCCGCGCTCAAACGCCGCTCGCGCCCACTTGTCTCCGCCTGGTGATTTGACTATCACCTATTGGACCTCTTCGGCGCCGGGTGGGAACGCCCCCAGGATGCGCTGCTTCACGTGTGCTTCACACTTGCCTTCAGCGGGGCGTTGAATGAATGTCGAGCTGGCGATCGTGGTCGGGTTGCTGGCCGTGGCGATCGCCATGTTCGCGGCGAACCGCCCCCGCATGGATGCCGTGGCGCTGATCATGCTGACGGCCCTGCCGCTGACGGGCGTGATTGACGTGAGCGAAGCACTGGCCGGCTTCAGCGATGCGAACATCGTGTTGATCGCGGCCCTGTTTGTGATTGGCGACGGCCTGGTCCGCACCGGGGTGGCGCGCAGCTTGGGCGATTGGCTGACGGCCAGGGCCGGCAGCCACGAGTCGCGGTTGATCGCGTTGTTGATGGTCGTGGTCTGCGGCCTGGGGTCGCTGATGAGTTCCACGGCGGTCACGGCGATCTTCATTCCCGTGGCGCTGCGGATCGCCCAGGGTACGGGCACGCCCGCCTCCCGGTTGATGATGCCGCTCAGCTCGGCGGCCCTGGTCAGCGGCATGATGACCCTGATCGCCACGGCGCCCAACCTAGTGGTGAGCAGCGAGCTGGAGCGGCACGGCTACGCCGGTTTTCATTTCTTCGCCTTTACGCCGTTCGGTGTCCCGATTCTGGTGCTGGGCATCGGCTACATGCTGCTGGCCCGGCGCTGGCTGGGGAAGTCGCAACCGGCCGGCGGCCAGCGTCCGGACGGGCCGCGGCTGGCCGAGTGGATCGAGGAGTACGAGCTGGCGGGCCGCGAGCATCGCGCGGAGGTGCTGGCCGACTCGCCGCTGATCGGGCATTCGATTGGCCAGCTCCGTCATCGGCTCCAGGAACACGGCAGCGCGAAGCTGGTGGCCATTCAGCGGGGCAAGGCGTTGATCGAGCCGGCGGTCAGCACCGAGCTGCGGGCGGGCGACATCCTGCTGGTGGACCTGCTGGCACCTGAGGAAGAAGTGGCGCGTTTGCGGCAGGAATACGGCCTGCGGAAGCTGCCGCTGAGCGGGGCGTACTTCAGCGACCGTTCGCAGGAGCTTGGCATGGCCGAGCTGATTGTGCCGCCGACGTCGTCCCTGGTGGGTCATTCGCTGGCCGAGAGAAGTTTTCATGACCGGTTCGGGTTGCGGGTGATCGGCCTGCGGCGCGGGCAGACGGCCAGCCGCAGTGAACTGGCGGACGAGCAGTTGCGGGTCGGCGACACGTTGCTGGTGATCGGACCGTGGCGGGCGATCCAGCGGGCGCAGGCCGAGCCGCGGGAGATCGTGCCGTTCCACTTGCCGCTGGAGATGGACGACGTGCTGCCCGCACCCGGCAAGGCGCTGCCGGCGGTCGCCTGTTTGGGGCTGGTGGTGGCGCTGATGATCAGCGGCCTGGTGCCGAATGTGCTGGCGGCGTTGATCGGCTGCCTGCTGATGGGGGCCTGCGGCGTGATCGATCTGACCAGCGCCTATCGGGCGATCGACTGGAAAACGCTGGTGTTGATCGTGGGGATGCTGCCGTTTTCCATCGCCTTGCAGCGGACCGGCGGAGTGGAACTGGTCGCCGACGGGCTGATGTCGGTGCTCAGCGGCGCCGGCGAGCACGTCATTCTGGGTTGCCTGTTCGCGCTCACCGCCGGACTGGGCATGTTCATTTCCAACACGGCCACCGCCGTGCTGATGGCGCCGGTGGCGCTGGCCGTGGCCAAGGACCTGGATGCCTCGCCCTACCCGTTCGCCATGATCGTGGCCTTGGCGGCGTCGACGGCCTTCATGACGCCCGTTTCGTCGCCCGTCAATACGCTGGTGGTGACGCCGGGCCATTACACGTTCGGCGACTTTGTGCGGGTGGGCGTGCCGCTGGCCGTGCTGGTGCTGCTGGTCACTGTCCTGCTTGTGCCTTGGCTGTTGCCGCTGTATTCTGCCTCAGCGGCGGTGAGTCCGCCGTGAGAACGTTCCCCAATTCTTCCCGGAATGACGCCCGCGATGAATCCACCAGGTGACGCTCCCCGGACCGTGATGCAGCGGTTTCTCGACGTGGTCGAGAAAGTGGGCAACATGGTGCCCCATCCGGTCCTGATTTTCGTGACGCTGATCCTGATGGTGATGGGGCTTTCGCACGTGCTGTACCTGGCCGGGGCCAGCGTGACGTTCGAGGCGATCGTGCCGGACGCGGCTGCGAAGGAAGCGGCCGGGGATTCGCAGGGCGATGGCCTGGACCCGCGAGCCTACGACCTGGGCACGCAGGTTGAGTACGGCGTGCTGGACGAGAAAGCGTACAAGATCGAGCAGCAGACGGTCAGCGCCCGCAGCCTGCTGACCACCGACGGCGTGCGGTTCATGTACGTGTCGCTGATCCCCAGCTTCATGGGGTTCACGGCCGTGGGGCTGATGATCGCCGCGATGGTGGGTGCCGGGGTCGCCGAGGCGTCGGGGCTGGTCAACACGCTGATCCGCAAGCTCGTGCTGCTCTCGCCCCGCTGGGCCTTGATTTACATTCTGGCGCTGGTCGGCATCTTGTCGAGTATCGCGGCCGACGCGGGCTACCTGGTGCTGATCCCGCTGGCGGGGACGGCTTTCCTGAGCGTCGGGCGGCATCCGATCGCGGGGCTGGCCCTGGCCTTCGCGGCGGTGGCCGGCGCGTTCACGGTGAATATGCTGATCAAGCCGCTGGACGCCGTGCTGGTGGAGTTCACCAACGACGCGATCGCCTTGGTCGATCCGGAAATGTCAATCGGCCTGGCGTCGAACCTCTGGTTCTCGATCGCCTCGGTCGTCCTGCTGACCCTGATTGTGGCGGTGGTTACGGAGCGGATTATCGAGCCGCGGCTGGGAAGCTACCAGCCCGACCAGGCGGGGGACGGGGGAGTGGGCGAGAAGTCGGGCCCGTTGTCGGCCGACGAGTCGCAGGGGTTGCTGTTCGCCGGGCTGGTGCTGGTCGGAGTGCTGGGCGTGCTGGGGCTACTGACTTTGCCGTCCGGAGCGCCGCTGAGGGATCCCGAAACAGACGTGCTGATCGGCAACTCGCCCTTCATGAACGGCCTGATCGCCGTGATCATGGTGCTGTTCCTGGCCACGGGCGCCGCGTACGGCTACGGCGCCAAGACCATCACCAGCGTCACGGACATTATCAAGGCGATGGAAAAGGCGATGTCCGGGCTGGGCAGCCTGATCCTGCTGTTCCTGGTGCTCAGCCAGTTCATCGCCTACTTCAACTATACGAACATGGGGACCATCCTGGCGTTGCGGTTGGCCGACTTGCTGAAGGCGGCCAACTTTCCGGCGCTGCTGCTGCTGATCGGGTTCATCGTGGTCGTGTCGCTGATCGACCTGCTGATTACCGGCGCGATCGCCAAGTGGGCCCTGTTCGCGCCAATCTTCGTGCCGCTGCTGATGGCGCTGGCCGTGGCGCCGGAAGCCGTGCTGGCGGCCTACCGCATCGCCGATTCGCCGATGAACACCATCACGCCGCTGAACGCCTACTTCGCCCTGGTGGTCGGTTTCGCTCAGCGCTACGACAAGTCGGCTGGAGTGGGCACGGTGGTGTCGATGATGCTGCCGTATGTCGTGATCATGTACGCGGTGTGGACGCTGTTGTTTACCGGCTGGCAACTGCTGGGGCTTCCCTGGGGGCTATAGTGTCGGCGAGTTGCGCCGGGAGTCGAGGAACCAGAGGACAGGGGTGCAATGAGTAACGAAATCCAGATCGACGCGCAGTCGGCCGTTGATCGACTGATGCGGTACCTGGCGATTGAGGGCATCACCGGACAGGAAGCGGCCATTGGCCAGGCGGTGGCGGACGACTTGCGGCGGCTCGGCGTGCCCGACGCGGCAATCCGTTTCGACACCGTGCACGAACGGATACCGGTGCCGACCGAGACCGGCAACCTGTGGGTGGATTTGCCGGGCACGCGGCCCGGACCCCGATTGATGTTTTCGACGCACTTGGACACCGTGCCGCTGTGCGCCGGCGCGGTGCCCCGGCGCGACGGCGACCGGATTGTTTCCGACGGCACCACGGCGCTGGGAGGCGACAACCGCACGGGCTGCGGCGTGCTGGTGACGTTGATCGAAACGCTGTTCAAGCGCAATCTACCGCATCCGCCGATCACGCTGCTGTTCACGGTCCGCGAGGAGAGCGGGCTGCACGGGGCCCGCGAGCTGAATCCGGCCGACATGGGCGGCGCGGCCGTGTGCTACAACGTCGACGGGCGATTGGCGGCGGATTTGATCGTGGGCGCGGTGGGCCAGTCGAACTGGGAAGTCGAGATCAAGGGTAAGGCGTCCCATGCCGGCGTGGCACCCGAAAAGGGCATCTCGGCGACGCTGGTGGGCGCGATCGGGCTGGCCGAAGCCCATCGCGGCGGCTGGTTCGGCAAGGTGGTCAAGCCCGATGGCTACGGTACCAGCAACGCCGGAGTGTTCGGCGGCAAGAATGGCAAAGCGGCCGGCGACGCCACCAACGTGGTAACCGATTACGTCCGCATCGTGGGCGAGGCGCGCAGTCCCAGCTCGGAATTCGCCGCGGAGATCGCCGAGGCGTTTCGGGCGGCGTTCGCTCACGCCCAGGCCACGATCAAGGATATCGGCGGAGCGACGGCTCAAGTGAACTTCACCAGCCGGGCCTCCTACCCGCCGTTCAAGGTGGAGGACGATCATCCCGCCGTGGTCCGGGCCAAGCGGGCCGCCGAGTCGCTGGGGTTGACGCCGGCCACGCACTTCTCCAACGGCGGACTGGACGCCAACTGGCTGGACAAGCATGGGGTGCCCACGGTCACGATCGGCGCGGGGCAGTACGAGATTCACACGGTCGACGAATACGTCGACGTGCCGGAATACCTGCAAGGCTGCCGGCTGGCGGTGGCTCTGGCGACGCTGGATTGCTGATCGAGGCGACGAGTGCCAGGAATCGCTGAGCGACGTTTGCGGCACTCGATCCGCGAAGAATGAGTTCACTGTTTCAGATTGCGCTTTCACCACGAGGAACTGAAGATGGCCACGCTGCTGGTAATTGGCTACGAAAATGAAATCAAGGCGGAGGAAGTCCGGCTGGCGCTGCTCAAGATGCAGAAGGACTACCTGATCGACGTGGCGGACGCGGTGGTCGTGGTCCGCGACGCCAACGGCAAGGTGAAGCTTCGCCAGATGTACAACCTGACCGCCACGGGCGCGGCCAGCGGCGGTTTCTGGGGCACGCTGATCGGGCTGCTGTTCATGAACCCGCTGTTCGGCTTCGCGATTGGAGCGGCCGCCGGAGCGATTTCGGGAGCGCTGAGCGACGTCGGCATCGACGACAAGGTGATGAAACAGATGGCTCAGACCATCCAGCCGGGCACGGCCGCTCTGTGCGTGCTGATCCGGCAGATGACCGCCGACAAGGTGCTGGAAGAAATCCAGAAGTACGGCGGCACGGTGATTCAAACCAATCTTTGCCACGAGAACGAGCGGAAGCTGCGCGAGGCGCTGGCCGCCGTGACGCCTCCGGCCGGGGCAGCCGAAGGGGCGGACGCCGCTGCCGAACCGTCGGCCAGTTGAAGCGCGGGCCGGCGGC